>CAZLGF010000022.1:0-19200 GCA_964558955.1 uncultured Coriobacteriaceae bacterium
CGCCGCGCGTCCGGCTGGAGGTCATGGACGCTAAGGAGTTCCTGTTCGCCAAGGATCGCCCCGAGACCTCCTTCCCCCTCAAGCGCACCGAGTATCGCAAGCTCTACCTGGATGCCGAGAACCAGGCGCTCTCCTGGGATCCGGTGACCACCGAGAGCAAGGTCAGCTACGACGGCAACACCGGCGTCACGAACTTCGACATCAAGTTCACCGAGGACACCGAGATCACCGGCTACATGAAGCTGCACATGTGGGTGACCGCGGAGGAGTACGACGACGCCGACATCTTCATCAACATCCAGAAGCTGGACACCAAGGGCGAGCTGCTGCCCGTGTCGGTGCTGGGCGAGCCGCATCCCGGCACCTGGGGCAAGATGCGCATCTCCCATCGCGCGCTGGACGAGGAGAAGAGCACGCGCTTCCAGCCCATTCAGAGCCATCTGAAGGAGGAGAAGATCGAACCCGGCGAGGTTGTTCCGGTCGATGTCGAGCTGGTTCCCATCAGCCGTTTCTGGCACAAGGGGCAGTCGCTGCGCATCCAGATCGCCGGTCGCTACATTCGCGAGGATTGGTTCGAGCCGCTCTTCTGGGATACCGACAACCACGGCGACACGTCTATCTACACCGGCGGCCAGTACGATTCGTACCTCCAGATCCCGGTCATTCCGCCCAAGTTCGTGGACGGCGACATCGAGTACGGCCTCACCGACTGACGCGAGCTCGTGAGCTGAGCAAGGACGCCTGTGCAGGCGGCGGTTCGGCCGCCGCCTGTTTTGTCCTCAATCGATTGACAGGGGCGGCGAAGCAGGAGGCGAAGCCCATGATCGTAGGCGTGGGGACAGATGTGTTCGCCGTGAGCCGCCTTGCGGACGCCGCCATCCGAGAGCATGACCCCTTTTTGCAACGGGCCTACACCCCGGAGGAACGGGAGGAAGCCCGGGGCGCCTCTGATCGGCGCAGCTGGCTGGCGGGGCGCTTTGCCGCCAAGGAGGCCGTCTACAAGGCGGTGAGCGGCTGCGGGGTCGAGTTTCGCCCGGGCGATCTGTGCATCGCCACCGGGGCGGGCGGGGAGCCTCGGGCGCGCCTGCAAGGGGAGACGAAAGCGCGGTTTGAGCGGGCCTATGGCCCGAACTACCGCATCCACCTCTCGATTTCCCATGAGGACGGGCTGGTCGTCGCATATGCCGTGGTCGAACGAGACCCTGAAAGGAGATAACGAATGGACATTATGGAGCGCATCTGGCAACGGGCCCAGATCAATCCTCAGAAGGTGGCCTTCCCCGAGGCGACGGAGGAGAAGATTCTCTTGGCCGCTCGGTCCTGTGCGGATGAGGGCATCTGCCAGCCCGTGCTGGTCGGGGCGGTCGCGGACATCGAGGCGGCTGCGGCGCAGCACGGCGTCTCGCTGGAGGGCATCGAGCTCGAGGAGGCGTTTGACGCGGAGAAGACGCAGGCCCTGGCGGAGGAATACTCCGCGCGCTATCCGCTCAACAGCGTGAAGACCATGAAGCGCAAGGCCAAAGATCCCCTGTACACGGCCCTGATGCTTCAGGCCCTGGGGAGCGTGGACGTCACGTTTGCGGGCCTGACCCATTCCACCGGCGACATCATCATGGCCGGCCAGACCGTAGTGGGACTGCAAGAGGGAATCTCCACGATATCAAGCGTGGGAATCCTCAACATCCCTGGTTACGAGGGCAGCGAGGGGGCGTTGCTGGGATTCGGCGACAGCGCCGTCTGCACCAATCCGGATGCTGAGCAGCTCGCCAGCATCGCCATCTCGGCCTGTGACACGGTCCGCGCGCTCATGGGCTGGGAGCCTCGGTGCGCCCTGCTTTCCTACTCCACGTGCGGCAGCGGCGACGGGCCCTTGGTGGATAAGGTCGTGGAGGCGGTGCAGGTGGCCCGCGCGCGGCGTCCGGATCTCGCCATCGATGGGGAATTTCAGCTGGACTCTGCTATCAACCCCCAGGTGGCCGCCAAGAAGGTCGGACGGGAAAGCCCCGTTGCGGGCAAGGCCAACATCATCATCTGGCCCGATCTCAACGTGGGCAACGTGGGCGTCAAGCTGGTCCAGCAGTTCGCGCACGCCGATGCGTACGGTCCCATGCTCCAGGGGTTCGCGAAGATCGTGTGCGACTGCTCCCGCGGCGCCCCGGTCTCCGAGATCGTGGGCAACGTCGCCATGAGCTGCGTCCGAGCGCAGGAGGTGCAGTGAGATGAGCAACGAGCAGGACTATAAGGTTCTCGTCGTCAATCCTGGTTCCACCAGCACGAAGATCGGGCTGTTCCGGGGAGAGGAATGCCTCTTCTCAAAGACGGTGGAGCACGATGCGCAGTTCCTTCAGACCTTCGAGACCCTTTCCGACCAGCTTCCGTATCGCCGCGACACCATCTTGGAGCAGCTGCGAGAACACGATGTCGATCTTTCTGATGTCGACGCCTATGTGGGGCGCGGCGGAGGCCTGATGGCCGTAGAGGGCGGCGTCTACAACGTCGGCACCGTCCTGCTCAACGATGCGAATCGGGGAGCTAACGGCATTCAGCACCCTGCCAACCTGGGCAGCCAGCTGGCTCACGAGTTCGCCGTGCAGTACGGCAAGCCCGCGTACGTGGTCAATCCCCCGGATACCGACGAGCTGTGCGATCTGGCGCGCATCACGGGCATCAAGGGCGTGTACCGACACGTTCACCTCCATGCCCTCAACCTTAAGGAGACGGCCATTCGCCATGCCGCCAAGATGGGCAAGCCGTATGACGAGTGCAATTTCATCGTCTGCCACATTGGCGGCGGCATCTCCATATCGGCCCACCAGAAGGGCCGCATGATCGATGGCACCGACATCGTGGGCGGGGAGGGGCCGATGGCGCCCAACCGCTGCGGCGCGGTTCCGATCATCGAGTTCCTGAGCTACGCGCAGGGCAAGGATCCCGGGGAGCTCCGAGCCCTCTGCATGAAGACCGGCGGCTTTCTGAGCCTGCTGGGCACCGCCGACGCTCGAGAGGTCAGGCAGCGGGCGGCGCAGGGGGACGCGGCCGCCAAGCGGGTGTGGGAGGCGCTGCTGTACCAGATCGCCAAGTTCATCGGCTCCATGGCGACGGTCTTGCGTGGCGAGGTGGACGGCATCCTCCTGGGTGGCGGCATGGTGCACAGCGAGTGGCTTGTTCAGAGCATCGTCGAGAGCTGTAGCTGGATCGCGCCGGTGCATGCCTATCCCGGGGAGTTCGAGCTGGAGGCCATGGCGGCCGGCGCAATCCGGGTGCTGAGCGGGAAAGAGCAGGCAAAGGAGTACACCGGCAAGCCCCGTTGGACCGGCTTCGAAGATGAGGAGGCGTGACGGCTGCGGCGGTCAATAGATTTGGCATGAGGTGAGGGCCGATGTGGTGCGGTGCGGGTTGCTCTGAGGCGCCCGCACCGCTTCTTATATCATGGACCTCGGCTCCATCAGCTGACGGCGGCAACAAGCGCCGCGGCGAACATGATGGTGAGTGCAAGGCCAACTCAACCAAACTTTCTCGTTTTTTATGCTTGACGCGAGCCACATCGCGTGCCAAGATATCCCTTGCGCTGCGGCATTAGCTCAGCTGGATAGAGCGTTTGACTACGAATCAAAAGGTCGTAGGTTCGAATCCTACATGCCGCACCACCCAGACCTGTAAGGCGCCCCGTTTCGGAGCGCCTTTTTTGCTATCGTGATACCACATCATGGCCGGTCGCGCGGGAGGGGGTGCTTCGTGGCAGAGTCAGCGCCGTTTGAGCTCACGTTTCGCACGCACCGCAAGCGCCTGCCCGCCCTTCCGGGCCAGTCTGAGGGCACCTCATACGGCGTCATCTGGGGCGGGTGCCCCCTTCCGGCCGATGGCTCGTGCTACGTGGTCGAGTTCTGCCCCGAGTCTGACTCGCAGGTGTCCATCATCGCGTACGTCAACAAGAGCGGCGGGGTCTATCAGGTCGATCGTCCCATCACGCTGGCGCCCGACGACCATCCCGATTTCGTTGTCGTTCCCGACGAGAGCGGTCATGCGGGCACGGTGTGCGTGCGGGACCCTGCGCCGGACAACCCGATGGCCCTCAAGGTCTGCGGGCGCTATCGCGGCTCGTTCGTGGGAACGATGCGCGAGGTGGGGGAGAGCGTCACCTGGAACACCGAGCATAGCCTCACCTATCGCCCGTTCATGGCCTCGATGTTTTTGCGCTACTGCGTGTTCGACGCGGCGCGCCCCTCGCTGAGGCCCCACCAAACCGTCGATCTCACGCCGATCCCGCTCGAGCGGCCGATCAGGCTCTTCGAGGGATTCGGTCGCACCCCGCTGCCGGACGCCCTCGACGCCCTCATCTATCGCATCGACGCTGCCGAGGCCCCTTCGGGCATCGAGCGGTTTGCGCGGCGCGTGCTCGGCGCCATCGATTCCGAGCGCCTGCGCCAGATCATCACGGCGCATGAGGTGCACCTCGCCCACATCGCCCGGATGGACGGCTTTTATCTCAACTTCGACCGCGCCGCCCTCGATGCCGAGGACGCGGTGGCGCTCATGGTCGCCGAGACCGCGATCAACCGCGTCTACCAGGTGCTGGTGGCGCTTGGGGCCGGGCTCGGCGAGGTGGTCGCCTCACCGAGCGAGGAAGCCTGCTCGATCTTCGACCAGCGGGCGCTCTACGGGGTGAGCAGCTGGGTCGCCTGCGCGCTCGAGCGCGCGCTCGCGCCCAACGAGTGGAGCTGCCCCGGATCGCGCTCATGCGTTCCCGGAGGCGAGTGGGACGTGCGCACGCGTTTCACATCGCTCTGCGAGCAGCTCAATCTGGTCGTGCGCTTTGAGTACGACATGCGCTGCTGCGCGGCCGAGGGGGTCATGCAGGTGCGCTTCATCGCGCCCGTGGGGCCGATGATGCCGCGCAGCTGGTTCGTCCAGGACGAGGGCGCGTGGCACGATGCCACGGCGTCCGAGTGCGCGACGATGGCGCGCGAGTGCGCGGCGCGCATGGTTCTCGTTGCCGCTGCCGTCGCGTTCTCCTCAAGCCTCATGATGCGCCGCGTCTACGTTGAGGAGGTCGACCTCGACCGCCCCGACCGGCCCATCGTGTTCGAGTTCGATCGCACCACCTTCACCTCATCGCTCGCGCCGCTTGCCGCCGAGCTCGAGGGCAAGCGCCTCGTCGACCCGGTGGCAGCCGAGCGCCTGAGCCCCTTCATGCGCACCGACCCCGTGCCCGATGTGGTCCCCGCCGCCTGGCTCGTTCCCCCGGTACAGGATGACCGCCCGATTCCGCCCGCGCTCGTCGACCTCGTGCAGGCGGACTTCGTGCGCGAGCTTGAGGTCATGGAGGATCCCGACGATCCCGCGATGAAACGCTTCACGGCGCTGCGCGAGCTCGAGCAGACCGATCCCCGTGCGGCGCTCGAGGGCCTCTCCCGTCTGGTGGACGAGCTCGAGGCCTCGTCCGCGGCGGCTGAGCTCCTGAGCGCCGGCCCGCTCGTGAGTCGCTTCTGCGAGAACCATCTGGGCCGCATCTTGCTGCCGCTGCTCGACGACGACCCGGAGCTGCGCTATCGGCGCGCCCCCGACGCGCTCTACTTCGCTCAGCACGAGATCTGCCAGATGTATCAGCGCCTCGGCGACTTCGACCGGGCGCTGCGCGAGGCGCGCAAGCTGCTCGATATGGGACCCACCGCGATGCAGGCGCACTTCGCCCTCGTCAACGTGCTCGCCCGGCTCGAGCGCTTCGACGAGGTCATCGAGGTGTGCCGCCACGGCCTCCGCATCGCCTATGACCGCGAATCCATCTCCTATCTCTACTATCGGCTTGCCTTCGCGCTGTGGCGCCAAGGAGATCGCGAGAGCGCGCTCGCGTGCTACCGCCTCATGCCTCCGCAGGGGGAGATGGCTGATGCCGCCGCGGTCGAGACGCGCGCCCTCATGGCCGAGATGGGCCTCACCGAGGAGCCCTCGCTGGCGAGCGCGTCGGCGCTGGCGCGGCGCGCGGGGATTCCGGTCGCGCCCACGCCCGCGGTCAGCGAGCGCATCGCCGACGTCGCCGTTCTGTGCGCCGACAACGGCCTGTTCTTCCTGGCGAGCCGCTGCGTCTACCATCTCTGGCGGATCAACCGCGCCGACGAGCTGGGCGTGGTGCAGCGCTCGTTGATGCCTCCCGCGCCAGACGCATAGGGGAGCGTCCCGTGTCATCTTGCGGGGATCGTGAGACCGCGGGCGACCCGCGCCGTCGTGCGGGAATCGCGAAACCGCCGCCGGCCGCGCCTGCGAGCAGGTGCTGGTCATGGTGGATTTGTGGGCGCGTTGGGCGCGAGGGGATTGGGTATAGTCACAGCGAGCCGCGAGTTTCTTGGCGATTGAAAGGCGCACTCCTTCACCGCGCCCATCGCGTTGCCGCCGCAGCTCGCGTTCACCGCCCCCTTTTCCGAAGGAGCCCCGGGTTAGCCGCCCGGGGCTCCTTGCGTTGGCGCCGCGGCGCCTCGCTATACTGGGTGCCATGAATGAGCTGAGCACATCACACGCGCCCGCCGCGCCGGTCGGGCGGTTCGCGCCCTCGCCCTCGGGTCGCATGCATCTGGGCAACGTCTACGCCTCGCTTATCGCGTGGCTGTCGGTGCGAAGCGCGGGCGGGCGCATGGTCTTGCGCATCGAGGATCTCGATGCCCGCGCGCGCAGCGGACCCTGGGCGGACCTGCTCATCGACGACCTCGCGTGGCTGGGGCTCGATTGGGACGTGGGGCCTATCTACCAATGCGACCGCATCGACCAGTACGAGGCGGCCCTGAGCCGGCTCAAGGCATCGGGCCGCGTGTATCCCTGCTTCTGCACGCGGGCCGAGCTGCACGCAGCGAGCGCCCCGCACGCGAGCGACGGCACGCCCGTCTACGCGGGGACGTGCCGGGGGCTCACCGACGCCGAGATCGCGGCCCGCGCGGCGACACGCCCGCCGGCACTGCGCCTCGCGGTGCCCGCCGCCGATGATCCGACCGGGACGATCGCCTTCTGCGATCGCGTGTACGGCACGCGGCGCGAGGTGCTCGCGCGCGATTGCGGCGACTTCCTCGTGCGGCGCAGCGACGGGGTCTTTGCCTACCAGCTTGCGGTGGTGGTGGATGATGCCGAGTTGGGCGTCACCGAGGTCGTGCGCGGGCACGACCTGCTGAGCTCGACCGCGCGCCAGATCTACCTGCAACGACTCCTGGGTTTCGCGCAGCCCGCCTACGCCCATGTGCCGCTCATCGTCGCGCCTGATGGCCGGCGCCTCTCCAAGCGCGACCGCGACCTCGACATGGGCGCCCTGCGCGCGCGGTTCGGCACGCCGGAGCGGCTGCTCGGGTGGCTCGCCGCCCAGACGGGCCTGGCCTCCAGCGAGGCGCCGGTCAGCGCACACGAGCTCGCCGCGCGCTTCAGCTGGGACCTCGTGCGGGCGCGCCGCGCGGACATGGTGCTCTCGTAGCGACCATGCATCGCGCCCGGGCGCGCTTGGGCTTCTGGAAACTTCGTCGCGGCGCCTTGTGTGAGCCGCGTCGCGTGCGGTATCATGCTACCTGCTCCGGAGAGCTGACCGAGAGGCCGAAGGTGCTCGCCTGCTAAGCGAGTATTCCCCCAAAGGGAATCTGGGGTTCGAATCCCCAGCTCTCCGCCAGCGCACGCATGCGCCCGGGTGCCCCAGCGGCACCCGGGCTTTTTGCTGTGTGCGCCAGGCGTGCCATGTCCGCTTCCAGCGCGCCCCTGCGGACAGATGAGGGGCGTTTGCGTTACAGTAAGGGCACGTGGTTCGCAGCGGCTCGCAGGTGGGGCCGTGCATGGTGCGCTAGGAGGAGACATGGGAGTTGAACGGAAGATCGAGCGCGCGCTGATCTCGGTCACCGACAAGACGGGCGTGGTCGATCTCGCCCGCGCACTCGTCGACGACTTCGGGATCGAGGTCATCTCAACCGGCGGCACCGCCCGCGCCCTCGAGGAGGCGGGCATCCCGGTCACGCCCATCGAGGAGGTCACCGGCTTTCCCGAGATGATGGACGGGCGCGTCAAGACCCTCCATCCCAAGGTTCATGGCGCCCTGCTCGCCCGCCGCGACGTGCCGGCGCACATGGAGCAGGCGTCCGCGCACGGCATCGAGCTCATCGACCTCGTGATCGTGAACCTCTACGAGTTCGAGAAGACCGTCGCCAACCCCGACGTCACCTTCGCCGACGCCATCGAGCACATCGACATCGGCGGTCCGAGCATGCTCCGCTCCGCCGCCAAGAACAACGACGCGGTCACCGTGATCTGCGATCCGGATGACTACGCCGCCGTGCTCGAGGAGATGCGCGTGCACGAGGGCGCCACCACGCTGCGCACGCGCCGTCGTCTTGCCGCGAAGGTGTACACGCGCACCGCCGCCTACGACACCGCCATCTCGCTGTGGCTCAACGCCTATCTCGATGACGAGGAGGGCGTCGATCCGAGCGAGGAGTTCGCGATGCCCGAGGATCTCGACCTGCACCTCGAGCTCGTGGACACCCTGCGCTACGGCGAGAACCCCCACCAGGCCGCCGGCGTCTACCGCTTCGCCGACGAGTTCGCGCGCTACGGCTCGTCCGCCAACCCGCTCGTGGGGGCCACGCAGCTGCAGGGCAAGCCGCTCTCGTATAACAACCTGCTCGACGCCGACGCCGCGTGGAACGCGGTTCGCGAGTTCGACGAGCCGGCCGTCGTGATCCTGAAGCACCAGAACCCCTGCGGGTCGGCCGTGGCCGACGACGTGACCACGGCGTACGACCGGGCCTTCGCCTGCGATCCCAAGAGCGCCTTCGGCGGCATCATCGCCGTGAACCGCGAGGTCCCGCTCAGCCTGGTCGAGCATTTCGCCGACGTCAACAAGCAGTTCGTCGAGGTCCTCATCGCCCCGAGCTTCACGCCCGAGGCCCGCGAGCGCCTCGCGAAGCGCGCCAACCTGCGCGTGCTCGAGACGGGTGGTGCCGCGGGGCACGCCCAGCTCGAGATCCGCTCGGTCGACGGCGGCATGCTCGTGCAGGGCGTGGACACCGTGGACGAGGACCCCTCCGAGTTCACCTGTCCCACGGTCCGCAAGCCCACGGACGCCGAGATGTCGGACCTGCTCTTCGCGTGGCGCGTCGTGAAGACCGTCAAGTCCAACGCGATTCTCGTCGCCAAGGATCAGATGGGCATCGGTCTGGGGCCGGGGCAGCCCAACCGCGTGGACTCCGCGCTGCTGGCCTGCGAGCGCGCCGAGGCGGCCTGCCGGGACATGGGCGTCGAGCCCGAGGGCTTCGTCGCCGCGTCCGACGCGTTCTTCCCCTTCCGCGACAACGTTGACGTGCTGGCTGAGCATGGCATCACCGCGATCATCCAGCCTGGTGGCTCGGTGCGCGATGATGAGTCCATCAAGGCGTGTGACGACCATGGCATCGCGATGGTCTTCACGGGAACGCGCCACTTCCGTCACTAGCGCGTGAGAACGCGACGCGATCGCGTGGCGCGGGCGCGCTCGGTCGGGCAGGCATCTGCTCGGGGGCGCGCCCGCGCTCTTCATGTCGAGAGGGGCCGCGGGGGCGGATCAAGGATGACGAGGGAGGATCATGGCTGACGACGCCACGTTTGAGCTCGGGGAGCCGGCGCTCGTGTGCCGCTGGCGCATGGCGGCCAAGCACGTGCCCCTGCTCAACCGGCACCTGCGGGCGCTCGCGGCGCGCCGCGTGAGCGGCGAGCCGCTGAGTCGCAACCTTCTCTCCTGGGTGAAGCAGCATATCGAGTGGTCGCTCGCCGAGGATGCCTACGCCGAGGTGGACGGCGTGCTCATGCTCGTGATCGACACGGCCGGCCAGGCCGCGATGACGGTCGGGGCGTTCGAGCCTCTCGCCGAGACGGCGCCCGCGGCGCTCGCCGCCCGTGCGGCGGGCGGGCGCGCCGAGGCGGCCGCGACCCTCGTCGCGCCCGAGGTTCTGTGCGTCGCGACGGCGGAGGGGCTGGTGGTGGGGCTCGACCCTGCGGCCCCCGCGTGCGGTGCGCTCTCCCTCGTCGAGCAGCTTGCGCAGACCCATGGATTCGCCGTCTCGCGTGATGCCGCGCTGCTCGGCGCAGTCCAAGCGGGCGAGGATCCCTACCGGGATCCGCATGCCGCCGCGTCGTCCATCCTCATGCTCGTTTCCGATGAGCACGGCGTGGTCGTCTCGTCTGCGGCGGGCGACGCGAGCGACAGTCCCGCGCGGGAGTTGGCGTCGTTTCTCGCCTCGGGCTATCAGCGGCTGCTCGAGCACGAGCATGACGGGCGTCGCGCAGGGGCGTGATGCGAGCGCGCCGCCGCGCCCTGTCCTGCCGTGTGCGGCGGCCCGTGTCACGCGGTGCCGGGGGCGCGCGCTTGGGACCACCTATCCTTCCCATCGGTCGAAAGGATGCTCATGAGTCTCGTCTACGTGGTCGAAGATGACGTCGCCATCCGGGGCGAGCTCGTTGAGGTGCTGGAGCGCAACGGCTTCGACACCCTCTGCTGCACGGCCTTCGATCACGTGGTCGATGACATCGTGGCTGCCGACCCCGACCTCGTACTGCTTGACCTTTCGCTGCCCGTGACCGACGGGCAGTTCGTCTGTCGCGAGCTGCGGGCGGTCTCCTCGGTTCCCATCATCGTCCTCACCGCGCGCACGGCGGAGATCGACGAGGTCATGAGCATGACCATGGGCGCGGACGATTTCATCGCCAAGCCCTATCGCGCCCGGGTGCTCATCGCGCGTATCCAGGCGCTGCTGCGGCGCGCGGCGCCGTCGGCGGATGCGAGCGTGCTGGAGCATAACGGCGTCACGCTCGATCTCTCTCGCTCGATCGCCCGAGCCAACGGGCAGCAGGTCGAGCTCACCAAGAACGAGATGCGCATCCTGGCGTTGCTGATCACGCACGCGGGCGCCATCGTCTCGCGCGAGACGATCATGCGCGACCTCTGGGACTCCGACGCCTTCGTCGATGACAACACCCTCACGGTCAACATCAACCGGCTGCGCGCCACGCTCGAGAAGATCGGCGTGACGGGCTACCTCACCACCCATCGCGGCCGCGGGTACTCGGTGTGACCATGGACGCGATCAGGTATCTGCGCGGCATCGCGCCGCAGCTTCTGCTCGGGATTCTTGTCGACGTGCTGCTCGCCGCCATGCTCATGGCCACCGGGGCGACGCGGGACGTCATCGTGCTGGCCTGCGCCATCGTCGTGGGCGGGGCGCTCATCGCCGGAACCTGCGCGTACCTGTGCAAGCGGGGCTTCTACCGCGATCTCGCTCGGGCCGTGTCGGACGACGGGCATCCGTTGCTTGCGACGGCCGCGATCAGGCGTCCGACGTTTGCTGAGGGCGCGGTCACCTACGACGCGCTCACGTCCATCTCGAAGGCGGCGAACGATGACGTCGCGGCCTACCGGCGCCAGGTCGAGGAGTATCGCGCCTACATCGAGGCCTGGGTTCACGAGGCGAAGTCCCCGCTCGCGGCGGCCCATCTCATGCTCGAGAATCTCGAGGCCGCGCCGGGCGATGCGCCCGCCAGCGACAAGCTGCAGGCGCTCGGTGACGAGCTGCGACGCGTCGACGCCTTGATCGATCAGGCGCTCTTCTACGCGCGCTCCGAGACGCTCGACCGCGATTACCTCATTCGCGCCCACGCGCTCGACAAGCTGGTGTCCACCGCCATCAAGGCGAGCGCTCCCGAGCTCATCGCGGCGCACATCACGCCCGTCCGCCGCGATCTCGACTACCAGGTCTTCACGGATGAGAAGTGGATCGCGTTCATCCTCGGGCAGATCATCCAGAACAGCGTCAAGTACGCGCGCGCGGAGGGCGCCCGGGTCATCGAGTTCACGGGCCGGCTTGTCAACGAGGGGTGCGCCGACGAATCCGTTGAGCTCACCGTGCGCGACAACGGGCGCGGCGTGAGCGAGGCCGACCTGCCGCGCGTCTTCGACCGAGGGTTCACCGGGGATAACGGGCGCACGACAAAGCGCTCGACCGGTCTTGGGTTGTACCTGGTCAAGCGCTTGTGTGACAAGATGGGGATCGAGGTCGCGGCGAGCTCGCGGCAGGGCGCGGGCTTTGCGGTCACCCTGCGGTTCTCGACCAACATGTTTCAGTTCGTCGACCGCGGAGCGACCGCCTAGCTTCCGCGTGAGGAGCCCGCCGGCTCGGTGCGCTGAGCTACTTCACGACGAGGATGTCGCACTCCGTGCTCCTGAGCAGGAACGTGGAGATGGAGCCGAGTAGGGCGTACTTGATCGAGGAGAGCCCGCGCGCGCCGCACATGACGAGGTCGGGCTTGATGACGTCGAGCATCTCGTCCTTGAGGGTCTCGCGAATCCGCCCGGCGCTGACGATGACCTCGACCTTGGGAATGGCGTCGCTGGCCTCGGCCTCGGCGACGGCCGGTGCGATCGAGTCCCTGAACGACGTCTCGAGCCCGTTGATGAGGTCGACCGGGTAGACGCCCGCCGACTCGAGCGCCGTCGAGTCGATGACGTGCCCGATGTAGAGCTCGGCGTTGTTGTTAGCGGCGACCTTGATGGCGCGGGCCAGGACGAAATCCTGCTGCTCGGTGCCATCGAGGGCGACGAATACCTTGGAATAGCCTTCCTTCATGATTGCCTCCTTGTCGCGCGGGACACACCGTCGTCTCAGTGCCTGTTGCGGCGTCGCGTCGCTCCGCCTTACCCCACATATACCCGAGCGGCTTCGCTTGCGCCCGCATGTTTCTGTGAACGTTGGCGCATCTGCCGCGGAGGATGACGGGCGAGGCGGATAATGGGCGCTGCTGCGTGCGCGGGCCATCCGGCCGCGGCCGCATCGTTGTCATCAGGGAGGAACCATGGATCCCATCGAACTTGTCAAGTCGGCCTTCCTCGGCCTGGTCGAGGGCATCACCGAGTGGCTGCCCATCTCGTCGACCGGCCACATGATCCTGGTCGAGGAGTTCATCAACCTCAACGTGACCGAGGAGTTCTGGAACATGTTCCAGGTGGTCATCCAGCTGGGTGCCATCCTCGCCGTGTGCGTGCTGTTCTTCCATCAGCTGAACCCCTTCAGCCCGCGCAAGGGCGCGGAGGGCCGGCGGGCCACGTGGAGCCTGTGGGGCAAGATCGTCCTCGGGTGCATTCCGGCCGCGGTCATCGGCATCCCGCTCGACGACTTCATGGAGGAGCACTTTTACAACGCACCCGTGGTCGCGGGGGCGCTCATCGTCTACGGCATCGCGTTCATCGTGATCGAGCACCTGCGTGCGCGCAAGCTCGAGGAGCGCGCCGCATCCGGGGAAACCATTCCGCGCGGGAGGCCGGCGGGCGCGCACTTTGCCACGTCGGCGGGCGCGATCGAGCCTGTCTCCGACGCTGACGCCGGCTCCATCACCACGCTCGACGACCTCTCATGGAAGACGGCGCTCGGCATCGGGTGCTTCCAGGTGCTGTCGCTCGTTCCGGGGACCTCGCGCTCGGGGTCCACGATCATCGGCGGCCTCTTGCTGGGAACGACGCGCTCGGTGGCGGCTGAGTTTACGTTCTACCTGGCCATCCCCGTCATGTTCGGGGCGAGTGCGCTGCGCCTCGCCAAGTACGTGCTCCTTGACGGCGGCGCGTTCGGCCTGAATGAGATCGCGATCATGGCCGTGGGGTGCGCGGTGGCCTTCGTGGTGTCGCTCGTGGCGATCCGCTGGCTCATGGGCTTCGTGAAGCGCCACACGTTCTCAGCGTTCGGCGTCTACCGCATCATCCTTGGCGTTGCCGTGCTGGCCTTCTTCCTCGTGATCGCTCCGGCGCTGGGCCTCTCGACCGGCGCGTAGCCGCGGCGACTGAGCGCCGAGGCCCCCGCTCGATCGTGCCGAGCGCCGCCGCGGTCGGCGCCGCGTTCGGGGCGCACCCGGACCGCGGGATCGTGGCGCGCATGGCTGCGCTCGAGAGCGCCATTTGCCGCTTATAACACCCTCTTACCGAAGCATGACATTGGGGCGCAGGGCGCCATGCTACACTCCCCTTGGGTGTAACTCGAACTCCGATTCGGGGCATGACCACGACAGCGAGGCTGTCGGTCGTGCCCCGTTTGTGTGCACGGAGGGAGGGCCCCATGCGCACGATGCGCATCATCAAGCGGATCAATCACAACGCGGTGGTGTGCCGAGACGGCAAGGGGCGGGATGTCGTGGCGCTGGGTCGCGGCATCGGGTTCCCCGATCAGGGCGACGACGTCGAGGTCTCACGCATCAATCGCACCTATTACAACCTCGATGACCGCTATCTCGCCCTCTTTGATGAGATTCCGCTCGATGTGCTTGATTGCGCCGCTCAGATCGTCGATCTGATTCGCGGCGCCATCCCCTATGAGCTCAGCCCGAGCTTCCCGTTGACGCTGGCCGACCACATCGCCTTCATGCTCAAGCGCGCCCGTGAGCACCTCACGGTCGGCCTGCCCTTCTCGTATGACATGGCCCACCTCCACCCGCTCGAGTATCGCATGGGCGTGTTCACCGTCGAGCGTGTCGAGCGGGCGTTTGACGTGCGTCTGAATGACCGTGAGGCGGCGGGCGTCGCCCTGAGCATCCTCATGGCCGCGATGCCCGATGATTCCGCGGGACATGAGACCGATTCCGAGGCGCTTCTCGATGACGTGACGCGCGACATCGAGGAGGAACTCGGCATCCGCGTTGATCGCCGCGGCGCCGCGTACGCCCGCTTCGCGACGCACGTGCTCTACCTGATCAAGGCGCGGGACGCATCTGATGCGTCCGGGGATCACGAAGACGGGCTCCTTGAAATCCTTGAGCGTGATAACCAGCAGATAGTCCGGTGCGCCTCGCGTGTGGCGCAGCGCTTGGGCCGCGAACTCGATCATGAGCTGGCTGACGGGGAGCGCGTCTACCTGACGCTGCACATCCATCGGCTGCATGCGGCGGCGCTGGCCAGCGGGGCCAGCGAGCCGGGCCCGGGCGCCTCGGGCGCGACGGGGCGATAGCGTGCATCAAGTCGGGCGATAGCGCGCATCGCCCGGCAGAGCGATCGTTGTTGGCTCTTGAGGGAAAGGATCGACGATGTCCGATAAGCAGATCGCCTCCGACGTGCTGCAAGCGGTCGGAGGTCCCGAGAACGTCGTCAGCATCACGCACTGCGTCACGCGTCTGCGCTTCACGCTCAAGGACGCGGGCGCGCCCGACACCGAGGAGGTCAAGAAGATTCCCGGCGTTCTGGGGGTCCAGGAATCGGCCGGGCAGTATCAGGTCATCATCGGCCAGCACGTCGAGGGCGTGTACCGCGAGGCGTGCGAGCTCGCGGGCATCGCGAAGGAGGACATGCTGAGCGGGCAGCAGGGTCGTGGCCCGACGCCCAAGAAGAACATCGTGAGCATGGCCATCTCCACGATCATGGGGACCATCGGGCCGCTCATCCCCATCCTGATCGGAACGGGACTGGGAAAGTGCATCCTGCTCGTGGTCTCGATGCTCGGCATCGCCGATGCCGACACGTCGATGACGTACTACGTGTTCAACTTCGTGTTCGACGCGGGCTTCACCTTCCTGCCCGTCTTCACGGCGGTCTCCGCGGCGCGCCACTTCGGGTGCAACATGTTCATCGCCGCGCTCATGGGCTGCGCGCTCCTGCATCCCAACTGGACGAGCATGGTCTCGTCGACCGATCCCAAGTTCATCGGAGACATGTTCGGGATCCCGCTGTACGGAATGTCCTACAGCTCGACGCTCGTGCCCGCGATTCTCATCGTATGGGTGATGAGCAAGCTCGAGTGGTTCTTGAACAGGCATATCCCGGAGGTCCTGCGCGGCATGCTGGTGCCGCTCATCGTGCTCCTCGTCATGACGCCGCTGTCCTTCCTGCTGCTTGCTCCCGCCATGGGGATGCTTGCCATCGTGTTCGGCGACGCGCTGCTGTGGTGCTATAACACCTTTGGAGGCATCGCGGTTGCCATCATGTGCGTGGTGTACCCCTGGCTGGTGGTGACGGGCACGCATTCGACGCTCGCCATCGCCGGTCTCCAGATCTTGGCGCAGACGGGCTTCGATCCGTTCTCGCGCACGCTGCCGCTGGTGGTCAACATGGCGCAGGGGGCGGCCGCCCTCGCATGCGCGCTGCGGACCAAGAACGCGGCGTTCCGCGGCACCTGCCTGTCGAGCGCGTTCACCGTGTTCTTCGCCGGCGTCTCGGAGCCCACGATCTACGGCGTGACGCTCAAGCTGCGCCGGCCCATGTACGCCGTCATGGTCGGTGCGGGCTTCGGCGGCGTCTTCGCGGGGTTCATGGGGCTCAAGGCCTACGCGTTCATGACGCCGAGCCTGGTGAACATCGCCATGTGGGTCGGCGGTGACGGGATGTACAACCTGCTCGTCGCCGTGGGCACGATCGTGATCTCGGTGATCGCCACCTTCATCGCGACCCTGGTGATCGGATTCGAGGATCCGGTTGAGGAGGACGCGGCGGCGCCGGTTACCGCGACGGAGAGCGCGTAGGGCGGCGCACTCACGAGGATGGCCGGGCGGCCGCGGGGCGATGCGTCCCGCGGCCGCCCGGGAGACGGAAGGAGGCGCATCGTGGCTGACACGAGCGCTCACATGATCGCCGACATGCACGTGCACACGGATCACAGCGATGGGACGCAGCCGATCGAGCGGGCGCTCACCTCCGCGCGCGACAGTGGGCTGCGCGTCGTCGCGATCACGGATCACGACACCGTGAGCCATTGGGAGGAGGTGCGCCGCGTCTCCGAGCGTCTCGGGATCGAGCCGGTGCGCGGCGTCGAGCTCAGCTGCTATGACGATCGGGTGCGCAAGAAGATCCACGTCGTGGGCTTGTGGCTCGGCGAGGACGTCCCGCATGTGGCGGCGCTCTGCGCGCACACGCTGACCTGCCGGGATCGCTACCACCGCACCTTGATCGAGCAGCTTCGCGAGCGCGGGTATGACATCACCTGCGCCGACGTCGAGCGCGAGGCCCCCTATGGCCTGATATTCAAGATGCACCTGTTCCAAGCGCTGAAAAAGCGCTACCCAAACGAGATGACGCGCGAGCGCTACCGTGAGCTGTTCGCCGGGGCGACCGCGTATGAGGTCGACCAGCAGATGGGGTACGCGCCGATCGACGAGGGCATCGCCGCGATCCGGGCGGATGGCGGCATCGCGGTCATCGCCCACCCGTGCGAGTACGACAACTACGATGAGATCCCCTCGTACGTCGAGCTGGGGCTGCAGGGTATCGAGGTGAGCCATCCCAGCATGAAAGACGCGGACTATCCGCGAACCGACGCGCTCGCGGAGCGCTTCGGTCTGCTGCGAAGCGGCGGGAGCGATTACCACGATCCGGAGCTCACGCCCCATCTCGGGCGGTTCGGCCTCACGCGCGAGGGGTTCTGCGCGCTTCGAGACGGAGCCCGAGCCCTGGGTGCGTGCGTCTAGGGGCGCTTGCTCAGATGAGATCGAGGGCGATCTCCATCATCTGCGTGAAGCCGCGCTCGCGCTCCTGCGCGGTGAGCGACGCGCCGACGAGTGGCAGATCGGAGACCGTGAGCAGCGCGAGCGCCTGCCGTCCCGCCCGCGCGGCGTTCAGATAGAGCGCGGCGGCCTCCATCTCGAGTGCGAGCACCCCCATCTTCTGCCAACGGCGGGTTGACTCGTCGTCCTCGAGGTAGAAGTGGTCGCTCGACACCACGTTGCCCACCTTCAGGGCGACGCCGCGCTCCCGCCCGGCCGCGACCGCGCGCGTGAGCAGATCGAAGCTGCAGATCGGGGCGAACGTCCCCGGCAGGGCGAAGTCGTTTGCATAGGCGGAGTCGGTGCACGCGCCCTGCGCCGCCACCACGTCGCGCAGCTTGATGCCCACACCGATTCCGCCGGCGGTTCCCACGCGGATGATCGCCTCGACGCCGTAGAGGCGGTAGAGCTCGTACGAGTAGATCCCCATCGACGGCATGCCCATCCCGCTTCCCATCACCGACACCGGCGCTCCGTGGTAGGTGCCCGTGAAGGCGAGCATGTTGCGCACCTCGCTCACGCACCGGACGCTCTCAAGGTAGTTCTCGGCGATGAAGCGGGCGCGCAGCGGGTCGCCGGGCATGAGGACGACGGGCGCGATGTCGCCGGCGCGCGCCGCGTTGTGCGGGGTGGGGACGAGGGCGGAATCAGCGGGCATGATGGCTCCAATCGTCGGGGTCACCCGTATCGTAGCGCATCGCGCCCGCGCGCGAGATCTGCGGAAATATGTGCGCGTAGCAGGGGAAATGAGGCGCTCGGTCAGGGCTCGTGCCGAGGTCGCGCGCCCGCGCCGCGCCCGCACGGGGACGTTTCGAGCTGGCAACAGACTGGTTGCACTCCGGCAACGCGTCCGAAATGGCGACGAAACACGTCGCGTCTAACCTGCTACTGTGTTACACAGCCACGCACGCCGCGACGGGAGCGGTGCGCATAGGAAGGGAGTTCCGCATGGCCGATCTGACCGACCGCTTCGGGACCTTGGTGTTCTCGGAGTCCGTGATGAAGAAGTACCTCCCCAAGGATGTGTGGAAGTGCCTCTTCGCCACGATCGAGGAGGGCGAGCCGCTCGATATCGACGTCGCCAACGCCGTAGCCCACGCGATGAAGACCTGGGCCATCGAGCATGGGGCCACGCACTACGCGCACTGGTTCCAGCCGCTTTCGGGCATCACGAGCGAGAAGCACGACAGCTTCCTCGAGCCCGTGGGCGATGGCACCGCGATCACCAAGTTCAGCGGCAAGGCGCTCATCCAGGGCGAGCCGGATGCGTCGAGCTTCCCCAACGGCGGCCTGCGCGCGACCTTCGAGGCCCGCGGCTACACCGCCTGGGATCCCACGAGCCCCGCGTTCATCAAGGACGAGGTCCTCTGCGTTCCCACGGCGTTCTGCGGCTACAACGGCGAGGCGCTGGATAAGAAGACCCCGCTGCTGCGCTCCATGAAGGCGCTCGACGTCCAGGCCAAGCGCGTGCTCGCGCTCTTCGGCAAGACCCCCAAGCGCGTGGTGCCGAGCGTGGGCAACGAGCAGGAGTACTTCCTCATCAAGAAGGACGCCTACCGCAAGCGCCGCGACCTCGTGATCACCGGCCGCACGCTCTTCGGCGCGCCTCCCTGCAAGGGTCAGGAGCTCGAGGAGCACTACTTCGGCGCGATTCGCCCCACCGTCTCCGGCTACATGAAGAAGCTCGATGACGAGCTTTGGGCGCTC
>CAZLGF010000023.1:0-1199 GCA_964558955.1 uncultured Coriobacteriaceae bacterium
CGCATCGAGGAGCAGACCGGCTCCGACGTGGTGATCACCGAGCTCGGCGGCACCATCGGCGACATCGAGTCTCAGCCCTTCGTGGAGGCCATCCGCCAGTACAAGAAGGATGCCGGCGCCGAGAACGTCTGCTACATCCACGTGTCGCTCGTGCCCTACATCGCCGCCGCGCACGAGGTCAAGACCAAGCCCACGCAGCACAGCGTGAAGGAGCTCCGCAGCTTCGGCATCCAGCCCGACATCATCGTGCTCCGCTCCGACCACGACATCGACGACGCCATCCGCGCCAAGATCGCGAGCTTCTGCGACGTCGACGTCGACTGCGTGTTCACCAACGAGGACTGCGCCTCGATCTACGACGTGCCCCGCATGCTCGCTGATCAGGATTTCGACCTGCGCGTCTGCGAGCGGCTCGGGCTCGATCCGCGCGAGCGCGTGATGGACGAGTGGTACACGTTCCTCGACAAGCAGGATCACGCCAACCGGCATGCCGACACGATCAAGATCGCCGTGGTGGGCAAGTACACGCAGCTGCCCGACGCCTACCTGTCGGTCATCGAGGCCCTGCGCCACGCGGGCATCTTCTACGACCGCCACGTCGACGTGCGCCTCGTGGACGGCGAGAACCTCGCGTGGGACACGGTCGAGGAGGTCCTCGGCGGCGTCTCGGGCATCGTCGTGCCGGGCGGCTTCGGAGTTCGCGGGCTCGAGGGCAAGATCTGCGCGGCGCGCTACGCGCGCGAGAACAAGATTCCCTACCTGGGGCTGTGCCTGGGCATGCAGGTCGCGGTCTGCGAGTTCGCGCGCGACGTCGCGGGTCTCGCGGACGCCAACTCCACGGAGTTCGAGCCGGAGTGCCCGCATCCCGTGATCGATCTCATGAGCTCGCAGGAGGATGTCACCGAAAAGGGCGGCACCATGCGTCTCGGCGCCTATCCGGCCAAGCTCGCCCCGGGCACGCTCGTGCACGAGGCCTATGGCACGGAGCTCGTCTACGAGCGTCATCGCCATCGCTATGAGTTCAACAACGCCTTCCGTGACGAGCTTGAGGCGGCGGGCCTTGTGATCTCGGGCATCTCGCCCGATGAACGCCTCGTCGAGATGATTGAGCTGCCCGAGGAGATCCACCCCTGGTTCGTGGCCACCCAGGCGCATCCCGAGTTCAAGAGCCGTCCCACGAAGCCGCAGCCGCTCTTCCG
>CAZLGF010000023.1:1299-19090 GCA_964558955.1 uncultured Coriobacteriaceae bacterium
GCGCGACGAGCGCCTACCTCGACTACCTCGCCGTCGAGCGCAACCTCGCGCGCAACACCATCGCCGCCTATCGCCGCGACCTCGACGCGTACCGCGCCTTCCTCGCTGAGCGCGGCATCACCGATCCCGACGACGTGAGCCGCCGGGACATCGACGAGTTCGCCGCGGCGCGCCGCGACGGCGGCTACGCGGACGCCTCGATCGAGCGCGCGCTGTCGGCCGTCAAGGGGTTCCATGCCTTCATGGCGCGCGAGGGCATCGCGAGCGCACATCCCGCCGCGACGATCAAGCTGCCGCGCAAGGCCGAGCGCCTGCCCGACTACATCACCGTCTCCGAGGCGCGGGCCCTGCTCGAGCAGGACTTTCCCGACACCCCGGCCGGCGCGCGCGATCGCGCCGTGCTCGAGATGCTCTACGGCTGCGGCCTGCGCGTGAGTGAGCTCGTGGGGCTCTGCCTGCGCGACCTCTATCTTGACGAGGGGTTCCTGCGCGTCTTCGGCAAGGGGTCGAAGGAGCGGCTCGTCCCGCTCATGGGTAGCGCCCGCACCGCCCTCGACGCCTACCTTGACGGTCCGCGCGCTGCCCTCGTCGCTCACGCGCGCCGCGTCGAGGCGACGCCGGCGGTGTTCCTCAACAAGAACGGCGGCCGGCTCTCGCGCCAGGCGGTGCACGCGACCTGCGCGCGCTATGGCCGCCTGGTCGGCATCGAGGGACTGCACCCGCACACGCTGCGTCACTCGTTCGCGACCCATATGCTGGCGGGCGGGGCCGACCTGCGCGTGCTCCAGGAGATCCTCGGGCATGCGAGCATCGCGACGACCCAGGTCTACACGCACGTCGACCGCACGCAGCTCAGAGAGGTCTATCTGGCGGCCCATCCGCGCGCGTAGCGCGACCGGTTCCCATCGGGTATACTGAGCGCATGAGCTGCGCGTTCGTCGTTTCGTCACAAACGGTTTCGCGCAGAGAAAAATTGGTTCAACCTCAGCTTCAAGGTTAGACTTTATCCCGCCCGCTCGACCGGTGGGATGCGGGCTCCATCCCATACCACAACATCTTGTGATCGGCGCGCGAATCTTCGTCTCACCTGCGGTGGGAGAGAAGGGGAGTGTGGGGGAGCGAGTGGGAAAAATGATTGCTAAATGTCGCTTCAACCCATAGTATGGAAGGCGTCGACAGCCGGGGTGGTTCCCCGTACCTTCGCCCAAGCCGAGCAACCGAGAGGAGGGCGCGCAGCGATGCTGACTGGCACCTACGAGCGCAATCTCGACGCCAAGGGTCGCCTTTCTCTGCCTGCCGCCATTCGCTCCGAGCTCAGTGAGAGCGTGTACGTGCTTCCCGCACCGGATGTCGATGCCCTGTACGTGTTCTCCAAGGACGAGTTCACGGAGTGGGTCATGGGGCTTTTCAAGGACCGTGGCGGCTTCAACTCGCGCAAGCGCGCGGATCAGTCGCTGATGCGCAGGATCACGTCGAAGGCCAAGCCGATGGTCATCGACGCCGCCTCGCGCATCGGTCTCCCCGAGGAGCTCCGCGCCAAGGCTGGCCTCGACCACGAGGTCACGGTCGTCGGCAACTGGGACCACCTCGAGATCTGGGATCGCGCCACGTGGGACGCGGCCGAGGCCGAGGAGGACGGCGACGACATGGCCGACCTCTTCTTCGACGAGTGAGGGGAACCCGTGCATGGCATCGTGTACGTTGACATCTGAATACCGGCATGAACCTGTCATGCTTCATGAAGTGCTCGAGGCCCTCCAGCTCGCACCCGGCGCGACCGCGTGCGACTGCACCCTCGGCGGGGCGGGCCACGCGGTCCGGCTCGCCGCAGCGGTGGGAGAGGAGGGCCTGCTCATCGGGATCGATCAGGACGACATGGCGCTCGAGGCAGCCGCGAGCCGCTTGGCGCGCGAGGTGCCCGACGCCCCCGTCAAGCTCCTCAAGGGCAATTTCGGGGACCTGGACGCGCTGCTGTGCGCGGCCGAGGTGCCCGGGGTCGACGGGATCCTCTTCGATCTGGGCGTTTCAAGCCCGCAACTCGATATCCCAGGACGGGGGTTCTCCTATCGCGAGGATGCCCCCCTTGACATGCGGATGGATCCGGGGAATAACACCCTCAATGCAGCTGAGATCATCAACACCTACACAGAAGCCGATCTCACCCGGATCCTGAGCGCGGGGGAGGAAAAGTTTGCTCGTCAAATCGCGCGTGAGATCGTGCGACGCCGAGAGCAGGCTCCCATCGAGACCACGGGCGAGCTCGTCGACATCGTCAAGGCGGCCATTCCGGCCGCGGCGCGACGACATGGGCATCACCCCGCCCGGAAGACCTTCCAGGCGATCCGCATCGAGGTCAATCATGAGCTCGAGGTGCTCGAGCGGGGACTCGAGGCAGCCGTGCGCTGGCTCAACCCGGGAGGGCGGATCTGCGTGATCTCCTACCACTCGCTCGAGGACCGCATCGTGAAGCGCCTCTTCCAGAGGATGAGCCAGGGCTGCACCTGTCCGCCGGATATTCCGGTGTGCGTGTGCAACAACGTGCCGGTACTCACGGTCATCACACGAAAGCCGCAGGTCGCGCAGGCCGACGAGGTCGAGCGCAACCCGCGGGCGAGATCAGCGAAGATTCGCGTCGCCGAGCGAAGGTAGGAGGCGCGCGTCGGACCCATCTCGCACACCACGAACGCAGCTGAAACGAACCACCACCGCACCCTAGATGGGAGGCATGCATATCATGGGCTACTCCACTTCAAACGCAGCTTACGCCTATGATATGCAGGCCGCGCCCGCATACGGCGACGAGTTTTACGCGCCGGCTGAGCGCGCCCGCGTATCAGAGCAGCCCCGTTTCGACGTCTACACCGGTGCCGGCCGCGAGGCGAACCAAGAGGTCAGCCCGGCATTCCTGCACGTGCTCAAGGTCTTTTGCGTCCTCGCCGCGCTGGTCGTCTCGATCGGCCTCGCCCGCGTGACCATCGCGAGCGTCACGACGGCGAGCCTGAACGCCAACGCCACGATCAGCGAGGAGTTGTCCGAGGCGACCGACGAGAGCGCCGACCTCGAGGTCATGCGCTCGGTCTACGGGTCCGACACGCGCATCCGCGATCTCGCGGTGAACACGCTCGGCATGGTCGAGCCCGAGGGAAGCGTCACCCTCGATCTGAGCGACGACGCCGACAGCGCCGACACGGCTGATGTCGACGCAGCTGACGCTGAGGCCTCGTCCGCCGACGCCTCGTAGGACGCTGGCGTGGCACGCGATGACTACACCGGCCGCGATGGCCGGAGATCACGTGACGCATATCAGGGCCGCCCGCGTTCGGGTGGCCCTCGTCGTGCGCGCAGCGCAGACGCGCGCCAGACGAGCGGGGGGTCCCGGGGGCGTTCCGAGGGCCCGCGTTCCGCTCTTGAGCCGCTCTTGCAGAGTGACATGGACCACGAGCCCATCTCGCGACGCAGCGTCGTCACGGGGCTCTTCGGCGTCGCGTGCGCGCTCGGTGTGGCCAAGCTCGCCGATTATCAGATCGTGAACGTCGAGACCTACCGTGACGAGGCGGACAATCGCCGCGTGACGAGCCAGACGCTCTTCGCCAAGCGCGGCACCATCTACGATCGCAACGGCAACGTTCTCTGCTCGAGCGTCGAGTGCCAGAACGTGTACGTGAACCCTCAGCTCATCAGCGATGCGGATGAGGCGGTGGAGGCGCTCGTCGACATCCTCGGGGTCGATGAGGAGACCTGCCGCGAGAAGGTCGAGTCCGATGGGACCTTCGCCTACATCCAGCGCCAGGTGAACCAGGATCTCGCCGATGAGCTCGCTGAGCTCGACATCGCTGGCATCGAGTTTGAGCAAACCATCATGCGCGTCTACCCGTATGACAGCGTCGCCTCGCAGATCCTGGGCGTGGTGAGCGTCGACAACGAGGGGGTTTCGGGGCTCGAGAGCTACTACGACGAGGTGCTCACGGGCGTCAACGGCTCGATCGTGCGCGAGCGGGCCCGCGACGGCTCCTACATCGCCGGCGGCGCGTACCAGAAGGTTGCGGCTCAGGACGGCACCGATCTCGTGCTCACGATCGACGTCGACATCCAGACCGCGGCTGAGGAGGCGATCGCGCTGTCGGTCGAGGAGACCGGCGCGACGTACGGTTCGGTCCTCGTCATGGACCCGCGCAACGGCGAGATCCTCGCGTGCTGCTCGAACCCCACCTACGACCCGACCGATCTCGCCAACGCGAGCACCGCCGACATGAACCTGCGCGTGGTGACCGACTCCTACGAGCCGGGATCGGTGTTCAAGACGCTCGTCTGCGGCATGGCGCTCGACATGGGGGTCGTCACGACCGACACGACCTTCACCGTGCCGGCCCAGATTCAGGTCGGCGACGACATGGTGGGCGACGCCGACGACCGCGACTACACCATGACCATGACGCTCCGCGAGATCTTGAGGCGCTCGTCCAACGTGGGCATGGTGATGGTCGGGTCGCAGATCGGAGCCGAGAGCTTCGCGTCCTACCTCGACCTGTACGAGATCGGCTCGTCATCGGGCATCGATTTCCCCGGCGAATCGATGGGCACGGTCCGCTCGCTCGACGAGTACGACGGGTCGAGCCTGGGCTCGATGTCGTTCGGCCAGGGCATCGCCGTGGCGCCCATCCAGGTCGCGCGCGCCGTGAGCGCCATCGCGAACGGCGGCGTCATGATGACCCCGCACTTCCTCCAGTCTCAGGGCGGCGAGACCATCGCGTGGGATGAGGACGGCGGCGTCTCGACGATCAGCGCGGACGCGGCCGAGCAGGTGACCTCGATGATGGTGACCGTCGTCGAGGAGGGCACCGGCACGGGCGGCGCCGTCGAGGGCTACAGCGTGGCCGGCAAGACCGGCACGGCCCAGCGCGCGAGCGAGAGCGGCGGCTACGCCGAGAACGCCTACATGGCCTCCTTCATCGGGTTCGCGCCGGCTGACGACCCGCGCGTGCTCGTCTACGTGACGCTCGACAACACGTCTCAAGGGTCGAGCGCTGCGGCCATTCCGTTCCAGACCGTCATGTCCACCGCGCTCTCCACCCTCGGCGTCCCGCAAAGCTCGTGATCAGCTGCGCCCCGTTGCGCGGGCGCGGTCTTCCTCCTATCGAGTCCGCGCACGCCGCACGCAGCGGGGATCCAATTTGTGACGCCCTATGGGAATACCGGGACGGCACGACGCGCGACCTGTCGCTGGGATACAATGAGCCGTTGGTAATGACGGTGAACATGATCTGAGGGAGCCGCATGGTAGAGATTGCCGTGAAATACATCGAGCGCGTGACGGGCGCGCGCGGCGTCACCGGCGTCGCCGACCGCCTGTGCCGCGGCTGCGTGATCGATTCCCGGCAGGTGACCCCCGATGCGATCTTCGTCGCGTTTCCCGGCGAGCGGGTCGATGGCAACGACTACGTGGCGCGTGCGATCGAGGCGGGTGCCGCGGCCGCGGTGATGACCCGCGCACCTGAGCGCTCCCTGATCCGCCTCGCCGATGACCATGATGCCGCGCTCTTCGTCGTCGATGACCCCGAGGAGTTCCTGCTGCGCCTCGCCCAGGGCTATCGCGCGCGCCTGCACTGCACCGTCGTGGGCGTCACCGGGTCGGTGGGGAAGACCACCACGAAGGACATGCTCGCCCGCATCCTGGCGTCGCGCTACCGCGTGCACGCCACGTCGGGCAACCTCAACAACCTCATCGGGATGCCGCTCACCATCCTTGCGGCGCCCCAGGACACCCAGATCATGGTGCTCGAGATGGGCATGAACTCCCCGGGCGAGATCGCGCGGCTCACGCGCTGCGCCCAGCCCACGTTCTCCGTGATCACCAAGATCGGCACCTCACACGTGGGCATGCTCGGCAGCCGTGAGGCCATCGCCCGCGCCAAGGCCGAGATCATCGAGGGCATGGCGCCGTCGAGCCAGAACTTCGAGGGTCACCATTCCGCGCTCGTGCTCTGCGGGGAGGATGACTTCACCCCGTTCATCATCGAGCGCTTCGCGCGCCCGGCGGGCGTCGACGTCGTGCTCGCGGGGCTCAGCTCGGATGACGACGTGCGCGTTCGCAACGTCGTTCTCGACGAGGCGGGCCTTCCGAGCTTCGACATCATGCTTGAGAACGGCTCGCAGTTCCACACCGGGCTCTCGATCCCCGGGCGCCCCGCCGTGCAGAACGCGCTCTTCGCGGCTGCTGTCGCGCATCGTCTGGGCATCCCGCAGTTCGAGATCGACGAGGCCTTCCATGACCTCGTCATCACGGGGCACCGTCAGGAGATCCGCCGCGCCGCGTCGGGCGCGCGCGTGATCGACGACTCCTATAACGCGAGCCCCGAGTCGATGGCGGCCGGGCTCGATCTGCTCGCCACGCTCGACGCGCCCGCCGCCCGCATCGCGGTCCTCGGTGAGATGGGCGAGCTTGGCGATGAGGCGCCTCGCCTCCATGCGCTCGTGGGCGCCTACGCTGCCGCGAAGAAGCTCGACCTGCTCATCTGCGTGGGCGGCGCGGACGCGCGCGAGATGGCCGCCGCCGCCCGGCTCATGGGCATGGCGCCCGACCGGGTGCACGTGCACGAGACGTGCGAGCAGGCGCTCGCGCGATGGAAGGGCGCCATCGCCGCGGGCGATGCGGTCCTCGTGAAGGGTTCCCATGCGGTCGGGCTCGATCGCTTCGCCGAGGGAGTGTGCGCCGATGCTCGGTAATCCGTCCTATCCAACCTACCAGGCCTTCCTGGCGCTCGGCATCGCGGCCGCGATCGCGGCTGTGCTCATGCCGTTCTGGATCAAGCTGCTGCGCTTCGAGGGGATCGGCCAGCAGGTTCGCGCCGACGGCCCCCAGCGCCACCTCATCAAGCAGGGCACGCCCACCATGGGCGGCCTCGTCATCCTCGTCGCGGTTGCTCTGACCTGCGCGCTCGTGGGCCGCTTCACGCTCGAGCTCGTCCTCGTGCTCGTCGCGACCATCGCCACGGGCCTTCTCGGCCTCATCGATGACGTCACCTCGGTCACGCACGGCCGGTCGCTCGGGCTCACCCCGCACGCTAAGATGATCGGCCTCACGATCATCTGCGTTCTGTTCTGCCTGCTCGCGGTCAACTGGTGCGATGTCCAGCCGGAGATCCGCTTCCCCGGTGGATTCACGATCGACCTCGGGGTGCTCTCGACCACGATCGAGGTCGCGGGCACGTCCTTCCAGATACCGTGGCTCTACGTCGTCTTCACCTGGCTGCTCATCGCGGGGTTCTCGAACGCCGTCAACCTCACCGACGGCCTCGACGGCCTCGCGGGCGGGACCTCCATGATCGCGATGGTCATCATGGCCGCAATTGCCTTCCTTGACGGCGACGTCGGTCTTGCGGTCTTCTCGGGCGCGTGCGCGGGCGCGTGCATCGGCTTCTTGTGGTTCAACTGCTATCCCGCGAGCATCTTCATGGGTGACACGGGGTCGCTCGCCCTCGGCGCGGCCTTCGCCTGCGTCGCCATCATCACCAACACCGAGGTGGTCTCGCTCATCATCGGCGGCTTGTTCATCGTCGAGGCGCTCTCCGTCATGATCCAGGTCGTGAGCTTCAAGGCCACGGGTCGCCGCGTCTTCCTCATGGCGCCCATCCATCATCACTTTGAGAAGCTCGGGTGGGACGAGACCAAGGTCGTGATCCGCTTCTGGATCATCGCCGCGGCGTTCGGCGCCATCGGTCTCGCCCTTTTCTTCCAGTTGGGATAGTGAGATCCATGCCTCTCCCCGCACATATGAAGCTGCTGGTGCTCGGTCAGGGCACGACCGGCCTCGCCGTTGCGCGCTGGGCGGTCGCGCATCGCGAAGACCTGGTCGACGAGATCACGCTCTACGGCGGCGCCTCCTCCGCGCCGACCGACGAGACGCGCTCCCTCGAGGAGGCGGGCGTCATCTGCGTCTACGGCTCTGAGGAGGTCACGGGCTCCTACGACGTTTGCGTCGCGAGCCCCGGCATCTCCGAGTTCTCCGCCTTCTTCGCGAGCGCGCGGGCCGCGAGCGCCGAGATCATGGGCGAGCCCGAGTTCGCCTACCGGCTCTCGCCCGATCGGTGGATCGCCGTCACCGGCACCAACGGCAAGACCACCACGACCACGCTCATCGACCACCTGCTTCGCGCGGCCGGCCTCGCGTCCGTGCTCGTGGGCAACATCGGTCCCACGGCCATCAGCCATGTGGATGACCGGCCCGTGGGATCGTGGTTCGCGGCTGAGCTCTCGAGCTATCAGATCGCCACGACCCAGGAGCTGCACCCGCGCGTCGCGGTGCTGCTCAACATCACGCCCGACCACCTCGGTTGGCATCGCACGCATGAGGCGTACGCTGCCGCCAAGTGCCGGCTCTTTCGTCAGCTGGGCGCCGACGACCTCGCGATCATCGACGTGGATGACCCGGGCGTCCGCTCCCAGCGCGCTCAGATCGAGCAGGCTTCCCGCCGGGTGCTCCTCCTCTCGCTCGCTGACGCGGGGGTCCCGGATGCCGCCTTCGTGCGCGACGGGATGCTCGTGGTGCGGCTCGCGGGTGCGGAGCACGAGCTGGTGCGCGCGGACGAGCTCGCCATCGCGGGGCGCCACAACGTCGTGAACGCCCTCGCCGCCGCAGCCGCCGCGCTGTTCGCGGGCGCCGACGACGCCTCCGTCCGCACGGGGCTTCGCTCCTTCCAGCCGCTCGAGCATCGCATCGAGCCCGTGGGCGAGGTCGCGGGCGCGCGCTATTACAACGACTCGAAGGCGACGAACACCGACGCGGTCGAGAAGGCCCTCGACGCCTTCGCGGGCGAGCGGGTGATCCTGCTCGTCGGCGGACATGACAAGGGCACGCCGCTCGAGGCCTTCGCCGAGGTCGTCATGAGCTCCGTCGGCGCCGTGGTCTGCTTCGGCGAGGCGCGCGGCCGGCTCATGAGCGCTATGGAGGGCGCCTCGGTCGGCCATGGCGTCGACATCGCCGAGGCGGAGAACCTTGCGGACGCCGTCACCGTCGCGCGCTCCCTGGCTGGACGCGGCGACGTGGTGCTGCTGTCGCCGGCGTGCTCGTCGTTCGACGAGTTCTCCGGGTTCGAGGAGCGCGGGCGCGCCTTCAAGGCGCTTGTCCGCGCGCTGCAGGACGCGGACGGGCGCTAGGGGGAGCGGTGGCGACGGCACGAGACAGCAAGACCCTGCCCGCGGCGGGTCGGTCGACCCTGCGCGTCGCGGCGCGACGGGAGCGCGGCGGCGATCCGCGGAGCGCCACCGCGCCGGACACACCCGGACGCACCGGCGCCAGCACGCAGGGCAGTCGCGCCCGGGGCGCCGCCTCCCCGGGGATTCTCCAGCGCTTGAACGCCCTCTTCAACGCGAAGTTCATCGCAGGGGTGCCGGCGCGCATCATGCGCCCGCGTCTCGTCTTCATCGCCTGCCTGGGCGCCATCCTCGCCTTCGGTCTCCTGATGGTGTATTCCGCCTCGTCCGTCGAGGCGCTGCAGGAGTACGGCAGCTCGACTTACTATTTCGTGCGCCAAGCCGCCTTCATCGCCATCGGGCTCGTCGGGATGGCGATCGTGTCGAGCGTGCCCCTGTCCTTCATGCGCTCTCGCGCCATATGGTGGATCTGGCTGGTCACGCTCATCATCTTGGTGGCGGTGCCAATCGTGGGGCACGCGAGCGGTGGCGCGACCCGTTGGATCTCCATCGGGGGGTTCCAGTTCCAGCCCTCTGAGCCCGCGAAAGCCGTCATCATCGTCACGGCGGCCAAGATCTTCCATGAGTATTACGAGGAGCGATCGCTCACCCCGCTCACCTTCGTCCTGATGCTTGTGGGCTGCGTCTTGGCTCCCGCGGTCGCGATCCTGGCCGAGCCCGACTTCGGCACCTGCGTCATCATCTTGGGCACGGTGTTCGCCATGTGCTACTTCGCCGGGTTCTCCTACCGGCTCATCATCTCGCTGTGCGTGGTCGCGGCGCTGCTCGGCGCCGTGTTGGTGCTGTCCACAGACTATCGCCTGGATCGCCTCATCAGCGATCCGTGGTCTGATCCGTATGGCGATGGCTATCAGGCCGTCCTCGCGATCATGGCGTTTGCCTCAGGCGGCCTGTTCGGGCGCGGCATCGGGAACTCGACCATGAAGTACAACTACCTCCCCGAGGCGCACAACGACTACATCCTCGCCGTCATCGGTGAGGAGATCGGGTTCGTCGGGACGATCATCTTCTTCGCCGTCTACGTCCTCATGGTGCTGGCGGCGTTCAAGATCGCCGCCAACGCCCCCACCATCCAGGGACGCCTCATCGCCATGGGCTCGGCGTTCCTCATCATGCTGCAGTTCGTCATCAACGCGCTCGGCATCCTCGCGGTCACCCCGATGACGGGCAAGCCCATGCCCTTCATCTCGTACGGCGGCTCGTCGATGATCTCCATGCTCGCGCTCGCGGGGCTGATCATCCGGGTCTCCCGTGAGAGCAACGTGCGCACGGTTCACGACGCGCGCCGCGAGCGCCTCGCGGTGATCGACGAGAGCACGGCCGGCGAGGCGCGCCCGCGTTCGGCCCGGCGCGCGGGTTTCAGCGTGGTCGAGGGGTCTCCCGCCCCCGGCGCCGCGTCGCCGCGCGATCAGGTGGGCGCCGGGAATCAAGGCGGCGCGTCCGGTCGGGGACGAGAGGCGCGTCCGGCGCCCCGCGCGGGCCGGCGGCCGAGCTCGTATGAGCGCATCGACCTCAATCAGGACCCCGCCTCGCGTCTGCGCACGCGCGACGGGCGCCCCTATCGGGTGGGATATGACGAGACGGGCTCCGTATACGGGAGCGGGCAGACGGGAGGACCGGAAGATGGCTGACGCGCTGCGTATCGCGATCGCGGCAGGAGGAACGGCCGGGCATGTGAACCCCGCGCTCGCGCTCGCCGAGGAGCTGCGGGATCGTGGCCACGACGTGCGGTTCTTCGGGGAGGAGCGCCGGCTCGAGGGGACGCTCGTCCCGCAGGCGGGCTTCGACTTCTTCCCGGTGAGCGTGACGGGGTTTGATCGGCAGCGCCCCTGGACGCTCGTGACCGCGCTCGTGCGGCTCGCGCGCGAGGAGCGCCGGATCGTCCGATACTTCCGCGCGCATCCCGAGCGCACGCCCGACATCGCCATCGGGTTCGGGGCCTATGTGGAGCTTCCGCTCGTGCGCGCCGCACGGCGCCTCGGCATCCCCGTCGCGCTCCATGAGCAGAACTCGGTGCCGGGACTCGCCAACAAGCAGGCCGCGCGCGACGCGGCGCTCATCGCGATCGCCCAGCCGAGCGTGGCGGAGGTGTTCGAGCGCCATGGCGCGCGCCCCGGCGCGATCGTCGAGACGGGCAACCCCGTGCGCGCGTCGGTCCTCGCGGGCGACCGCGCCCGCGGCCGCGCGGCGCTCGGCGTCCCCGATGATGCGACGCTGCTGCTCGTCTTCGGTGGGTCGCTCGGTGCGCATCACCTCAACGAGCGCATGGCTGGACTCAAGTGCGACGTCCTCGCGATCGACGGGGTGCACGTCCTGCATTCGACCGGCGCCGATGACTTCGAGGCGACCTGTGCGGCGCTCGCCCTGACGGACGAGGAGGCCGGGCGCTACCAGGTGCGGAGCTACATTGACGGCATGGGGGACGTCCTCGCCGCGGCCGACCTGGTGCTCTCGCGCGCCGGCGCGTCGTCGATCGCCGAGATCGCGGCGCTTGCCGTGCCGGCCGTCCTGGTGCCCTATCCCTTCGCGACGGCCGATCATCAGACCACGAACGCGCGCTATCTGGTTGACGCCGGCGCGGCCGTGATGTGCCCCGACGCTGCGATCGATGAGCCCGCCTTCGCGGACGAGCTCCTCGCGCTCCTGCGCGACCCGGCGCGCCGTGACGCCATGCGCGCCGCCGCGCGCGGCCTCGGTCAGGACCGCGCGGCCGAGCGCCTCGCCGACGCGCTGGAGTCCCTGGTTTAGCGCGCTCTCGCCCTCGCCGCTGCGCGCGGCCTGAGGGGTCCGTCGCGCGCGGGAGCCAAAGCCCTTCCGCGCGCGTGTCGTGTTGGTGGGTCGGTCGCGCCCGCGCATGGTTTGCGTTACAGTACGGGGGTATGCAACGACCCGGACACAGGGAGATCCCCGGCATGACAGACACCTTGACCGCGCCCGCGGACCCGCAGTTCTCGCGCGCTCACTTCATCGGCATCGGCGGCGCGGGCATGAGCGGCATCGCGCTCGTGCTGCATGAGCGCGGATACGTGGTCTCGGGCTCCGATCTCAAGACCTCGCGCTACATCCGTCAGCTCGTGCGCGCAGGCGTCGAGATCCGCATCGGGCACGACGCGCGGACCATCGACGAGGTTCGGCCCGACGTGGTCGTGGTGTCCACCGCCATCCCCGAGACCAACCCCGAGCTCGCGCGCGCCCGCGAGCTCGGCATACCCGTCTGGCCCCGCGCCAAGATGCTCTCGGCGCTCGGCCGCGGCTACACCACCGTGGCGGTCGCCGGCACGCACGGCAAGACCACCACGTCCTCCATGGTGGCGACCATGCTCGACCGCATGGGGGCCGATCCGAGCTTCCTCATCGGCGGGATCGTCGAGGGGTACGGCACCAACGGCCGCAACGGGTCGGGTCCGTACTTCGTCGCCGAGGCGGATGAGTCGGACAGCTCGTTTCTCTATCTCGACCCCGACGTGGTGGTCGTCACCAACGTCGAGGCCGATCACATGGACCACTACGGTTCTCTCGCCGAGATCGAGGACACCTTCCTGCGGTTCATGGCGCTCGCGGGGGACGCGGGCACGGTCGTCGTCTGCGGCGACTCGTCGCGCCTGGCCGAGCTCGCCGCGCGCAGCGGCGCGCGTGTCATCACCTATGGCTTCAACGACGGCAATGACGTCCAGTGCGTCCCGCATGAGCGCACGGGGTCCCTCACGGGCTCCTTCACCGCGCGCTTCGCGGATGGGAGCGCCTGCGACGTTGCCATCAAGAGCAATCCCGGCGTCCACAACATGCTGAACGCCACCGCCGCCCTCATCGTGGCTCAGACGCTTGGTTTCTCGCTCGATGAGGCGTCCGTCGCGCTCTCGAGCTTCGAGGGGGTCCGCCGCCGCTTCACCCACGTGGGAGACGCCTGCGGCGTCGCGGTCGTGGACGACTACGGCCACCACCCCACGGAGATCAAGGCGACGCTCGCCGCCGCCCGCTCGCTCGGGTACGCCCATGTCGACGTGGTGTTTCAGCCGCATCGCTACACGCGCCTCCAGGCGTTCGCCGATGACTTCGCCGACGCTTTCGCCGATGCCGACAAGGTCATCCTCATCGACGTCTTCTCGGCGGGCGAGATGCCCATTCCCGGCGTCACCTCCAAGATGCTCGCCGACGCCGTGGCAGCGCGCCATCCGGACAAGCAGGTGGTGTACGTGTCCGATCGCATCGCGCTGCCCGAGAAGCTCATGGAGATCGTCGAGCCGGGCGATCTGCTCATCACCATGGGCGCGGGCGACGTGACCACCGTGGGACCCGAGTTCATCGACTACGCCACGGCGCAGAAAGCCTAGGAGATGGGCCTCTTCAACGCCGTCATGTCGCTCTCGGGCGCCATCGACACCGATCTCATCGAGCGCGAGCGCCTCGCGCGCCACACGACCTACCGCATCGGCGGCCGCGCGGCGCTCTTCGTCGTCTGCCACAGCTACCACGCCCTGCGCCGTGCGCTCACGGTGCTGAGCGAGGAGGACGTGCCCTGGGTCATCATCGGCAAGGGGTCGAACCTGCTCGTCTCCGATGAGGGCTTCGATGGCGCCGTCGTGACGCTCGGGCGCGAGTTCGCGCGCACCGTGCTCGGTGATGACGGCGTCACGCTCACCGTGGGGGCGGGCGCGATGCTCGCCCGCCTGGTGAACGACGCGTACGCGAAGGGCCTGACGGGCCTTGAGTTCGCCGTGGGGATCCCCGGGACGCTCGGCGGCGCGATCTCCATGAACGCGGGCACGCGCGACGTGTGGATCTCACGCGTCATCGAGGACGTGGTGACCTTCAAGGCGGGGGAGGGCCTGCGCCACTACGCCGCGACGGACGTCGCTTGGGGGTATCGGCACTGCGGGCTCCCGCGTGACGAGATCGTGCTGGAGGCGACGCTTAAGCTCAAGCGCGGCAGCAAGTCCGACATCCGCGCCGTGATGGAGCGGAGTCTTGCCCGACGTCGCGAGACCCAGCCCATCGGCACCGCCACCTGCGGGTCGGTCTTCAAGAACCCGCCTGGCCGCAGCGTGGGGAAGATGGTTGAGGACTGTGGATTGAAGGGTTTTTCCGTGGGTGGCGCCGAGGTCTCGACCGTTCACGGTAATTTTGTCGTCAACACGGGAAGCGCCACCGCGGCCGACGTCATCGCGGTGATCAGGCATGTATACGAGGAGGTGCGGGACGTTTATGGCATCGAGCTCCAACCGGAAGTCAAGTTCCTCGGCTTCTAAGGCCTCGAAGCCGACGTTTCGCCGGGCAGGCAAGGGAGCTCGGCCCACCTCATCGAAACCCCGCCCCGCCGCTCCCTCGGCGGCTTCCGCGCGCGCGGCGGCGCCCCGTGCGCGGGTCTCATCAGTGAGCACCAAGCCCGTACGCGGCTCCCGTCCCGCGCCGAAACCTCGCTCCGCGTCGCCGCGCGCCAAGCGCCCGGTCGCCGCGCCCAAGCGCCCCGTGACGGTCGCGGGCGCGCCGCGAGGGCAGGCGCCCCGCCCCGCGCAGGCGGACCCGCGCGCCGCGCGCGCGGCCAAGGCCACGCGCCGCGCGAAGCGCTCCGTCCCCATCCAAAAGCTCACCGCGGTCGCCGCGACGCCGCGGACCACGGAGCCCGCGCGCCGTTTCAGCTCCGTCGTCCACGTGCTCACGGCCCCGTTTCGCTTCATCGCGCTCCATCTGCTCTCATCCGGCCGCGTCGCCTTCGTCGCGCTTGCCGTGGTCATCGCGCTCGCCATCGGGGGCCTCGTGATCGTCAACGCGCCGATCTTCGCCGCGACCGACATCCGCTACGTCGCGAGCGAGCACGTGTCGCAGGAGACCATCGAGCAGCTCGTCAACCTCGACGATGGGACGACCCTCCTCAACGTCGACATCTCGGCGATCGAGGAGGCGCTTGAGCAGAACCCCTGGGTGAGCGGGGTCACCGTCGAGCGCGAGTTCCCCCACACGATCACGATCACGCCCGTCGAGCGCGCGGTGGCGGCCATCGTCTACATCGCGGCCGACAACGTCGCCTGGGCGCTCGGTGACGACGGTTGCTGGATCGCGCCGGTCTCGCTCTCGGTGTCCGCCGAGGAAGCGGCCGCGGTCGGCCTCTCCGACGTGGCCGATGAGGACGAGACGACGGACGATGATGACGCTACGAGCGATACGGATGACGCGGATACCACAGACGATGCGGACGCGTCGGCCGACGCCGACGCCACCGACGCGGAAGCCACGACCGACGACACCGACACCGCCGACGACGAGGGCGAGGATGCGACGAGCGACAGCGGCAGCGAGCAGATCACCGGTGCCGCCGCGGCGCGCGTGATCGCCCGCCAGAACGGCGCGCTCCTCTTCACCGACCTCTCGGCGGACCTCGATCCGGTGTCCGGGCAGGCGACCACGTCCGAGGTGATCCTCGCGGGCCTCGCCTACGCGCAGGGCTTCTCAGATGAGTTCATCGCGCAGATCCAGAGCCTGTCTCTCTCCTCGGTGGACGCGATCACCGCCTACCTCGACTCGGGCGTCGAGGTGGCGCTCGGCGATCCCGATGACATCGAGACCAAGGAGCTCATCGTCACGAGCCTGCTCGAGCAGGAGGAGGGCGTGACCTACATCAACGTGCGCACGCCCGACAACTACACGTTCCGGAGCGCGCCCTCGAGCTAGCAGCCGCTGACCGACGGCAAGCGGATGCTTCCTGTACCTGCAATTCTTGTGCGAACTCCATAAAATCCCCTGCATAGTTTGACGTACTGATCGAAGATGTGCAAAGATATGGCGGTTTACCTCGACGTTTAACATAAAGTTGAAGGTTAGCGTTCGATAGATCTGCACACGGCGTATCGGAGGACCGACATGCACGAGAACGAGATCAACAACTATCTTGCCGTCATCAAGGTGGTAGGCGTCGGCGGTGGCGGTACCAACGCGGTCAACCGCATGATCGAAGAGGGTATCCGCGGCGTCGAGTTCGTGGCCATCAACACCGACGCGCAGGCTCTGGCGATCTCGGACGCTGACATCAAGGTCCACATCGGCACCGATCTCACGCGCGGCCTCGGCGCCGGCGTGAACCCCGAGATCGGTCGCAAGGCCGCCGATGAGAGCCGCGACGACATCAAGGAGGCGCTCGCCGGCGCCGACATGGTCTTCATCACCGCGGGCGAGGGCGGCGGCACCGGCACCGGCGCGGCCCCCATCGTGGCCGACATCGCCATGAACGACATCGGCGCCCTGACCGTCGCGGTCGTCACGAAGCCCTTCACCTTCGAGGGGCGCAAGCGCAAGAAGGCCGCCGAGGAGGGCATCGTCACCCTCGCGCAGAGCGTCGACACCCTCATCGTCATCCCCAACGACCGCCTGCTCGCCACCGCCGAGAAGAAGACCACCATGCTCGAGGCCTTCTCCAACGCCGATGGCGTGCTGTCGCAGGGCACGCAGGGCATCACCGATCTCATCACCGTGCCCGGCGTCATCAACCTCGACTTCGCTGACGTCAAGACCATCATGAAGCAGGCTGGCACCGCCATGATGGGTATCGGCACCGCCTCTGGCGACAACCGCGCTGTCGACGCCGCCCAGCAGGCCATCTCGAGCCCGCTGCTCGAGAGCTCGATCGACGGCGCCACGCGCGTCCTGCTGTCGATCTCGGGCTCCAAGGACCTCGGCATCCAGGAGATCAACGACGCGGCCGACCTCGTCGCCAACGCGGTCGACCCCGAGGCGAACATCATCTTCGGCACCGTGGTGGACGAGTCCCTCGGCGATCAGGTGCGCATCACCGTCATCGCCACGGGCTTCTCCGACGTCAACGTCACCCGCCAGGACGAGCTCTTCAGCGCAGCGCCCAAGAGCGAGCCGTCCACCCGCTCGACGCAGACGAGTTCCGCGAGCTCGCGCACGATCGGCGGCGAGGAGGTTCACAACTTCGGGAACGACCAGTTCGAGCTTCCTGACTTCCTCAAGCGCGGGAGCTTCTAACTCTGATTGATCACGGGGCGCAGCCCCGTGCCCGCAGCGACCGCTCGACCCCTCGCACTCCGGATCAACGCATCCGGGAGCGAGGGGTCGTCCTTGTATCGCGCGGCCCGCTCGCGTACCATCTCATCGAGCGGCGCGCTCGATCGCGCGTCCTGGCCGTGTTAAAGGAGCCGCCTCATGTCATCCACGTGCAAGATCGTCAAGATCATCAGTCTCGCGAGCCTCGCGTTCGGGCTCATCTGCCTGGTCGCCGCCGTCCTCATCGCCGCAGGATTCGCGCCCGCGGTTGCCCTCGTGGGCGCCACGGCCTCATCTACCGTGATGGAGAGCGCCCTCATGGCCGTGCGCGGTGCGCTCTGCTTCGTCGCGGGCGTCGTGGGCGCGCGCGGCGCGAATCGGCCCTCGAAGCTCGCGCCCTTCACCTACCTGGCCGTCGCCCTCCTTGTGCTCTCGCTCGTCTGCATCGCCACGGCGTTTGCGAGCGTCCGAGCGAGCGCCATCTGGGGCGATCTCATCATGGCGGTCGCGGCGGTCGTGGCGCTCGTTCTCGCGACGCGGGCGCGCAGCGAGGCCGAGCTCTAACGTGCTCGACGCCCAACAT
>CAZLGF010000024.1:0-1063 GCA_964558955.1 uncultured Coriobacteriaceae bacterium
TGCCGGTCATATCCTACGCACCATTAAACAAGGGAGCTCGAGCCTATATGGATTTGGGTAAAGAGGTGATCCGTCGTGCCTAGTCCGAAGAAGAAAGCACTTGGAAGAGGTCTGAATGCTCTCGTTGGCGAAGCGCAATACGAGACCGGGAATACCGGCACAGAGTCAATGCTCCCCCTTGAGAAGATCGTTCCGAATCCAAACCAGCCAAGAACGCATTTCAATGAAAGTGAGCTCGAAGAGCTTAGCGAGTCGATTCAGAAGCATGGAGTCCTGCAGCCGTTGCTCGTGAGAGCGAAGGGTTCATCATATGAGATCATTGCAGGAGAGCGACGGTATCAAGCATCGAAGCTTGCGGGTCTTATGGAAGTTCCCGTGATCATCAAGGATGTTGATGATCAAGAGATGCTCCAACTTGCACTCATTGAAAACCTGCAACGATCTGACCTTAACCCTCTTGAAGAAGCTCGTGGTTACAAGCAGTTGATTGAGGCAAGCGGCATGACGCAGGACGCCCTCTCGAAAGCTGTCTCAAAATCACGATCAGCGATCACAAACTCATTGCGTCTTCTTGATCTTCCTGACGAAGTGCAGGAAATGGTCTATGAAGGCAAACTCACCGCGGGGCACGCGCGCGCAATCTTGGCGGTTCCGTATATGGATGCGCGCATTAAGCTCGCCGAGCGTGTGGTAGCAGAGGGACTATCGGTGCGAGCGACAGAACATCTTGCTCCATTGTTTTCAGTCGGAGAGAACGAAAAGCCTCCACGACAAGTGACGCCTCAATCATACAAACGCGCTGCACGCGTGTTGCGTCAAGCGCTGAATACGAATGTGCGCGTGAAGACCACGCGTGGCAAGAATAAGATTGAGATCGAGTTTAAGGATGAGGATGAGCTTGCTTCAATCCTGGAGCAGATCACCCGAAAGAACGAAGAACAGCGAGATGAATAGAGATGAAAAAGATTGAAGCACTTGCCCTGACCGGACTCGTTGTGATTGCAAGCTCGGTGTTCGCGTATCATCTTGTCAAGAATCCTGAATTGCGGGGAAAGATTAAGCG
>CAZLGF010000024.1:1163-2921 GCA_964558955.1 uncultured Coriobacteriaceae bacterium
ACCACGCTTGTCACGCGCTCTCCCATATCACGCGCAACATGAGCGACCTGATCGGTCATCTCGCGCGCGGTTAGCGAGCGCGTGAAACCAGCAAGGCCGGTGGCGCAAAACGCGCACTGCATGGTGCAACCCGCCTGCGTTGAGATACATACGGCAAGGCGCTTGCGTGAGGGCATGCCCACCGTCTCAACCGCGACGCCGTCGGCAAACTGAAGAAGGTACTTACGAGAGCCATCGCGAGAGATCTGACGGCCCACTTCCGTGGGGACGGCGAATGTGAAGCGCTCAGCCAAGCTGGTGCGCAGCGACTTGGGCAAGTTGGTCATCTCATCGAATGAGCAAGCCTGCTTGTCAAAGATCCACTCGATCAGCTGTTGAGCACGAAAGCGCGGTTGTCCCAAGTCTGCGACGAGCGTTGTGATCTCGTCGGGAGTGAGCGAACGAATGTCACGCAACGAGGCTGAGTGTTCCATGGGTTGCCTTTCACCGGTACCGGGTGCGGAAGTCTACCTATACAATAGGGTAACTGCACGCTCGATAGTCAGGGTTAGCATTATCCCTGAAACGACGCCGCATCACTGCGGAAAGGGGCGATCGTCATGCTGAGAAAGAGCCGAGAGGATACGCGCGTTGCCGTTCTTGCGGGCGGCATCTCAGATGAGCGCGAGATTTCATTCTCATCGGGTGCGAATGTCCATGACGCGCTCATCGAGGCGGGGTATGGCGCGGTTGACATGCTCGATCCTGCTGCAGAGGATTTCATCCAGACCCTTCGCGATGGTGCCTATGATGTCGCATTCATCGCGCTCCATGGGCGCGGCGGCGAGGACGGCATGATTCAGAGTGTGCTTGCGTACTGCGGGATTCCCTACACCGGTTCGGGCGTGATCGCCAGTGCCTGCGCCGCCGACAAAGATGTGTCGAAGGCGCTCTACGCGCGCGCGGGCATACCCATCGCCTCAGGTCGCATCGTCGAGCAGGGTGATGAGATAGATGCGGAGGAGGTTGTAGCCGAGCTTGGCGGCACCTGTTTCGTCAAGCCAGCGGTCAATGGTTCGAGCTACGGCGTGAGCTGCGTGCATGACGCCTCCGAACTCGCGCCGGCACTCGCGTTAGCGTTTGAGCACGGCGACAAAGCGCTCGTCGAGCAGCAGCTGATAGGAACCGAGATCACCGTCGGCGTCTACGACGCTCCGGATGGGATCATGGCGCTGCCGGTCGTTGAGATCAAGAAGCAAGAGGATGCTGAGTTCTACGATCTCGAGGTCAAGTACATCGACCCCGCGCTCGTGCATCGCATCCCCGCCGCCATTCCGGCGGATGATTACGCGCGCGCTCAAGAGCTTGCCTGCAGGGCGCATGAGGCCCTGGGTTGCACGGGATTCTCCCGGAGCGATTTCATCGTGACCGCAGACGGTCCCGTCATCCTCGAGACCAATACGATTCCTGGCATGACTGACACCTCGCTCTATCCTGACGAGGTGCGCCATGCGGGCATGAAGTTCTCGGATGTGTGCGATCGTCTTATCGAGCTCGCCTATGAGCGGGCTGAGCACTCGTGACCCCATCATCTAAGGGCGGGTTTCCCGCCGATGCCTTGCTTCCTGGAACGCCGCCCGCGGTCGCGGCGGCCTATGCGACGCTTGCCGAGCGAGCGCAGACGCGCGACTTCGGCCTCATCGAGCAAGACGTCATCATTCTCGACACCGAGACCACCGGTCTCTCGTTTCGTGAGAACGAGCTGATCGAGATCTCGGC
>CAZLGF010000024.1:3021-5096 GCA_964558955.1 uncultured Coriobacteriaceae bacterium
CGGCCCGAGCAGATCGAGATGGCCCTCGAGGTGCGCGAGGCGCTTGCGACCTCGACCCATCGCGTCATCGAAGCCGGCACGGGCGTGGGGAAGTCCGTTGCCTACCTGGTTCCCCTTGCCGCCGCGGCAAAGCTCAACAATATTACGGTGGGGATTGCAACCAAGTCCAACAACCTTGCTGACCAGCTCATCTTTCATGAGCTGCCCCGTCTCGCGCGGGAGCTGCCCGGTGGGCTCACCTTCTGCGCGCTCAAGGGCTATGACCACTATCCCTGTCTGAGAAAGCTCGAGCGCCTGCGTCGCAGTACCACCGAGATCAAGACCAACCGCGATCCCGCCGATACGCTGACGGCCATCGCGGTCATCTACGCGTACGTCTGCCAATCTCCCGATGGGGACCTCGATGCGCTGGGGATTCGCTGGAAGAGCGTCGATCGCGCGAGTCTGACCACGGGGTCGCGCGAGTGCGCGCGGCGGCTCTGCCCGTTTTTCCCCGACAGCTGCTTGGTTCATGGCGCCCGCCGCCGCGCTGCGCGCGCTGACGTGGTAGTCACCAATCATTCACTGCTCTGTCGTAACGTGCAGGCTGAAGGGAAGATCCTGCCGCCCATCCGTGTTTGGGTGGTTGATGAGGCCCATGCGATCGAGAGCGAGGCGCGCCGGCAATGGGCGCGGAGCTTCTCCGCTGATGATGTGCGTGCGCTGTTCGAACGGCTGGGAGGTGACAAAGCGGGCGCGCTTGGTCACCTGGCGAGCGGCCTCGCATCGTCAGACGCTGCGACGCTGTATCTCGGGCTCGTGGCGAAGAGCGTTTCGTCCACCATGCGTGCGCAAAACGCCACCGCAGAGCTCTTCGAGGGAATTCGCGCCCTTTCACGGAGCCTGCCGGCGCGGGGGCATGATGCCGCGAACCTCTGGATCGGTCCCGACCTGCGCGCGTCAAACGAATGGACCGAGTTTGCGCTTACCGCGCGCGTTGCCGCCGACGCACTCGAGCAGGTTGATAAGAACCTGATGGGTCTGGTTGAGACGGTAGGCGCCGACAAGCCCGAGCTTGTGATCGATGTGGCTGATATTCAGCGTCGCTTGCATGAGGCACTCGAGGCGCTCGTGCTCGTGCTCGATGGTGACGACGATCAATACGTCTACTCGGTGCAGGCTCCGCCGCGTCAACGCGCGGGAGGGGAATCGCTCACCGCCGAGCGTCTCGACATCGGTGCCGCGTTCGCGGAGTCGTGGTACCCCGAGATGCGCAGCCTGATCTTCACGTCAGCGACACTCGCGGTGTCAAACACCTTCGACCACTTCAACCATGCGGTCGGTCTTGATCGACTTGACCCGGGTTCTTCGCGCGCGCTCAAGCTTGACTCAAGTTATGACTTCGAGCGCAATATGGCGGTTGTCGTAGCGGGTAACCTGCCGGATCCACGGAATCGTGAGGCGTATCTCGACGAGCTCGAACATCTGCTTGTCGACGTGCATCGTGCGATGGATGGGTCCGTGCTCACGCTGTTCACCAACCGGCGCGACATGGAGGACCTGTATGAGCGCGTGCAACCCGTGCTCGCTCGCATGGGTCTTGAGCTGGCCTGCCAGCAGCGGCAATCGTCAGCGCGCAACCTCCGCGATCATTTCATCAGCGAGAAGGGGTCCTCGCTCTTCGCACTCAAGACCTTCTGGGAGGGGTTCGATGCCTCGGGAGAGACGCTGCGCTGCGTCGTCATCCCGAAGTTGCCGTTCTCTCGCCCAACTGACCCCCTGTCGTGCGAACGTGATCGGCGTGAGCGCGGGGCGTGGGGGCGTTATGTGCTGCCTGAGGCGGTCATCGAGCTCAAGCAGGCGGCGGGTCGCTTGATTCGCTCATCGACAGACGCAGGCGTGCTTGTGCTCGCCGATTCGCGCTTGGTGACCAAGCGATACGGAAAGACGTTCCTCTCGTCGCTGCCGACCGGTTCATATCAGCGCATCAACGCCGATCAGGTGGGACGCTTTCTGGAGCTCTGGAGGCGCGCGCACGAAGCGTGAGCATGAACCCGTGTAGCACGTAGAGGGGCTCTAAAGCGTGCGCGCGTATG
>CAZLGF010000024.1:5196-16918 GCA_964558955.1 uncultured Coriobacteriaceae bacterium
GTAACGGCGCGGCCCGTCCTTATCAACATCCCAGGCAACGAGGTATGCCGTACCGTCCACGGTCTCAATGCGCTGTGGATCGACCGTGCGCTCGGTCGAATCGCTCGCACCGTGTGAGCGATAGGAGATTCTGCAGCGGAGGCCCTTGTGGCAGGCGCGCGAGAGTTCGGCGAACCAAGAGCCGTATGACGTGGTGTTTGCGACATGGCGCGCTGCTCCGCGCGGCCATCCAACCGGAAGCAGCGCCCGCTCCAGTCGCTCGCGCACGTCGCAGTCGATGGCGAGATCATCGAGGACCGCGGCGAGCACGGCTCCCTGACCCGCAGTTAGGCGCAGGGGCATGAGCTGGGAGACCTCGCTTGCCAGCACGATGTCTCCGTGGTCACGGAAGATGATGGCCCGCGCCCCGCTCTCGCGGTCGGCGAGGGTTGAGATGAGGCCGATGCTCTCATCAAGATCGGCATCGGTGCAGTTCAGAAGATGCCTGGCCTCATCAGCGCTGATGAGGGAGTCCTCGGTCGATGAAAGCAGGTTGAGGAGCTCGATGGCTCGCTCAACGCGATCATCGCTCGCGGGTCGAATGCGCTTAGCGCTCATGGGCGCTCACCACCTGTTCGATCGTGCGCTCCCATGCGTGTACCAGCGCGGCGGGGCTGAGGGGGCGCATGCCGTCTCGGGCATGCGCGAGGGCATATGCCGCCGCCGCATCGAGATCGCGGACCATGATGCGCCAGGTCCACTGGTCATCATCGCACGAGAGGTCGCCGCGCCGATGGGTGATGGCGTGCAGCTCAGGAAGGGTCCGCGCGGCGGGGAAGACGAAGCTCGCCACGATGGGATCGCCGTCTGCGAGATCGAAGGGAAGGAACAGGTGGTCGTGAACGTCGAAGGTATCGGGAACGCGGTAGGTTGTGCCCAGCCCCGTGATCTCATCGATCCGATCGACCCGAAACGTCCTGATGTCTCCCGACGCGCTGTCGAGACCGATGACGTAGGGGACGCCTTGGTGTGAGAAGAGACCGTAGATGGCGAGCGTCCGGGCGGAAGCGCCGCCGCGCGCGTCGGTGTAGGTGAAGGAGACCTGCTTGCCCAGTGCAAAAGCGGTCCACAGGGCATCGGCTACGCGCTGATCCGATGGGGAGGGCGAGCTCGCGCTTCCGCCGGCGCTTGACGGCTGCGCCGCGATCGCCTCGGTCGGGTTGGCAGGAGCGGGAAGCGCACCGTCGATCGCGGCGAGCGCCTCAGCCGCGGCGCGGCGAACTGCGCGCAGGGGGGACGCGAGCGGGGTGGCGTGCCAGGTGGTGTACTCATCGATCGCATCCATCAACAGTGCGGCGTCGTGCGCGTTGATGATGCCGCCTGCCGCGAACGTGCGGTCACGGTCGATCTCCCAGGCACTCTCCTCCGTTTGCGAGGCATGAGCATCGCGAACCTCGGTGATGATGATGCCGTGCTGGGCGAGCCGCTCCCGGTCGCGCCTAAACTTGCGCAGGTCAGATTCGCGATGGGCGGATCCGTATCCCAGATCGGGATCGTTGATGATCTCGGCGGTGCGCACGGGACGGCGGGCTGCGTTGAGGACGAACACCAGATTGAGCAGGCGCTGCGCGGTCGCATCATACGAGGGGATGTCATCATCGAACGCATCGTTGGTGATATGGCTTGTGGAGCCCGGCATACCGCACCTCCTCGTCAGTCATGGTCGCGCGCACCGGCATTCTACCCGATCGGTTTCCGCGCCTCGCGCCGTGGTCGCCGATATGGAGAACGCTGGGAATCCGCTGGAGCATATTGCCTGCATAACGCGTGATATCATCAGAGCTAGGGGACTCGAGGTATACTTTCGCCTATATTCGGCTGCATGCGCACTCATGCGCACGATAACACGTCAGGGAGTCGGAGCGTCCATTATGGCTACTACCCGCCCATATATAAATCACCTCCTTCAGAACGTCGGCATCACTCCTGCTTGCAGCGAGGAGGAGCGCGTTGCGGCCGAGGATATCGCGCGCATCTTCGCTCAGCACGGATTCGAGCCCGAGGTTCAGGAGTTCACCGCTTCACCGGCGCATAAGCAGACATCCGCGATTCTGGGAATCGCGGCATTCATGGGGGCGCTTCTCATGGGCGTCGGCGGCATGGTCGGGGTTGTGGGGTTGCTGCTCGCGCTCGCCGCGGCCGTGGTGTTCACCCTCGAGCGCATGGGTCGCCCCATCCTCTCCAAGCTGGGGTCCCGTGGTCTGTCTCAGAATGTGATCGCCTACCACCAGGCGTCCGGTCCGCTCGCCTCCCCGCGCAATCGCCCCGTCGTGGTGGTCGCCCATTACGATTCCCCCCGCGCCGACCTGTTCTCGCAGATGCCGTATGCGGCCTACCGCCCGGTGATCGTAAAGTTGCTGCCGTACGCGATGCTCGCCCCCGCGATCATTGCGGTGCTGCGCCTGTTCCCGTTCCCCGCGGCCGCCAAGGCGGTGTTCTGGATCCTCGCGATCGTCATCGCGCTCGTGCCGCTCGCCCACGCCGTGGGCATCATCATGAACCGCTACGTGCTGCCCTACACCTCAGGTTCGGTGTGCAACAAGTCGTCGGTGGCAGCGATGCTCGGGGTGATGAACGCTGTCGCCCCCTTCAAGGGCCAGAACGAGTTTCCGCAGGATATTCCCTTTGATGACTACTTCGCCGAGCAGCGTCGCATCGCCGAGGAGCTTGCCCGCGCGGCTGAGCTGGAGGGGATGGACTCAGGGCAGATATCGGAGGCTGAGTCTGAGGAGGACATGGTCCCCGGGGAAGAACCCGCTCCGGTTGAGCAGGCCGTGGCGGAGCAGACGAGCGCGTTTGAGGTGGCAGGGGGCGTCGTCGGCGCCCTCGACGCCGATTCAACGGCCTCGATGCAGCTGGAGGATGAGGCTCCCGAGGTGGTCGCAACGCCGGCCGCGAGTGATGAAGCCACCGGTGCCACCCAGGCCATGTCCGTCGCTGAGATCGCGGCCGCGATGAGCGCGGCGGCCGATGCGACGGAGGCAATGGGGAGCGTGGCCACCCCGCGCGAAGACGCCATGGTCACCGAGGACGCCGACACGTCGTTCGTTGCGACCGAGCCGATCGTTGAGACGGTGGATGAGGGGGCCGCATCCGTTGGTTCGGAAGCTGGTCGGGATGCGGTGAGCACCGCGCCCGCGGTGGATGCTGCGCCCGCGGCCGAGGTTCCGACGGTGGTGAACGCCGCGGGCAACTATCGCTTCGGGCCCGACGTCATCCACGCACTCGGCATGGTGCCTGAGACGTGCGAGATCGAGTACCTCACGCCCGCCGCACCGGAGCCCGCCCCCACGCCGACCTCATCATCCGCGTCAGTCGTCGGTGTCGCGCCTACGAGGGCACTGTCCGCAGATCAGGATGAGCAGCAGATGGCGCCCGCTCCGATGGCAGCCGCCGATGTCGTGTTTGACGGCGATGACGCCGTTGAACAGAGTGCGTTCGAGATGGCCGCGCTGGTCGAGGACGAGCCGATGCCTGCTGCAGAGCTTGAACAGGATGCTGTCGACGGCTTCGATGGTCTGCGCGATGATGCGTATGACCTTGGTGAGGACGAAGGTCTTGATGACGATGAGGGCCTCGGCGACGAGCGCGTACGTCGCTCATCGTACGAGACCGAGGACCTCGACTTCTCGCCCCGTCCGACGGCGGCAAGCAGAGCGCACAACGGCATCGCCGAGACGCTCACCCTGGTGGGGGAGCGCGCCATGCACCTGTTCGACAGCGCGGTGCAGCACGGCAAGGAGGCGATTGCCGATTTCAAGGCGACCCACACCATGCCGTTCGGCATCGGCGATGAGTCTCCTGAGGACGAGGAGCTTGATGCCGAGGGGCTCGCGGATGAGCGTGACGACTTGGGGTCTGAGGAGACCACATCGTCCGCAGCCGCCGCTGAGGTGGACGAGACCGAGGAGTTCAGCCTCAGCGAGATGAAGGGGTCCACCGCGGTGTATGACGCATCCATGCTGACAGGCGGTGAGTCCGTGGCGGATGAGGTGGAGCCCGTCGTCGACAGCACGGCCAGCGCACCGGTTGACCTGGGTGCGACGGTCGCCCAGGATATCTCCTCCATCCTGGATACGCCGGCACCTGCGTCCGGCGGCGCGACACAGGCCTTCTCGCCAGAACCTGTTGTCGCGGCTGGAGGAGGCGCACAGGCAGATGCGCCGGCGGGTGACGTTTCGTCTCGTGATGACCGCACGGTCGAGACGGTCGACTCGCTCATGGCCGAGATCTCCTCTGCGATTCGTCCCACTCCGCAGCAGCGCGCGTCGATCGTCGTGCCTGATCCCGCTCAGCCGTCGATTCACGAGCCGGAGACGAGCAACCGCTCCTCGCTCTTCGATCTTCCTGATCCGTCGGTCACCCCGATCGATCCCTTCGCGCCCGACAACAATGCCGGGGAGACCTCGCTGTTCAGTGCGATGTCGCAGGCTGATGATCCCGATCAGCTCGCGGTGCTCAACGCGCCCCTCGCGAGCGACGCCGAGGCCATTGGAACGATTACGGCGGATGCGCCGGTCGCGCATACTTCGTATGAGGAGCCGAAGCGCCGTCGCGGCTTGTTCCGCCGCAAGAAGAACGAGGAACAGTCGATGAGCGAGTATCTGGGGCTCGACGACAGCTTCGACGCAAGGCAGTCCGGTCGAGAGATCGGCTCGTGGGATAACTTCGGGGACGATGACTGGAAGGGTGGCGCGACGGGCGCTGAGGGCGTCACGGCAGCTGAGATGCGCGACGCCATCACCTCGCTGGGCGACGACGAGCTCCTCGGCCATGACATCTGGTTCGTGGCGACCGGCGCGTCCGAGTATGACAACGCGGGCATGAACGCCTTCCTCGACACGCATCGCGATAAGCTGCGCGGCGTGTTTCTCATCAACCTTGAGTGTGTTGGCGCGGGGCAGGTTGCCATGCTCGCTACTGAGGGAGATACGCGTGTGCTCAGGGGAGACCGGCGCATCATGAACCTTGTGCGCAAGGTATCTAGCGCCTTCCATCACGAGTTTGGATCGGTTGAGATGCCGTATCTCGCGACGGATGCGTATGCCGCCATGAGCAGAAGCTTGCGCTCGCTGACGATCGCGGGTGTTGAAGGCCCCTGTCTCGCATGCTCGCATAGCGAGGAGGATCTTCCCTACAACGTTGACGTCGATAACATCGATATGGTCGCCGACGTGGTGACTGAGGTCATTCGCCGCTCATAGCGCCCATGAGGGCATAAAAAGGAACATCGACGTGACGCCTGCCCGATCTTGAAGATCGGGCAGGCGTCGTTGTCATCCCGGTGGTCTACTCGTCGTCACTCATGGCGACCTTCTTGCCCTCGACGAGCGTCTGATCCAGGTAGCTGATGATGTCATCTGACTCGTAGAGCGGCTTCCCATCGATAAAGAGGCAGGGGACTTGTATCTTGCCGCCGACGCGCTCAAGGGTGGCGCGTGCCTGAGTGCTCGCAGAGATGTCGTGCAAGGGGAGCTGTATGCCATGCTGATCGAGGTAGCGCAGCACCTTACGGCAATACGGACAGGTTGGCATATAGTACAGTTCATAAGCGATGTCCATACGGATCCTCTCTCCGTTGTTGCTGGCACCTAGGGTGTACCCATTTGATTTGAATGGTCGAGCATGTCCGCATGAGGCGGTATAGTCGAGTTGCTGACATGCGCTCCGAGGCTGTTGGCATGCGGAGCGTCGCGCGTAAGGAGGCCATGTGATCACCTTCATCAGAGATCATTGGATTGCGTACCTCATTGGGGTCATCCTTGCGATTGCGCTTGGCTTGGGTGGGGCGTACCTCGTGGGTCAGATTGGGTCGACGCCTTCGGGGACCAGCACGACCGACGAGACATCGGGCGAAGACTCAACCGACAGCGAGGTCGATGGTGATCTTGACACGATCAACAGCCTTGATGCGACCGATGACGCTGATACGGAAGAGGACGCAGATACGACCTCAGACGCGACGGACGATTAGGTTAGGGTCTCTGTCTCGTAGGCACTGGAGTCGCATGTACCCGCTTTGCATGCAACGAAGATGACGATAGTGCGATCGGTAGCGCCGCTTTGTGCATCAGAGCAGGTTACGAGTGAGAGCAGACGCTCTGCATGGCGTGCGTGTGTCTGCCATTCCGCGGTCCGAGTGCTCGCGTCGCGTGCCAGAGTGCGCGCGAGTGCGGTGACATCGTGCGCTTCCGGTAACGTGAAGGACTGGATCTGCTGATACGAGGCATCGACGCGCAGGGCGCAGAAGGGGATGGCGGTGAGGGTGTCCCTTTCAGGGGTTGTCCACGTGGCTGGGCCAAGTTCCTCGAACACCGCGGGTTTCCACGCGTCTCCGAGCGCTCCGAACATGCGGTCAGACCATCCCATCCGGTGCCCGTAGACGAGCATATGTGATCCGTTGGCATCAGCCCGAACATCGAGATATGGCGTGCCGGCATCTGAGGGCGCACCCCAGAGATCATGGGTGAGGTACCAGTCTCGAGGTTGGTCTGACGTCGGCTGTACGACGGGGTAGTCAATGGGCGTTCCCGTCACGGATAGCCACGCGACGACGTGTTCGTTGATGGCGCGCAGCGCATCCCAATCGATCTGCCGCGCCGTCTCGCCTCCCGCTGATGCGGCGCTGCACGCGAGCTTGGAGACCTCGCGATATCGCGCGTCCTCAAGATATGAGCGTCCAACAAGAACGCCCGCCGCGACGGCGCAGACGCCGGCGATGCACAGTGCCAGCACCTGCGCCGTATGGCAGATTCGGTTCGTTAGCGTCGACGACATGAGGTGTCGGAGCCCGCGCGTCGCAGGTGGTGTGCGAGAACCCCGACGCCGGCGCAGAGCGTTGTCGTGATCGCGAGTGCCGGGATGTACGAGGGAACGCCGGTCTGATCGAGTGTCTCGGTCGCGAGGTGTAATTCCAGCTCATCGTCGAGGGCGGTTGAGATCGGCGCCTGCACTACGCGATCGAGGTCAGCGTCCTCGAGCTGCTCGTGCTCGTGGAGGGATCCACCGTTGCGGTAGAGCTCAACGCGCGCGCTGTTTTCGAGCGTCGTTCCCGCCTGATAGTGATCAGTCACACGCATGTGCACGATAGCGGGGGCATAGGATGTCGTGGCCTGATCCTCACTTCCATCCTCGGTCATGCTCCCATCATCTTCATGTGCGTCGCTCACATCAGCCAGGTCATCATGTTCATCCTTGAGATCGTCGCGCTCCCATTCATCAGCGCGCGTGGTGAATCCAGCCTCCACGCGCCCGAACTCGAACCGAACGGCAATTACGTGCTCATCGGGCGCCAGATCGAGATCGGCAACAGATAGCGTCTGCGCCTTACTGGTGCTGACATTGGTTGCCCAGAGGTGCCATCCTGTATAGTCGACGGCGCGCCCATCATCTCCTAAGCGCTCGGCGGTCAATTCGTCATCGAGCCACGGGTTTATATGGCCATCGGAGCGCGTCGCGTTGGCGTGCGCGGAGTCTTGGTAGTCTGATGCCGTTTGATCGGTCTGATACCACACGTTAAGCAGGCCGTCATAGTCATCGGAGCCTTGAGGCGTGGTCACGCCGACGAGATAGGCGAGCCCGTCTGTGACGGCGTCGAGCTCATCGGTGACGGTGAACTCATCGACCCACGTTGTGGCCGTTGAACGCACATCGATGGTGTAGTCGTACGATCCATCTGTCTCTCCGTTGACCTCAGCGCGGTTGGTCCCTCCATCTTCAATGAGCGCATCGGCGTTGGTGTTGGAATGCGTCGGGTTGGCGATCTCCTGCCGTTTGTCAATCTCTCCTGACACCGCGATGGGCTCGTCATAGAGTGCTACGCGCTGCACCGCGCCCGTCGCCTCAACGGTGAATGTGACCGCGCTCGCCTCATCGAAGTCGTGTGGCGTTTTTAGTTCGACCAGGGTGTATGTGCCTGGCTTGAGCGCCTCAACGCGATGTGCGCTCGTGGTTGAGGTCCATGATTCCACCGTGTTTCCCTCAGCGTCGAGAATCGCGAGCTGTGCTCCCGCGATCTCGGTCTCATCGGTGATGTCGCGTTTCGAGACATCGACCTTGGTGAAGTCGTCCTCGATCGAGATCTCATAGGTGGCGTAACCTTCCGTGAGACCGTCGTGGTCGACGGTGAAGTGATGGACCGTGCCGTCGACGAGGAAACCATCGGGTGCCTGTGACTCCCAGAGGCGATAGCTGCCCGCGGTGAGGTGGCGCAAGGAGAGCGTTCCCTCATCGTTGGTGACAAGCGTCGAGACCTCTGCATCGTCGACGAGCAACGCGGGAAGGGTCTCAAGCGTTTCACTCATGATGGCCGTGGTGCCCGCGACGAGATCGACGCTTTGGGTCGCGTCATCGGATGAGATGAGATACGACCCAGGCTCGAGGTCAGTTGCCATGTGTGCCCCATACTCTTCGACGTACGGGAGGGTTATGGGGTCCTCAATATAGCCATCATCGGATAGAGATACCGTGGGGCCAAAGAAGAAGCTGTCGTTCACGGTGATGGCGACACGGCGGCTCTCCTCAATGGAAACCTCGCCTCCGCCCGGGATCTCAGATCCCTGTTCATCGTATGCGGCGAGCAGGTAGGTTCCGGGGGAAATCGTCATACCGTCCTCAGCGGTGTGCGTTGTTCCGTCCGATGCCGTGAGGATCACTCGATAGCCATCGGGGATCGAGCATGAGAGTACGGCGTGATCGATAGCCGGCTGCACCGACACGGTGTCATCGCACCCTGCGTCAACAACGATCGCTGCGGCTCCAGCATCCGCTACAACTGGTATCTCATCATCCGCGCGCCAGAGCGTGAACACCGCCTCCGAAAGCGCGTCACCATATCCGAGCACCGTCTTGTCAACGGTGGTCTGCGTGGGATGATTGCTCGCCTCAATCGCAGCGGTGACCAGTGGTGTTTCCTCATCGAGATACGTCAGCGTGAACTCATGGGGCGTCTCATCAAGCACGTGTCCCACGGGCGCCTTGGTCTCGATGAAGGCATAGGTCGCGGTTCCTGAACCCAAGGAGAGGGGCTTGGTCGTTGCCTCACCGTTTTCGTCGGTTGTCACGTGGTCAACGATCTCGCCGGCAACGGCTTGCACGGTGCCATCAGGCGCAATCACGTCCTCGCGCGCGACCACATCGAACTCGGCATCCGCGAGAGCTCCGGTGCATCCGGCGTCATGGATGTGTTGGGTTGCATCATCACGCGACTCCTCAGACGCGCATGTCTTTCTGATCGTCGCCTGACCGTAAGCCTGCTCATCTGTGAGGCGAACGATGGTGATGGGGGCGAGATTGGGGTCGTCCTCGATCTCGACGCGGATGTCCTCTTCGTTGAGCAGATACGGAGGAGTGCCGACGGCAATCTCACGCACATAGTATGTGCTAGGTCTCAACGCCTGGGGGAAGGTGACCATACCGCTCTCATCGGTTGTGAACTGACTTGTTTCGACTGGATTGGGATACCACGCCTCTTGCGTGATGGGCTCCCTGTTGCTATCGAGGAGCTGGAAGGTGAAGCCCGCTGCAGGAACCGTCTGGTTCGTTGTCGCATCGACCTTCACGACCTGGATGCGGGATGCCACGTAATCGTTGTCGACGATGTAGTGAAGAGTTGCCCCGTCAACCATCTGATCGGGCGTGATGTGCCACTCGTCGGCGGATTGATATCCTGCGGGGGTGGTTGAGGGATCCTCGCGAACCGTATAGCCGCCCGCATCATAGGGCAGGGCGCCGGAGATGTCCTCCGCGGCTTCGCCTGCGCCAAACCATGAGCCTGCACTTGACGCGCGCCCCGCCTCGTCGGTCTCGATGGATCCCACGACCTCCCCGGTCGTTCCCGAGATAATGTCGAATCTGATGCCTGCTCCCGGTGTTTGCAACCCCGAGCCCTCATTGCCCGTGTCGAGGTACTTCACGATGTCGATATCGAAGGCGATGGGATGCTCCGTGAAGCCGTCGTGAGGAGCGAGTTCTATGATGCCGTCTGCTGGCAGGTCCTCGGATGACACCGTGTAGGTGTAGACCGTGGGATCAAGGCGGTAGCCTTCCGGCGCCTTGGTTTCCACGATCGTGATGGTTCCCAAGGGGATGTCGGTGAAGGTCACGACGCCGTGCTCATCGGTTTGGCCGGTATGGTCCACGCCGTTGGCGTCGGTCACGCGATACACGGCGCCCTCCAGGCTCGCCCCGGGCTGCGCGACACCCGTGGAATCCCGCTTGGTCACGATGAGGCGCACGGACCCTGGGACATCGGGCAACTTCACGGTGCTTCCACCCGATGAGGTGGTGAAGGTGATGGGGTCGGGATTGAGCGCAAAGCCCTGTGGTGGCACCGTCTCGATCGCGTAGTAGCTCTCATTGGGCTTGAGCTCGAGCGCCGCACGACCGTCTTCGTCGGTGACGATGGTGTCCACCAGCGTGCCGTTGGGATGTGTCCCTTGGTAGATCTCGTAGGTTGCTCCCGCGAGGCTGTAGAAAGAACCCGACGTGTCTACCGCATCAGACGAGGAGACCTTCTGGAATTGCACGTCAACGGCGTGCTGCGTCTTGATGACGCGATAGTACGCCGCCTCCGACTTCGGGGTGATGCGCGAGATCATATTGCCTGGAGCGCTGCCCGCGATCACTCCGTCTCCCGAGTCCGAAGAGTGCCAGAACAGGTCTTCAGAGCTCGTTGACCCCCAGAAGAAGCCCATGTGCGCATCTCCGGTGGTGAAGTTGGTGGGATGGATGTAGATGATATCGCCTCGTTCGAGCACGCCTGAGGCGAGCATCTCCTCTTTGGTGGCGAACTCATAGCACTCGATCGCATTATGGGCGGTCCACGCTTGCCATCTGCTCGCGTTGGTGTCATTGCCGCGGTCGTATCCCGTGGTTGGGTTCACGAAGGTTGCGATCGGCGTGACGTCGCCGCCGCAATCGGTGATCACGGCCGAGACGAACCCCGCGCAGTTCATGTAGGACCCCTTTGGCCCTGGCCGGCCGTTGGGATACCGAGAATCCCATGAGTTGATCGAGCCGCCCTGGCCATCTGGTCCGGTGTTGCCGAATGAGGTGCCGAGGTAATACGAGTCGTCCTCATGTGCGCTCAGCATGGCCTCCGGTGTGGTGGTGCAGCCGAGCACCTGGTCGATGGTGAGGTCCGTATGAGCCGCAACCAGCTCGGCTTCTATCGCGGCTACCGCGCGCGGGCCAAGGAGCACAAGCATGCTCAAAGCGATAAGGATGAGAACGGCGATAAGCACTGCCGCGGGTTGTGGCCGGGAAGGGCGCCATCGCTGTGGACGGCGCCGCCGCGCGCGCCGCTCGGGTGGTGCGCCGTTTTTCGGGTGTGCGCGCGGCGCTCGTCGCGATGCGGGCGCCAGCGCGCGAGAGCGTGTCGGACGATGCATGATGGGCATGGCTCCTCCTCCTTCTCGTTGCGGGGAGCGAGCATATGCGCGGGGGCCTAAGCTGGTTCCTTTCGCTCGCTCGGGATGTCTGAGACGGCTCAGAATCCGAGACGACGGTCACCTGAATGCGGCTGCGTTGCGGGCGTGCGCACGGATCGTGGTGAGAGATCGGGCGATCCATCAAAAGCCGCGAAAAAAAGATGTTGACGCAGATCTAGGCAGCGGAGTATGATCTCCAAGTGCGATGGACCTGTAGCTCAGTTGGTTAGAGCGTCCGGCTGATAACCGGGAGG
>CAZLGF010000025.1:0-1916 GCA_964558955.1 uncultured Coriobacteriaceae bacterium
GGCCTCGTAGACCATGACCGGGCCGAGGTCGGAGCCGCCGATGCCGATCGACACGAGGTGCTCGATGCGCTTGCCCGTGACGCCGCGCCACGCGCCGGAGCGCACCTTCTCGGCGAAGGCGTACATGCGGTCGAGGACCTCGTGCACATCGGCCACCACGTCCTGCCCGTCGACGATGAGCGTGCCCGCCTCTTCCTTCGGGCGGCGCAGCGCCGTGTGGAGCACGGCGCGGTCCTCGGTGGTGTTGATGTGCGCGCCCGCGTACATGGCGTCGCGGCGCTCCTCGAGGCCCACGGCGCGGCCGAGGTCGACCAGGAGCTTGACGGTCTCGTCCGTGATGAGGTTCTTGGAGAGATCGATGTAGAGGTTGCCCATCTCGAAGCTCATCTTCTCGACGCGCTGAGGGTCGGCGGCGAACCAGCCCTTGAGATCGATCCCCTCCTGGACGAGCCGGCTCTGATGCTGCTGCAACGCCTGCCAGGCAGGCGTCCGGGTCACATCGACAGGTGCGGAAACAGTCGGCATGCTTTTCCTCCTTTGGCGGCGCGCATACCCACACGGCACCTTCACGGGCACGGGGCGCGCGAATCGAACGGGTTCATTCTACCGCAGCGGTCAAGCGAGCTCTACACACAGATGCCGCCACGCGCAAGGCGCGCCACCGCGGCGCCCGGGCTGACGGGGCGTCCTCACAGCTTCATCACGTAGTAACCGGCGTCGCGCACCGCCGCCTCGCAGGCGTTGCGGTCGAGGGGCTCCTTGGTGAGAACGAGGGCCACGTGCTCGGCAAGGTCGACCCGCGCCCACGTGCCGGGCAGCGCGTTGAGGGCTCCCTCCACATTGCGCGCGCAGTTCTCGCAGCTCATGCCGCCGATCAGAAGCTCCGTGCGATACGGGTAGCTCGCCTCGTCGGTGTCCGCGACCTCCACGGCGCGCGTCGTCGGCCGCGCGGAGCCCTCCGTGCAACAGCTCTGACCGCGCAGCAGCCCACCGACCGCGCGCCGACCGCCGATCGCGAGCGCGACGAGCACGATGAGCGCGACCACGACGTTCGCGGGCGTCAACAGATCTCCCATGAGCGTCCCCCTTGGGCAGACGTCGTTTGTTATATGTGTCTAACTCTACTACGATCTGCCGTCTACCGCACGGCGCACGAGCTGCGCTATGAGCTCAACGTGGGCGTCGCCGTCGTTCAGGCACGGCACGTAGATGAGCTCGGCGCCGGGAACCGCCTCCGCGGCGAACCGCTGCCGGTACTTCTGCTCCACGTCGTAGAGGGTCTCGAGGCAATCGACCGCGAAACCGATGCAGACCACGAACGTGCGGCGCGGCTCGCGCGCGAGATCGACGATGACGTCGCCGCTGAACGGTCCGCACCAGGTGCGCTGATCGGGAAAGGGTGACTGGAAGCTGATCTGCCACCGCGTGTGCGAGGCACCGAGGCGCTCCATGATCGCCGCGCAGCTCTCCTCGACCTGTGCCTGGTAGGTGTCGCCGGCGTCGATGTCGCCCTGCGGGATCGAGTGAAGCGAAAAGAGCACCTGATCGCGGCTCGCGTCGAAGCCCGCCTCTCGCATGGTCTCGGCCACCGCGTCGAGGTAGCGGGGCTCGTCCCCATAGTGCTCGACGGTGATGAGCTCGGGGTCCCAGGTGAGCTCCTTGAGGGCGGCACGCACGGAGGCGAGGGCGGGCGCCGTGGTCGACGAGGCGCTCTGAGGATAGAGCGGGATCGCCACGACGCGGGCGCAACCGGCCTCCTTGAGGGCGGCGAGGGCCTGCCGAGCGCTCGGCTCGCCGTAGGTCATCGCCGCGCGGACCACGGGTGCGGCGTCGGGCGCGTCCGCGGCAAGGACACGGGCGACGCGGGACGCGAGGCGCTCCATCAGCGTGACGAGCGGGGACCCCTCCTCGCTCCA
>CAZLGF010000025.1:2016-4534 GCA_964558955.1 uncultured Coriobacteriaceae bacterium
GCGGCGGGGGCGGCGCCATCCGCGAGGCCGCGCAGCAGCGCGATCTCGCGAGCGTACCCCGGCAGGTCGTTCGGCGTCTCGAGGATGAGCGGCAGCGTGGCGAGCACCGGATGGGTCACGATCGCCGCGAAGCTTCCCATGCTGCCGCCCAGCTCCTCGCTTCCCAGGTAGCCCGCGCCAATGCAGGCGTGACGGTCCTTGCGCGCGCCGCAGGGGTTTTTCGAATCGTTCACGTGCACGGCGCGCAGACGCTCGAGCCCCACGGTCCGGTCGAACGCGGCAAGCACGCCCGGCAGGTCGTGCGCGATGTCGTAGCCCGCGTCGGACACGTGGCAGGTGTCGAGACACACCCCCAGGTGACGCCCGAGCTCGGGGCGGGCGCGCTCGACGCGCTCGATGATGGCGGCGAGCTCCTCGAAGTGCCCGCCGACCTCGCTCCCCTTCCCGGCCATGGTCTCGAGCAGAACGCAGGTGCGTTGGCCCTCGAACATAACCTGGCAGAGCGTCTCGGCGATGAGCTCGATGCCGCGCTCGACGCCCTGCCCCACATGGGAGCCAGGATGGAAATTGTAGTAGGTGCCCGGGAGCACCTCGAGGCGCCGCAGATCCTCGGCCATTCCCTCGAGCGCGAACGTCCGCGCGCGCTCCTTCGCGGAGCACGGGTTGTACGTATAGGGCGCGTGCGCGACGAGAGGACCCATGCGATGCTCGTCCATGAGCGCCCGAAGCGCCGCGACGTCGTCGAGATCGAGCGCGCGCACTGAGCCGCCGCGCGGGTTGCGCGTGAAGAAGGCGAAGGTCGTGGCCCCGATGGAGACGGCCGTCCGACCCATCGCGGCATACCCCTTGGAACTGGACAGGTGGCATCCTATGGTGAGCACGACGCGTGCGCCTCCCCTCTCGGACGTCCGAGCATGATGCGCCGCCCGGCGAGGCGGGCGGCACGGTACAGGATACGGCAAAAAGCGCGCCGAGATGAAGAAACACCCACCGCCGGCGAGCAGGGCACCGCCGGACGCACGGGTCTCAGGGGCGGCGCGGGCGCGCTCCAAGCGTCGCATCGTCGCGCAGGGGCACGCCGAGGAAGGAGCGATCAAAGGGAATCGCCTCGGGAAACGACGCGTCCCCGTCGGTCGCGATGACGAGGTAGTTCTCCTCGCCGCCAAACGCGTCGTCCGAGGCGGGGATCACGTGGACGTGGGTGAACACGGTCGCCAGGGTCGCCACGGTGTCGCGCAGGAACGCGAGGTCCCCGCCGCCGGCGCGCGAGACCACGTTGGCGAGGTAGAGCCCGCCCGGCGTCAGGCGGGCGCGTGCGGCGCGCGCGGCCTCAACCGTGGCGAGCGCCCACGCCGGCTCCGCGCCGGAGAAGGCGTCGTTGACGATGGCGTCGTAGCGCGCACCCGCGCGCTCCAGCAACGCGCGTCCATCCTCACAGCGCACCTGCAGGCGGCCGGCGGCGAGCTCCTCGGCCTCGTCGAGGAAGAACCACGTGCGCGCGGCCCGGATGATCGCAGGATCGATCTCGGCCACCTCGACGCGCACCCGGGGGCGGCGCACCGCGACGTGCTTGGGCCAGGCGAAGCCGCCTCCGCCGATGGCCAGCACGTGCTCAACCCCGCGGCCGCGGCGCGCACGCAAGGCGTCGTCCACCGCGAACGCGGCATCGAAGGCGCGCTGGTACGCGAAGACGGGGTCGAATCGGCGCTCGTCCAGATAGGTGGCTGATTGGTACACGCCGCCCTGGCTGAGCACGCGGATGAGCGAACCGTCCGGCGCGCGAAGGGAGCGCACCCACGCCCACCCGCCGGCCGTGCGGACAGGGCGCGGTGCAAACCGGCGCGCCGCCATGACGACCCCGGCGCCCAATGCCACACCAGCGACCAGCGCGGCCGGCGCCACGCGGCGGCCCTGCCCGCTGCGCGCAGCGCGCATGTCCGCGGGCCCCATGGCCCGCTCACGCCTCATCGAGACTCCTCTGCAGGTAGAGACCGTGATCCGTGAAGCCCAGGCGCCGATAGTACGCGCGCGTGCCCACCGCGCTGATCACGTTGATGCGCCGATAGCCCGAGTCGCGTGCGAGCGCGCAGGCCCGCTCCACCAGCGCCTGGCCCAAGCCGTGGTGCTGCGCCGGTGCGCCCTCCTCGCCCACGCGGGCCGCCATCCCGTAGACGTGCACCTCGCGAATCATCGCCTCGTCGGGGGCGACGGGCGCCTCGTCTCCCAGCGCGCGCACCGCGTCGGCATGCGGGAGCGAAAGCCGCAGGAAGCCGGCGATCCTGCCTGCGGGCGTGACCCACTGCAGGAACCGCTCGCTCGTGGTGGTCGTCTCATAGGCGCACTCCTCCAGAGCGAGCGTCGCCACATCGACCGCGTCCGTCGCGATCTCGCGGAAGCGGATCTCACGCACCGGGACGCGCTGCGCGCGCAGGCGCTCCTCGACCAGCTGGCGCAGGTTGGGCTTCTTGTTGCCCGCCTTGATGTCCGCGGTCGAGAAGTCGCGGATCATGCGCGAGAC
>CAZLGF010000025.1:4634-15391 GCA_964558955.1 uncultured Coriobacteriaceae bacterium
AGCGCCGGGTTGGCCGCGACGCCGGCCACCGCGTCCTCGTTCAGGGCGCGGAAGAGCTCGGCCATGAACCACCGCTGATATCCCACGGGATAGTCGCTCCACGTGCCGCCCAGCACGATGAGCTCGATCTTGTCGGTCGCGTGGCCCATCTGCGAGAGCGCCGTGAGGCGCGCCGAGACCTGCAGGTACGGGTCGTACCAGCACTGCGCGGCGCGGGCGCAGGCGGGCTCGTCGACGAGATAGCTCTTCGGACAGCGGATGTCATTGGGGCAGAACACGCACGCGCCCGAGCAGGGCCACGGCTTAGTGAGAACGGTGATGGTGGCCACGCCCGAGGCCGAGCGGCGCGGCTTCATGCGAAGCGTCGCCACGAGCGCGCGCTCGAGCTCGGGCGTGATGCCCCACGTGGCCCAGAGCTCGGGATCCTCGCGCTTGACGCGCTGGTAGAAAGGTAGCAGCCGTCGCTTTGCGAACATCCGCTTGTCGCCGCCGACACGCTTCGCCTCGGCGTGGACGAGCTTGACGAGGACCCGGTCGTCCACCGTCTCGCCCGCGCGCAGACGCGCCACGATGTTCGCGATGATTGCCTCCATGCGAGCATTCTACCGAAACGCGACCGCGCCCGCCGCTACACTGGGAGCATGCGCGCGACCGGCTCCGCGACGCGGCGCTCACGCGTGGACCATGTTCCTGGAGGCCCCATGAACCGCACGACCGCACAGCGCCTGATCGAGCTCGACAACGCGTTCTACCGCACGGTGGCGCCGTCGTTCTCGGCCACGCGGACCGCGCCATGGCAGGGCTGGCAGCACGTCGCCTCGCTCGCCCGAGACCTCGCCGCGGCCACGGGCGCGCTCTCCGTGCTCGACCTCGCCTGCGGCACTATGCGCCTCGCGACGTTTCTCGCCGCTCAGCTGGGCGAGGTGGCGCTCTCCTACCACGGCGTCGACGCCTGCGCCGAGCTCGCCGCCCTCCACCCCGCCGCGCGCGAACCGCGACCCGCGGCCATCACCTTCACGCACGCGGACGTGCTCTCCGCGCTCCTGGATGAGGACGGGGAGGTGCTGAGCGCAGAGGGCACTGAGCACGCGCTCCAGCCGGTCGACCTCGCCTGCTGCTTCGGCTTCATGCATCACGTTCCCGGCAGAGACCTGCGCCTGCGCGTGCTGCGCGGGCTACTCGACCGCACGCGACCGGGCGGGCTGGTCGTGGTCTCCTTCTGGCAGTTTATGGATGATGAGCGGCTCGCGCGCAAGGCGCGGCGGACGGCCGAGCGGGCGCTCGCGTCGCCACCCTGGCCCGACTTCTCCCCCGACCAGCTCGAGCCGGGCGACCATCTGCTCGACTGGCAGGACTCCGGCGCGCTGCGCTACTGCCATCACGCCACCGACGACGAGATCTCCTCCCTCGTCGCCGCTCTCAGCCCCGTCGGCGGGCGCGAGGTCGAGCGCTTCTCCGCCGACGGCGCGAGCGGCGCGCTCAACCGCTATCTCGTGCTCGAACGCTGCTAGAATCAGCACGCCGGCGCACCCGCGCGCAGCACCCGCCACCAAGGAGCACCATGGGTCTCACCCACATCCGCACCCCCAAGAACTTCGTGCTCGAGGAGCGCCTCGAGCGCTACGCCCCCGCGATCGAGGTGGAGCCCGAGCGCTGGGCCGGGCGCTGGGCCACGGCCTGCTGGCCGAGCATCGGCGCGCCCTCCGAAGACGCGGACGGCGCCATCGATCCGAGCGAGCGGCCCACCTCCCCGCAGCCCGTGATCGGCCGCCACCGTTTTCGCGCCATCCACCTCGACCTCGGCTGCGGCAAGGGCGCCTTCCTCGTGCAGAGCGCGCGGGGCGACGCGGACACCCTGTTCCTGGGCATGGACATCGAGCCCATCTGCATCGCCTACGCCGCGCAGCGCATCACGGAGGCCGGCCTCGCCAACGCGCTGGTCCTCCCGCGCGGAGCGGACGCGCTCGAGAGGATCTTCGCGCCGGGCGAGCTCGCGGCCATCACGCTCAACTTCCCCACGCCCTACCCCAAGCGCCATCACGCCGCCAAACGCACCGTCACCGTCGACCGCCTGCTGCGCTATCGCGCGCTCCTCGCGCCGGGCGGCACGGTGACGCTGCGCACCGACAGCCAGCCGCTGTTTGACTACGCGCTCACGCAGATCCCGGGAGCCGGGTTCGAGGTGCGCTGGACCTCTTCGGACGATCGGCACGACCATCCGCTCACGCCCTCCACCGAGTATGAGGAGCGTCTCGCGGCGCGGGGTGCGCATGTCCTCGCGCTCTGCGCCACACCCGGGCCCGATCCCACCGCGGCGGCGACGCGCGCGGCGCGCGGCGCCGAGCAGAGCCTCGCCGCCTACCTCCCGCACGACCTGGACGGACTCGCCTACGTGCCGCTCGGCATGGAGCGGACCGTTGAGAACGTGCGCAACCGCGTCCGCAAGGGCCGCACGCGTCTACCGCGCTGAGACCGCCGCGATCGAGCGCGCCGGGCATCGCGGGCGCCCACCCGAGCCCCGCGCCCAGGCCGCTGCCGCGCGACCGTCTGCCATAATGGATGGCGCCATCGCCGCATCACGTCGCCTCGGACGGCTCGGCCGCCGCGCGGCGCAGAAGGAGTCCGCATGCCCGCATCACCCGCCACAGACGCGTCCGCACCCGCCGGCGTGCTTCGCGCGAGCTCGTTTGCCGCCGGTGGGGACGACGTCGCCCCAGCAGGATCCCTCGGCGCGCTCTCCCCGAGCTGGTGGCTCGATGACGAGGAAGAGCCCGAGCCGTGGCTCACCCCCGACGAGGCGTTCGAGCGCTTCCTCACCTGGTGCGACGAGCGCGGCATCGCGCTCTGGCCCCACCAGGAGGAGGCCCTCATGGATCTCGCGGCCGGCGACCACGTGATCCTCGGCACGCCGACGGGCTCGGGCAAGTCGCTCGTCGCGCTCGGCATGCTCTTCCTCGGCATGGCGCAGGGGCGCCGCGCGTACTACACGGCCCCCATCAAGGCGCTCGTGAGCGAGAAGTTCTTCGATCTCGTCGAGGTGCTCGGACGCGACAACGTCGGCATGATCACGGGCGACACGCGCATCAACACGGCGGCGCCGGTGATCTGCTGCACGGCCGAGATCCTCGCCAACCAGGCGCTGCGCGAGGGCGAGGACGCGGACGTGGGCGTGGTCGCGATGGATGAGTTCCACTACCTCGCCGATCCCGACCGCGGCTGGGCCTGGCAGGTTCCGCTGCTCACCCTGCCCCATGCGCAGTTCATGCTCATGAGTGCCACGCTCGGCGACACGGCCGCGATCGCGTCCCTGCTCGAGCGGAGCACGGGGACCCCGGTCGACACCATCGCCGACGCCCCGCGCCCCGTGCCGCTCTCCTTCTCCTACGTCGACACGGCGCTCGAGGCCACGGTCGAGCTCGCGCTCCGACGCGACGAGGCGCCTCTGTACATCGTGCACTTCTCGCAAGACGCGGCTCTCGCCACGGCGAGCTCGCTCGCCAACTTCGGCATCACCACCAAGGAGCAGCGCGCCGCCATCAAGGAGGCCGCGCGCGGCACGCGCTTCACCACGGCGTTCGGCAAGATCCTGAAGCGCCTCATCGGCTGCGGCGTGGGCGTGCACCACGCGGGCATGCTCCCGCGCTACCGGCTGCTCGTCGAGCGCTTGGCCCAGCAAGGGCTCCTGCCTGTGATCTGCGGCACCGACACCCTCGGCGTCGGCATCAACGTGCCCATCCACACGGTCGTGCTCACGGCCCTCACCAAGTTCGACGGACACCGGATGCGCCGCCTCCGCGCGCGCGAGTTCCACCAGATCGCCGGACGCGCGGGGCGCGCCGGCTTCGACACCGAGGGGCTCGTCATCGCTGAAGCCCCCGAATACGAGATCGAGAACGCCAAGCTCGTGGCGAAGGCGGGCGACGACCCCCGGAAGCTCCGGAAGATCAAACGCAAGAAGCCGCCGGAGGGATTCGTCACCTGGAACAAGCAGACCTTCGAGCGCCTGTGCGCGGCCGCACCCGAGACGCTGCGACCGCGGCTGCGCATCACGCACTCCCTGGTGCTCGCGATGGTCGAGCGCGGCGGTGACGCGCGCTCACGCGTGCACGAGCTCATCGCCGCAAGCCTGCAGACCCCCGAGGAGAAGCTCAAGCTCGAAGCGCGCGCCGACGAGATCTTCGCCACGCTCATCGACACGGGCGTCGTGGTGCGGACCGAGGAGCCAGAACCTGACGCAGGCGAATCAGGCGTGAGCTACGCCCTCACCGTCGATCTTCCCGAGGACTTCGCGCTCGACCAGCCGCTCTCCCCCTTCCTCCTCGCGGCGCTCGAGCTCCTCGACCCCGCGAGCGAGACCTACACGCTCGACCTCATCTCGATGGTCGAGGCCACGCTCGAGGACCCCAAGCAGGTCCTGCGCGCTCAGGAGCGCGCCGCGCGCGATCGCGCGATGGCCGAGATGAAGGCCGATGGCGTCGAGTACGAGGAGCGACTCGAGCGCATCGCCGACGTCACCTATCCCAAGCCTCTCGAGGATCTGCTCGACGTGGCCTTCGCGCGCTACTGCGAGCGCGTCCCCTGGGCGAACGATTACGAGCTCAGCCCCAAGTCGGTCCTACGCGACATGGTCGAGTCGGCGGCGGACTTCAAGGGCTACATCCAGCGCTACAACATCGCGCGATCCGAGGGCATCCTCCTGCGCTACCTCACCGAGGCGTATCGGTCGCTCGACCGCACGATCCCGGTGAGCAGGCGCACCGAGCAGCTGAGCGACATCATCTCCTGGCTGGGGTTCCTCGTGCGCTCGATCGACTCGAGCCTCGTGGACGAGTGGGCCTCCGCGGGCGAGGCCGCGGCGCTCGAGACGGCGGCGCCAACCGCCGCGGACGCCGTCGTGGCCGACCGGCGCGGCGTGACGCTCCTCGTGCGTAACGCGCTCTTCCGCCGGGTGCGGCTCGCCGCCGCGAACAAGCCTGACGAGCTGGGCGCGCTCGACGAGGATTGGGGCATGGGCGAGGCCCGCTGGCGCCGCGCGCTCGAGACCTTCTATGACGTGCACGACGAGATCCTGCTTACCGCCGACGCCCGCTCGTCCGCCTTCCTCTCGATCGATGAGTCCGACGAGCTGACCGACCATGTCTGGCACGTGCACCAGGTGTTTCTCGATTCTGACGACGATCGAGACTTCGGCATCATGGCCGACGTCGACCTCGACGCGACCCAGGAGGAGGGCGCGGCCGTCTTTAGTGCCTATCGCGCTGACTTCATCGAGGAGCTGCTCGACCAGGCATGACGGAGGCGGAGGGCCGGTCCTTTGCTAAAGGTCTGCCCCTCCCAGCCCAATTCAGGTTTAGGAACGGTCGGGCTTTCTGCTGTGCCGTTGTCCATTTGCCGAAAGAAGTCAACCGCTGAACGCTTATCGCGTTGAAAAAAGTTCACCCCGCATCGCGAAAGGCGGTGCGGGGGTAACTTTACGGGTAAGTCACAAGTGACTTCCCTTGTCTGAAGCCGCACCCTTCCCCAAGGCGAGCTGCTTCGTTTTTATCTTAGCACCATACCGTCGGAGGGGAGCCGACTGTTGGCGAAAAGAACGGTTCTTATCCAAAGCAAAGCTCACCTAAGCATCAAGCACGGGCTACTCTCCATCACGATCGAAGGCATCACCACAAAGTTGCCGCTCGACGAGATTTGGGTTGTCATTCTTGAATCTCACCAGACTACCGTTACCACCGCGTGTCTCTCAAAGCTCAACGACGCCGGCATCGGCGTGATGATCTGCGGTTCTGACCACATGCCCAACGGACTCTTGCTACCAATCGGGGCGCACTCTCGTCATGCCGCGATCGTAGAAGACCAGCTCATGATGACCAAGCCGTTGAAGAAGCAGTTGTGGAAGAGGATCGTAAAGGCGAAGATCCTAAACCAAGCAGCTGTTCTGCGCGAGTTCGGCCTGCCAACCAGCACGCTCGAAAACTATGCTCGCAATGTCTTATCGGGTGATACCGACAATCGCGAAGGGGCCGCCGCAGGAGCCTATTTCCATGCGCTCCTGGCGCAAGGCGGCAGAAGGCACAGCGTGTACAGCTCCGCCCTGGACTATGGATACAGCGTCGTGCGAGCGGGAATCGGCAGAGCCGCCGTTGGCGGAGGCTGGCTCGTATCAAGGGGCATTCATCACCATAGCATCTACAATGCCTTCAACCTCGTCGACGATTTGATTGAGCCCTACCGCCCGCTTGTCGATCTCATTGTGCTTGCATACGACGTCGTCGATCCCCTTACCCCCATGAGCAAAGCGTTACTTGCCAAGGTGTTTGAGCACACGATGCTCATCAACGGCAAACGTTGCACCTGCGAGCAGTGCATCGAGAGCACGCTGGCGTCTCTTCGCACCGCCGTACTTGAGAAGGATGCTTCTCAGCTCCAGCTCCCGATGCTCGATGGACTTGCGATGGTAGATATGGAGTGAGGTAGGGATGCGGGCCATGAGACTGATGGTGATGTTCGACCTGCCAACCGGCAGCAAGCAGGAGCGCAAGTCATACGCAGCGTTTCGGAAGTTCCTTGTCGAAGACGGGTACTATCGTGAGCAATTCTCCGTCTACTCTCGAATCTTGCTGACCAGGGAATCAGCTGCCGCGCACATTCAACGGCTTAAGGCGAATCTGCCGCGCGCGGGAGTTGTCACGGTGTTTGAAATGACTGAGAAGCAATACGAGAGTCGCCTTTGCCTCCTCAACACCAACCCGGCCCCTCGCGAACAACACGCCGGCGTGCAGCTTACCCTCGTTCTATAATGACGCTGATTCAGATTCTCCACCTGCAGGAACCCCTGTCACCTGCGCCCGCGTTGCCAAAACGAGCGAAGCAAAGACATGCTTGAAGTAACCACCTCGAGAAACGGAGACGTCATGATGGACGATGCAATTCGCGCGATTGGGAAACTCGGCCAGCCACGACATCTTGTTCTGGGCCTCGATCCTGGTATCGCGAGCTGTGGTTTTGCCCTGATCGATATCAATAATCACGAGATATTAGAGATGGGGACGCGCCTATTCGACGCTCCGACTGTGCCGAAAACCAAGCAGAGCAAGGCAGTAGTGCGGCGAGGATTTCGATCTGCTCGACGCAACCTCAATAGGACGCAGGATCGTTTGAAGCACTGTCTGCGCCTTTTACAGCGCGAGGGCCTGGTGCCTCAAGACGCCACGGCGGAATACTTTCACTCCATCAAAGGAGACAAGCAGCCCCTGCAGCTCAGGGTTGACGGATTAGATCGAGTCCTCACCGATCGAGAATGGTCGCTCGTCCTCTATTCAATCTGCAAGCGCCGCGGATACATCCCTCATGGTGAAGGCAATGTCGATAGCGGCAGCGAAGACGGCAAAGTGCTCAAAGCGATTGCTCAAAACAGCAAGACGCTCGAAGAGGGCTCATTTCGTACCGTTGGAGAATGGCTCAGCTCGCTCGATAGAAGCCGCAACCGCGGAGGCGCGTACGAGAAGTGCGTGACTCATGTCCAACTTTCTGATGAGCTCCACCTGCTCTTTAGCCAGCAGCGCGCATATGGGGCAATACATGCAGGTGAACAACTTGAAAACGATTACTTCGAAATCTTTGACTGGGAGAAACCGCGCGCTGATTTTGATGCAGACACTTACAACAAGGTAGGCAACTGTCTCTATTTCCCCCACGAAAAACGCGCGGCGCGTTGTACGCTCACCAGCGAGCTCGTGACAGCATATGGCGCCTTGGGAAACGTCAGCATATTGCAGGCCGACCATTCCATCAGGCGACTCGCCGCACATGAGCGGGACGCCTTCATCGATACACTGTTCTCCCCGCTCCCCACCAAAGGAAATAAGGATAATAAGGTAACGTTCGGCCACATTCGCAAGGCTCTCGACCTGGATGCTCGCGATGCGTTTAGAGGCGTCAAGGACGAGGAGGAAAAGAGCCGCGAGGTCTACAAACCTCAAGGATGGAGAACCCTCAGAGGCGCCCTTGGCACCGAGGGTGAAGGTTTGCTTTGCAGGCTTCGATCCGAACGAGATCTCGCTGACGCCGTGTTTGAGGCGATCGCCTACTCTTCCTCTGCCGATGTGCTTGCGACGCAACTCCATCATCTTAACCTCTCAGACGAAGAGATCCGCTGCCTGATGAAGGCTCCTTACAGTAGCCGTTCGCTCAATGGTTATGGGAGCCGATCGAAAAAGGCACTCGACCTGCTTTTTGACTGCTTCATGGAGCCGGAGGTTCTCTCGCTTACTGACGCTGAGGAGGCGAGCGGCTTACTTGGCTTGCGGCTAAATGGCACAACGGGTATTACGCCGGCGGAAAAGCTCGCACCCTACGCAACATGGCTCAACGCAACCGGTCGCACAAATGACAACCCAGTCGTTCTGCGCGCCATGGCACAGATGCGCAAAGTGGTCAACGCTGTCACAGGCGAATGGGGCGTTCCGAACGAGATTCATGTTGAACTCGCCCGCGAGCTCGCCCTGTCCAAAAAAGCAAAGGATGCGATCAACCGGGCAAATCGCCGAAATGAAAAAGACAATGAGCGAATCAGAAAGCAAATCGCAGAGCTTACCGGTGGGACGCCAGATTCGATCAAAGGATCGCTTGTCTCAAAATGGCGTCTTTGGGAGGAACAGGATGGCTGCGACATTTATACCGGAGATAAGATTGATTCCGTACGGCTTGTTTCGGATGACACGTATACCCAGATCGACCATATACTCCCCTTTTCGCGAACTGGAGACAACTCTTGGCACAATAAGGCGCTCGTCTTGTCGCGCAACAATCAGAACAAACGCGAAGCATCCCCTTATGAATGGATGACCTCGGGAGCACCTAGTGCACCAAACTGGGACGAATTCGAAGCGCGCGTCCTCGAGAATAGAAGGATCACCCGCAAGAAGAGGGAGTTCCTTCTTGAACGTGACCTCACCTCAAAAGAAGGAGACTTTCAAAAAAGAAACCTCAACGATACCAGGTACATGGCCCGCGAGGTTTGTGCCTATCTCTCCGACTGCCTCGCATTTCCTCACGACGGACAGAAGAACCATGTGATCCCCACCAAAGGAACTGCAACAGCTTGGCTTAGAAGGGCGTGGGGACTCAACTTTGGCACTCATGGGGAAAAGGACCGCTCAGACGACAGACATCATGCCACCGATGCCTGTGTCATCGCAGCATGCAGTAGAGGACTGGTAATTAAAACAGCACGCTACTCGGAGCAGAGAGCATTTCTGGATCCCACGGAGCGCGACCGAGAGCTTGCTGATGCGCTGCCGTGGCCATCCTTTGGCGATGATGTGCGGGCGAGGTATGAAACGGTGATCCCTACCAGATTCGTTCCGCGAAGCGCCGGTGGACAGATCTTCGAGCAAACAGTATATGCGTATCATGGCTCCAACAAGCAGGGCAAAGACATGCTCAGCACCAAAGGAGGAGCGCCGAAACCCGCTGGCAATGCACTTGTTTCAGCAGATGAAAAGTCGGCCATGAAAGTCGGGGACATGCTTTGCCTGAGGCTCTGGCATGACCGGCAGGCGCGCAAAGGAAAGGGCCAGTGGTATGCAGATCCGGTTTACTTGGCAGATCTTCCCGCACTCAAAAATCACACGTACGTTCCCCGAATCGCAAAGGCACATACCGGGAGGAAGGCTTGGAAGCCGATTCCTGAAGATGTGCTCAAAACAAAGCCCCTGGTGCTCTACCTGGGAGACGTCATACAAATTGGAGACTCCTTCGGTCGCTTTGCAGGATTTAACATTAACAGTGCTAACTGGTCTCAAATCGACATACTGACCGAGGCTCCAAAAAAGATACCTTCCATCGGAAAGCTTAACAACCAGGTAGTGCCCATTCGTATTGTGGAGGACATTCTTGGTAGATGCTGGGAACGGAGGCTCGCTGATACCGATTAGCAATCCTTCGAGGAACAGACTGGATGCGTCCAGGATGCCTCATGAGTACTATAAACGCGCGACCTTTTGTTGAGGGATCGAACTAGAGAACCAGCAAGAGGAAGCCGGACGTGTCACTCGAATGGAAAACACGGCGCAACTCTGCCGCAGTCCCTCGGAGTAGGTCAGAGCAACCGTCGCCTGCGAAGCCTCCCAAAATATTAGCAAACGCTAAATTCTCATGGACATAGACCTTAGCATATGCTAATACTTAATTAGCGAGAGGCGGTGTTATGCAAAGGCGTGAGTTAGTGGGAATCCTCACCGACGCCGGGTTCGAGACCAAGGGCGGCACCAAACACGAGAAGTTCGTAAAGGGGAAGGTCGCCGTGCTGGTCAAGCGGCACCGGGAGATACCGGACCAGATCGCGAAGAGAATCCTTCGCGAAGCCGGGCTGCGATAGGTCTGGCCCTCGGGCCTTTGCATAGGAAAGGAGGGCACGTGGTCTATGTATGGGAGTTCGAGTTCTTTGAGGCCGACGGGTACGTGAACGCCTTCCCGTGCGGTGAACTCGGCGGAGGAGCGACGTTCGGGGACGATCTGGAGGACGCGGTCGAAAGCGCTGCTGACTTCCTTGGGATGGCGGTGGAGGACCACCTCATGAACGGGGTGGAGCTGCCGCCCATGAGCTTCGGCCATGAGCCCGAGCACGGCGGCAGGATCATCGCCGTCGCGGTCGAGCGCGAGCTCGGGGACATCCCGGCCATGACGGCGGCGGACGCCGCCCGCGAGCTTGGGGTCAGCTCCGCGAGGGTGTCGCAGCTCATCAACGCCGGCCTGCT
>CAZLGF010000026.1:0-4628 GCA_964558955.1 uncultured Coriobacteriaceae bacterium
CGAACATCTCGACGAAGTCGGAGCCCGAGATCGAGAAGAACGGCACCCCGGCCTCACCGGCCACGGCCTTGGCGAGCAGCGTCTTGCCCGTGCCCGGGGGGCCCACGAGCAGCACGCCGCGCGGGATCTTGGCGCCGAGCTTGCGATAGCGCTCGGGCGACGCGAGGAAGTCGCGGACCTCCTCGAGCTCCTCGACCGCCTCGTCGATGCCGGCCACGTCCTTGAACTTGACCTTGGGGCGCGTGGCCTCGTTGGTCTTGGCGTTGGTCTTGCCGAACTGCATGGTCTTGCTGTTGGCGCCCATCAGCTGGCGCATGAAGTAGAACATGAGGGCGAGCAAGAGCAGCGTCGGCAGCACGCTCACGATGAAGTCGGCCCAGAAGTCGGGGTTCGACGTGTCGATGACGTAGGTGGTGTCGGGATGCGCCGCCATGAGCTCGGCGAGCGAGTCGGAGCCCACGTAGATGGAGGTGTAGGCCACCAGCTCGCTCTCGTCGCCCACGTCCGCGCCATCCGGCCAGTACAGGCCGCTCACGGTGCCGTCCACGACCGTGAAGGTGAGCGTGGAGACGCGGTCCTCCTCGATGGCGGTCACGAGCTCGCTCGTGGCGAGCTCCTCGGCCGCGTCGCTGCTGGACAGCGGATTGCCGCCAGCCGCGAACAGCAGGTAGGCGAGCAGTGCGCAGCCCAGCAGGATGTAGAGGATGCTGGAACGCGAGGGGCCGGAGCCGTGCGAACCCCGCTTGCCGCCACCCGAATGGTCGTCGTCGGGGAACAGGCGGCTGAAGAAGCCTTCATCCGCGTCGCCGCGCCCGGATGAGGCGCCTCCGCGCTCGGTGGGCGCGGAGCCCGCCGCATCGCCGGCGCCCTCGTCACCCGACGGGGCCGCGGAGCCTGAGGCGTCTGAGCCCTCGGCATCCGAGCCGCCGGAGGCGTTGTCCGCCTGAGACGAGCCGTCGTCCGCGCGCAGCACGCGCCACGCGCGCCCGTCTTCGCGGTTCACGACGCTTTGAACGCCAGCGGGCGCGACCAGCGCGCCCGCATCGGTACCTGAGTTGAGCTGGGACACTATGCGTAGACCTCCGGTTTGAGAATCCCCACGTAGGGGAGGTTGCGGTAGCGCTCGGCGTAATCCAAGCCGTAGCCCACCACGAAGGCGTCGGGGCAGTGCGTGCCCACGTAGCGGGGGTTGATGGCCGCCTGCTTGCCGGCGATGTCCTTCCACAGGAACGTCGCCACCTCGAGCGACGCGGGACCGCGGCTCGAGAGGTTCTTCATGAGGTACTTGAGGGTGAGGCCCGAGTCGAGCACGTCCTCGACGATCAGCACGTCACGACCCTTGATATCCATGTCGAGATCCTTGACGATGCGCACGATGCCGGATGACTTGGCGTTGGCGCCGTAGCTCGAGACCGCCATGAAGTCGATGGCGAGCGGGGTGTCGATGGCCCGCATGAGGTCGCCCATGAAGACCACCGCGCCGCGAAGCACGGCGATGAGCACGAGATCCTTTCCCTCATAGTCGCGGGAGATCTCCGCGCCCATGCGTTTGATGATGGCTGCGATCTCCTCTTCATCGAACAGGATGGATTCGACGTCCGGATGCGGTGTGCTCATGGCGATCCTTTCTGCAGCGACATGCCCGGCAGGCGACCCCGCCAACGCGCGTGAAGCGAGCGTACCCCATCCGGGCACAGGTGCGACGCGGGATCCCCCTGGTGGCGCATTATTTTACCAGCATTCAACGATGGCTCCGCTGGCTGCGGCGTGGGCCCCACAACGCGCAAGCGGGCCGCGCGGGCCCGCTTCGTCATGCACGTCTATCGGCGCGACCGATTATTCTTCCGCGGCCCGCGCTTTCGCGTGGACGCCTGGGTGTCGCCAGCCTCCTCGCGTGCGGCCTCATCCGCGGCAGCCTTCGCATCCGCGCCCTTCTTATCGCGGCGGGTGCGGCGACGCTCGCGGATCGCGCTGTCATCGTTCGTGATCGCCCGCAGCTGCGCCTCGGTCATGCCCTCAGCCCGGGTCCGGTAGAACTTGCGCAGCGGGTTGATCCGCACCACATCGTAGATGAGGGCGCCAAAGATCGCGGCGTACGCCACGACGAGGAACCCGATCTGCACGGGCGTGCTCAGCTCGAGCCCCTGGTTGGAAGCCGCCGAGTACAGGATCATCAGCAGAATCGCGGCGCTGAGACCCACCACGATGATCGTCCAGAACATGCGACGGCGCCGGGTGTAGTCGACGTCGGCCTTGAGCATGATGGTCGACGCGTTGTAGATGCGATCCTCCTGAGCGCGCTCCTCGCGCTTGCGCGCGCGCTTCTCCTCCTTCGACAGCCCGGTGAGCGACTCACCGCGCGCGGCGGCGCGGCGGCGCTCCTTCGAGCTCGCGGGGACGACGCGCACCGATGACGCGGCGGCGCGGGCGGGCTTGGCCGATGAGGCCGACTTGCGCGCGGCGCCCGTGAACTCACGGTCGCGCGTGCGCGGGTTGTTGACGCTTCGGGTGCTCACTTAGGCGCCCTCCTTCATGCTTGCGAACGTGGTCCCGGTGATGATCTCGTACGCCTCGCGATAGCGGCCTGACGTCCCTTCGATCACCTCGGCGGGCAGATGCGGCGGCTCGCCGGTCATGTCCCAGTTGGCCCGGAGCCAGTCGCGGACGTACTGCTTGTCGTAGCTCGGCTGAACCACGCCCTCCTGATAGGAGGCCGCCGGCCAGAAGCGGCTCGAGTCGGGGGTGAGGCACTCGTCGATGAGGGTCACCGCACCGTCGATGATGCCGAACTCGAACTTGGTGTCGGCGATGATGATGCCACGCGTCGACGCGTACGCGGCGGCGGCGGTGTAGATCTTGAGCGAGAGGTCGCGGATCTGCTCGGCGACGTCGGCGCCCACGATCTCAACCGTCCGATCAAACGAGATGTTCTCATCGTGGTCGCCGATCGCGGCCTTGGTGGACGGGGTGAAGATGGGCTCAGGGAGCTGCGAGGCCTCGGTGAGTCCGGCTGGCAGCTTGATGCCGCACACGGTGCCGTCCTCGTCGTAGGTCTTCTTGCCCGACCCGGTGAGGTAGCCGCGGACGATGCACTCGACCATGATGGGCTCGGCGCGGCGCACGAGCATGGCGCGGCCGGTCAGGTAATCGCGGTACGCGGCGAACTCGGCGGGAAACTCGTCGGCGTCGATCGTCACGAGATGGTTGGGCACGAGATCGGCGAACTTGTCGAACCAGAACGCCGAGATGCGGTTGAGCACCTCGCCCTTGAAGGGAATCTCGTCCGGAAGGATGTAGTCGTAGGCCGAGATGCGGTCGGTCGCGACCATGAGCAGGTTGTCGCCCGCCTGATAGATGTCGCGGACCTTGCCGCGGGAATCGGGACGACGTTCCAGGCTTGCCACGAGCCTCAACTCCTTTGTCACGTGCTGGCACAGCGCGCATGCCAAAGGCATGCCAAGGGCGCGGCACGCGGCGAGAGCGCGGGCTCAACGACCAGCGGGCGCGCGACCTAGTCCTCCATTGTAGTAGATGGCGCTTCCGGCGTGTGATCGCGCGGCAGATGAATCGTGAACGTTGTGCCCTTTTCAAGCTCGGACTCGACCGAGATGTAGCCCTGGTGCCGCTCGACGATCTGCTTGGTGAGCGAAAGTCCCACACCGAGGCCGCCCGCCTCGCGCGCGCGACTCGCATCAGCCCGCCAGAAGCGACTGAAGATGCGCGACAGGTCCTCCTTGGCGATGCCGATGCCCGTGTCGGCGACCGAGATCGTCGCCCCCTTGCGCTCGGCGGCAACCGTCACGACGACGCGCCCGCCCTCGGGCGTGTAGCGCATCGCGTTGCTCATGATGTTGACGATCGCCTGCGTGATCATGTCGGGGTCGGCCTCGACAGCGCACGGGCGCCCCTGCGTCCCGTCGACGAAGTCCAGCCGGAGCTCGTGATCGCAGAAGAGCTGCTGCTGGCCGCTGACGATCTGCTGCACGAACGGCACGAGGTCGATCTGCTCGAGGTTGAGCGGCGTGGCGCGCGACTCCATCCTCGACAGGTCGAGCATCTGCTTGACCAGGCGCGCGAGCCGGCGCGTCTCGGAGGCGACCGTCTCGAGGTTCTCCTCGTTGGGTTCCATCACGCCGTCCTGCATGGCCTCGACGGTGGCAAGCATCCCCATGAGCGGGGTGCGCAGCTCGTGCGCCACGTCGGAGGTGATGCGCTTCTCGTGCTGGAGGTCGCGCTCGAGTGAGGTGGCCATCTCGTCGAAGGTCTCGCCCAAACGATCGATCTCGTCGTCGCCGCGCATACCCGTGCGGGCCGACCAGTCGCCGTCGCGGATCTGCTTGGCGGTGGAGGTGATGCGCCGAATGGGGTTGGTGAGCATGCGCGAGACGAGGAAGCCCACGATGACCGCGACGCACACGGCGATGATCGCGGCGAGCGCGAGGGCGTTGAATGTGCGGTCGCGGAAGGCGCTGTCGGTGCGGCTGAGCAGCACGTCGGAGCCGATCACCCAGACGCGCACCGTGCCCACGACGGTCCCATCCGTAAGCACGACCTCCTCGGTCACCGAGGCCGTCGAGTCGGTGGGCGCCGTGGAGGTGAAGCTGTGCGCGCGGGCGGTGGAGTCTGAG
>CAZLGF010000026.1:4728-15273 GCA_964558955.1 uncultured Coriobacteriaceae bacterium
GTCGCTTGTGGCCAGCGCGGCCGCGGGCCAGGTGTCGTCGTAGATGATCGTGCCCGAGGCGTCCGTCACCTGCAGGCCGATATCGCTGTTGAGGTTGGACTCGGTGATCGATGCCACGTATTCCGTGGTCCACGGACCGTCGGACTCGTAAGCGCTCGCCAAGCGCTCAGCGGTGAGGGTCGCGATCTCCTCCATGTTGGCGCGCGTGTACTCGCTGAAGACGCCGCTCCACACCACCATGATGACCGCGACCAGGATGAGCACGGTCATGAGCGACGTCGCGGCGAAGCTGAGCGCCATGCGGGAGGCATAGCTGATCCCCGGGCGAGCGTCCCGCCGCGGCGTGTTCCAGCTCGCGCGGTTGCTGTCCTCGGATTGCTGCCGGCGCTTGGCCCCTATCTCGAAGCGGGCGGGAAGCATGGGCGTGCGTTACTTGTCGCTGGACGACGCCCCGTCGCTCTTGCCCTTCTTGGCGCGCCCGGCCTTGGCGTCATCCGCATGCTCCTCGGGGTTGTACGCCTCGAAGCGGTAGCCCACGCCGTGCACGGTGTAGAGCCACTTGGGATGCTTGGGGTCGTCGCCGAGCTTGGCGCGAAGGTTCTTCACATGGCTGTCGATGGTGCGCTCGTAACCCTCGAAGTCGTAGCCGAGAACCTTCTCGACGAGCTCCATGCGGTTGTACACGCGACCCGGATGGCGGGCGAGCGTGGCGAGCAGCTTGAACTCGGAGGCCGTGAGGTCGACGTTCTTGCCCTCAACGAGGATCTTGTGGCCCGAGATGTCGATGACCAGATCGCCGAAGTCGAGCACCTCGACCTGCGGTTCGGCATGGGCGCGGCGGAAGATGGCGCGCACGCGGGCCACGAGCTCGCGCGGCGAGAACGGCTTGACGATGTAGTCGTCAGCACCGAGCTCGAACCCGATGATGCGATCCTCGACCTCGCCCTTGGCGGTGAGCATGATGATGGGCACCGCGGAGGTCTTGTCGCGGATGAAGCGGCATACGCGCTCGCCCGAGAGCTTGGGAAGCATGAGATCGAGGATCACGAGGTCGAAGTTGTGCTTCTCGAACTCCTCGACCGCGGCCTGGCCGTCACCGACCCCCACGACCCAATAGCCCTCGCGATCGAGATAGGCTGCGACCGCGTCGCGAATCGCCTTTTCATCCTCAACGAGCAGAATGCGCTTTGCGTCTGAAGCCATGCGAGGGCCTCCTCATCTCATGCAGACAGAACCGCGGCCATTGTACCCCACGCACCGGCGCGCGGGGAGCGATGGGCCGACGAGTCCGCCAGGGGGCGTCGGCGGCCGGGCAACCGGCCGGATTTGCTCCATTATGCCCCGATCGGTGACTTTTCTGCGCGGCCCACCAGGTCGCTACAAATGCGCGCCGGTGCGCGGCGAGATGCAGCCCGCCTCCTCACGGCGGCGGCGCGCACCATCGGGCGCGGCGACTCGACCGCACCGGCGCGGCACGGCGCGTCGTGATCACGGGCCATCCTCTACAGCGTGAACAGCCGCGCCGTGACGCTCTCGGGGATGCCCTCGTCGTTGCGGATCGTCGCGTAGGTGAGCAGCTGGTCGGCCATGCCCTCGCTCGCCAGCCAGTCGCCGTAGTCCACGCTGCGGTCGGGCGCGCGCAGCGTCGCGTAGGTCTCGTCCTCGGTGTTGACGATGAGGTGCGACGTCAGCGACTTGATGAAGTACGACGTCCCGTTCGCCGCCACCTGCGCGTGCGGTTCGCGGCGCACGTAGATGTAGGGTCCGCCCTCGCGCCCGATGAACGTGCCCATGTAGCCGAGACTTCCGCGGCTGCTGTAGTCAGCCTCGATCGAGAAGGCGAAGGTCTCGTTCATATATGCGGCCTCGAAGGGCGAGACCGAGGACGGCAGCACGAGCTGATCGATCTTGGTGTAGTTCCCGTCCGTCAGGTCGACCGCGGTCATGCCATAGTAGACGCCCTCGTCTTCCAGGACGCGCGGCGCGATGGTGAGAATGCCGTCGACCACGCGCGGAATCGTCGCGAAGCGCCCTGGCGAGGTCCAGATCTCCTGCGCATCCGCCGACCCCACGCTCCACTGATAGCAATGCGAGTACTCGGACGAAGCCGAGCCGCTCGAGAGCGGCATCCTCTGCCAGATGACGCTCGAGTTCCACACGGTGAAGCGCGGCGGCTCCCAGTCGATGTCGCCCTCATCGAGCTCAACGGGATCGCCCGAGACCGCGGCGCTCGCGTACGCCTGACCGAAGAGCACCCACGAGCGGTCACTGTAGTCGATCTCGACCCACGCGTAGACGCCCGTGCCGCATCGCACGTCGAAGAACTCATAGCCCGACCCCATGACCGGATCCTCGCGAATGGTGGTGATGTCACCGCTCGAGAGGCTCAGCACGCCGAGCGTGTTGGGGTGCTGCGACGACTCGGGCGTGAGCAGGGCCGCGGCCCACGACCCCTCGCTGTGGAAGAGCAGGGTGCCGAGCGGAAGCGTCCAAGTCTGCGACGCCTCATAGGGATTGTCCGCGTTCTCGTAGTCTGAGAGCACGGTGACGATCTCAGAGTCATCGGTCACGACCTGCGGCTCGCCAGTCGTGGTGGTCGAGCTGTCTGACGAGCAGCCGACGAGGTTGACCGCCACCACGCCCGCGCCCGCCGCGACGGCGCTGCCGATCGTGAAGCGCCGGCGGGTGATGCCGCCCGCGCCCCCCTCTGAGGCATCCGCGTCCGCGCGCGGGGCGGTGCCCATCGGACCCCCTGCCGTTCGCAGCCGCGCCCTCAGCGCGTCGCGGCGCGCTCGAAAGCGATTAGCCAAGGTCATGCGCGAGCCTTCGCCTGCGCCTCATCGAGAGCGCGGCAAAGCTGATCCGCGCAGGACGTGGGCCGCGCGCCGCAGATGTTGCCCCGCAAGATCGACGTGACCTTGTCAACCGGCATGCCCGTCACGAGCTTGGAGACCGCCTTGAGGTTGCCGTTGCAGCCGCCCACGAACGAGCAGCCCTCCACCACGGTGCCCGTGTCGTCGAGCTCAACGTGGATGCTCCTGGCGCAAACCCCCTGCGGGGTGTAATCGATGCTGACCACGACGTCCCCTCTCTCCGTATGATTTCCTGCATTATCCCTCACTCGAGCAGCGCCCGCTTCAGCGCCACATATGATGCACACGCGGTCGCATGCAAAACGGGGCGCCCACAGAATCCTGCGGGCGCCCCGTCGTTGCTCGCGCGCGTGCGCGGTTTAGCTGTTCTCAGCGCGATAGAGGTCGGGCGTCGTCCAACCCTCGGGCACAGCACCCTCCGTGCCGTTGCCCAGATCCTGAACGACCCAGCCATCGGGCACGTCGCCCTCGCCTTCCCACATGCCTACCTGGTGGCAGGTCGCGCAGGTGAAGACGCTCGTGTCATGCATGAGGTGGCAGGAGTTGCACTGCTGCACGCCGTGGTAATCGCTGTGCGGGTCGAAGTCGTAATCCGCCGTGGAGGACTCGCTCGCACCGGGCAGCATGCCGCCGCCCGAGTGGCAACCGCTCTGCAGGCAGAACTCGTTGGAGTAGGTCACCTGTGAGATCGAGTCGGAGTCGCTCCCCGTGAGCTGCGATGAGATCTGGGTCGCCGTCGTGCTGAGCGTCTGCTCATGGCAGCCCAGGCACTCGCCGTCGACCGCGCTGCTGTGCGCGTAGGCGAGCGAGCTCGTGTCGTTCACGAAGGAGTCGTAGTAATCCCCCATGGTGCTGTGGCACATGGTGTCGCAGTACTCAGGCGTCTCGGACCAGGTCCAGCCAGCGACGCCGAGCACCGTCACGACCACGACGGCCGCGATCGCGATGGGCAGGTGCGTGGCCTTCCAATTGCGCTTCTTCTTAGGCTTCGCGGATGCGGGGGCCTCTGTGACGTCGTTCTTCTCGTCAGCCATTGCTCTCTCCTCTCAAGCCTAGGCAAGCGCCGGGTTGTCGGTGCAGTACTCAGCCAGGCAGCCCGCGTACGTGCGCGTGCGCTCATCGTACGAGGTGCCGCCCTCGGTCAGCAGGCCCAGCTCGTCGAGCTCGGTGGCGACGTCGTCGAGACCGAGGTCCTCGAGGCACTCGCGCGTGGGGCAGCCGAGCTCCTCGTCCCAGCCGAAGCGCTGATAGAGCATCGTGAGGGCCGTCTGCCAGTCCTCGCGCTCCATCTTGTTGGTGCCGGCCGTGAAGGGCTCGATGTCCTCATCCTTGGTGAAGACCCACTCGGTGATGGTGTCGTGCACGTTGCGACAATCGTTGCAGCCCACGTTGCCGTCGGCATCGCGCATGCCGCGCACCGTGTTGGCGCGCTGGAGGGTCATGATGCGCTCGCCGGCCTTGTACAGGTCGTCGATCGTGACCTCCTGGCCGGTCACCGCGGTGTAGAACTGCGCCTCGAGATCGAGGTCGCCGCGATAGCTGCGCTCCTTGGCGGGCGCCATGGCCATCGGCCACACCCAGTTGCACAGCGTCAGGCTGTCGTGCAGGACGTCGGTGACGATGCTCCACCACGCGAACTCGGCCTTGTACTCGTTCATGGGCGTGTAGTCGTTGCTGGGGTCGATCGCGTCCTCCGAGCCCCACATCTCGGCTGCCATCTCCTTCTTGAGGTCGATGGGCAGGCCGCAGCCCTGGAAGTTCACCGCGGAGTGGATCATGTCGTCGCGGTTGAACATCATGTTGTACAGAGCGCCCGTCTGGCCGAAGCACTCGATCGCGTGGTGCACGGGCCAGCCGCGATAGTTGATGAGCGTGGAGGTGGAGTTGTCGAACCACTCCATCTGATCCCACTCCTTGCACCACACGATGGGCCCATGCCCGAGCAGTGCGATCGGCTTGTTCTCGACGTCGTTGGACGCGATGTCGAGGAGGATCTTGATGAAGGGGGTCGGGTCGCCATCGTTCATGATGGCGTCGAAGTTGTACTCCTCCATCTGCTCCTCGGGCACATGCTCGGCGAGGATCCCCTGGCTATAGGTCCAGGCGATGTCGCGATAGAGCTGAGCGTAGTTGCACCACAGGCCCAGATCGTCCACGGTCGCCGAGATGAGCTGATCGTAGAAGACGGCGGTGTCGGTGTTGTTGCCGTCGTCGTCTTTGATCTCGTCAGCGCCCATGATGGGCTGCATGTAGACCGTGAACGGGAAGTTGGGCACGCAGGTGTTGCCCGAAGACGCGTAGCCCGTGCTGTCGAGGACGCGCGAGTCGCGGATCATCGAGTAGCAGCGCACGGGGCAGCCGTGGCAGCCGGCCATCTTGACCGTGTACTTCTCGGCCTCGGGACCCATGTCCTTGGTCGCCTTCATGCAGCGATAGCCAATGGTGTTGGGCTCGAAGGGCTGGGGCTCGCCCGTCTCGATGGCGCCGCCCTCGGCCGCGGCCCAATAGAGGCCCTTGCGGGCCGTCCAGCGCGAGCCGGAGTCGTAGTACTCAGCCCACGACTGCTGGGTCGACGGCACCACGTGGTTGTTGTTGGAGCCGATGACCTGGGAGATCATGTAGTCTGAGAGGTCCGAGACCATCTGCGGGTCGGCGACGTTCACGGCCTTGGTGCCGCGCACGACGACGGCCTTGCACTTCTTGGAGCCGAGCACCGCGCCCAGGCCCGCGCCCGCGGAGTGCGAGCGGGTGTTGATGACGCAGGCGTAGGGCAGCATGTTCTCGCCCGCCGGACCGATCGCGGCGACGCAGCACTCGAGACCATGCTTCTGGCAGAGGGCCTCGGTGGTCTCGCGGGTGCCCTTGCCCCACAGGGAGGAGGCGTCCTCGATCGAGATCTCATCGTCGTCAATGAGAATGTAGACCGGGTCGTCGGACGCGCCCTCGATGATGAGGCCGTCGTGGCCCGAGTACTTGAGCTGGGCGCCGAGGTTGCCGCCGCAGTGGGCGTCGACCACGAGGTAATCGGTCGAGAAGGTCGACAGCGTCGCCCACGTGGAGCGGCCGGCCAGCGGCACGCCCGAGCCGGTCAGCGGGCCGACGGCGAGGACGGCCTTGTTCTCGGGATCGTCCCACGAGGTGCCCGCGGGGACCTCGTCGTACATGATCTTGTTCGCGAAGCCCATGCCGCCGATGAAGTCCTGCTGCATATCCTCATCGGACTCGACCGTGATCTCACCGGTCGTCAGGTTGACGCGCGCGATCTGACCCATCCAGCCATATGACCCGAAGGTGGCAGTATCAGCCATGGCGTATCTCCAATCTTTACTCGACGACCCCGCCGCCGACGTAATCCTGCGTCTCGCTCACGATCGGGAACGTCGTCTCAAAACGGGTGGGGCCGGAGGAATGGTTGACGTCCTCCCACTCAACGAGCTCGATGGCTCCGTTGGGGCACTGCTCGGAGCAGCGGCCGCAGGCGATGCACTTCTGCATCGTGCCGGTCTGGTTGTTGATGACCGGGATGCTCCACGGGCACGCCGTCACGCAGGTACCGCAACCGACGCACTTGTCGGTGTCGACCGTGCGCACGCCGTTGTCATCGCTGTAGATCGCGACCTGCGGGCACGCGGTCTGGCAGAGAGCCGTCTTGCACATGTGGCACGCGCGAACCTGCCACTCCTGCGAGTAGTAGATGCCGTCGGACGTGTCGAGCCCGGCGCCGAAGTTGAAGCCGTCGCGCACGTGAATGCGCGCCGCGGCGGGCTGGGACACGCCGTCGTTGGTGAGCGTGCAGCTCATCTCGCAGCGCTGGCAACCGGTGCAGCGAGCGCGATCCACCTTGAGCACGTGCGTGGGCGCGGCGTAATAGTCGACCGCCCCGCTCGAGCTCGTGGGAAGCGCCGCCGCCGTCTCCGGAAGCAGGCCGAGGGCCACCATGCTCGCCACGAACGCGCTCGAGACCTTCACGAACCCGCGACGGGTGAAGAAGGATTCGAGGCGACGCGCGTCGGAGCCCACCTGCTCCACGGCGGTGTTCTCTTTCATAGTTCCTCCCCTGACGTAACACAGCGGGCAGCGCCCGCAGTTGCGTACGGCGATCACGCGCAGGCGATACGCGCGATACGCCAGTGTTCATTTTCTTTCAGCGCGTCTCGAACTCCTCACCTTCTTACGGGTATTTTAAGGTTTCCGCGCTCTCAGAAGCGTCGAGGAGTGTCACCTTTTAGAGGTGAAGACCGACGTTCACGCAGGTTGTACCTGGTGTTGCCCGAGGTGATCAGCTAATCTCACCCGCCTCGCGGAGCTCTTGGTCGACGCGGCTGTCGCGCAGCGAGCAGTCCTCGGTCAGCATGCAGGGGACGCTCATGCGCACGCAGGGAAGCTCGGCGTCGAGCTGGGCGAGATCGTATCCCTTTACGTGCAGCAGGTAGTCGCCCACGAGCGCGCGGATCGCCTCGATCGCGAAGACGAGCGTGTAGATGCGGCTCTTGGGCAGCGGACCCGTGACGGCCTCGATGTCATCCTGCGTGATGGCGAGCGCGTCCGCCACCGTTCTCCCTCGAAGCAGCCCCGCCACCGCCGTGGCGCAGGCGATGGCTGCGAGGCACCCGTGGCTTCTGAACCCCACCTCGCCGAAAGTGGCCGTCTCCGGATCAACCTGAGCGAAGAGCTGCATCTGCACGGTGCCGCGCTTCTCCTTGCCCACGCTGCAGAACACGTTGGCGCCATCGGGAATGCCGCCGTTGGCGGCGTTGGCGATCAGCTCGATCGTGGCGCGATCGTATTCCGAGATGGGGGCGTCGCGCTCGATCTGGTACATGTCGGGCGTGCGCAGAAACGGCGTGTCCTCGGTCAGGATGCGCTTGGGCATGAGGTCTCCTTGAGGTGGCGGGGTGAATACGTACGCGGCGATGCCGGTTGCCGGCCGCGGGACCGAACCGCGCGGCACGATGGGCGTGAAGGGCGGGTGCTCAGGGGTTCCGTGCGCGATCGACGCCGTACCACTGCGCGAGCGAGGCCGCCTGAGCCTCGCTGAGGTAGAAGTCGGAGTAGTAGTAGGGCACGCCGTGCGAATCCGTGACCATGTGGATGTCGGTGAACGAGCCCGATGCCACCACCTTCTCGAACACCTCACGCGTCTTCGAGCGGGGCCAGAGGTACGGCGGGTTCATGAAGCTGCTGATGACCACCGGGCGCGGGTAGACGCTCGACTCGGTGCGCACCACGTCCACGAAGGTTGCTAGGTCATCGTCCTCTTCCGTGTGGAAGAGCGCGCGGGCGAAGCTGTGCGAGAGCAGCGCGACGGAATAGAGGTAGGTACCCTGCTTGCCCTGCAGGAAGGCGATGTCGCTGACGTCAAGCTCCGGCAAGGGGTCGTCATCCGTGCGGTCGACGCCCTCAAGCTGGACGCTCAGGGGCTTGGGAGCCGCAACACGCCCCATCACGGGAGCCGCCTCAGCATGATCGCGCTCCTCGATGTAGGTGACGAGCTCGCGCGCGAAGGTGCGAGAATCGGTCCCCTCGGGCGCGAAGGCCTGCTTGACCCAGCGCGCAGTGGTGGTGAGCTTCCCTTCATATGAGCGCTGACGCACATCGGTGAGCGCGCGGTCGGCCGCCCAGATGAAGGCGTTGCGCGCGCGGATGGCGGCGAGCTCCTCGGGCGTCAGCTCGGGGCCCTGCGCGACGTCGTCGTCGGAGCTCTCGGAGGTACGGTCGCAATCCGGCGCCGCACCCCCCTCAGCACCCGCCGCGGGATCCGACTCGGCCCCCGTCGTGACAGCGAGCCCGACGGCCCCGGCCTCTGCGCGCGGGGCAGCGTGCGTGTCGACGGCGCGTTCGTCCATGTGCCTTCCCTCCGTGGCCGCGGGCATACCCTAGATACCTGCAGCCATTCAGTGTAGTACAAAGGTATACTTTTGATCATCCGTGAACAGTCCGGAACGCAACGGCAGGGAGGCAGACGTGCCATCGACGCCAGACGAGCAGGCCACGGCTCGCGACCACGCTGGAGCGGAAGCCCCGCTCGCCGGACTCGCTCGCAACCGGTCGCTGCTCGTTCCACCCGCGCTCGGACTCGCGCTCTCCTCGGCGGTGCTGAGCCTCACGATCCACGGCGCCTATCGCAGCTCCGTCGACCCTGTGCTTGAAGCCGGCGCGCCCCTCATCTCATGCCTCGCGGCGGCAGCGCTCATGCTCGCGACGCTGCGCACGGGGCGCCTGACCAAGCGCGCCGTCTCCCTTATCACCTTCATCTCGGTCCACGCCGCGGGCATCTCATCGCTCGCCCTCTCGTTCTTCGACCTCACCGGCACCGCGGCGCCCATCCCGCTCGCGCTCGCGCTCGGAGCCGTCACCGCGACGGGCAGTGCGTTCCTCGGCTTCTACTGGCTGCGCAAGCTGCGCGGAACCTCATCGGCCGCGGTGGCGCTCGTCGCGCTCGCGGCGCTCGCGATCGGCGAGGTGCTCGTGCTGATCTGTGGGGCCACCGAGGCGACGCGGCACATCGCGGCATTCGCCTGCAGCTTCATCCAGTTCGGCGTGGTGCGGGCATCGCGCGCGGTAGACGTGCCGAGCGACGCCTTCCCCGCCATCTCGGAGGCCTACTTCGGGACGAGCGAGCGGCGCTTCTCGAGCAGGAGCTACCTCGCGGCCGCCGCGCTCGGCATTTGCTGCATCTCAATCCCGATCGGCATGGGTATCGCGTTCCCCACGGGCATCGCGCACGGACTCGGCCTCATCCCCTGCATCGGCGTGGCCCTACTCATTGCATTGATCGCGCTCATCGGCATGCGCGCGATCGTGCGCGCGCCCGAGCGCTCGATCGCCACGGACATCTGGCTTGTCATCGACATCTTGCTTGCCGTGGGAATCGTCCTGCTCGCCATCGGCGAGACGGGAACCACCGCCGGGCGCGCGCTCTCCATTGTGGTCTCGCTACTGGTCCGTGCCTTCGTGTGGTACCTCTCGGTCGCGTTCGTCAGCTTCGGCGTGCGGGATCCGTATTTCTACACGGCGCTCGCCTGGGTCGCGCTGCACGTCTTCACCATCGTGGGCATGGCGCTCGACGCCCTCCTCGCCACCATCATGCCCGGCAACGACGCCGTCGTGATCGCCTTCATGGGGCTCTGGGCCCTGTGTGCGGCGCACGTGGTTCTGACGCAGCTGCTCAATGACCCCAACCGCGTCACCGCCGCTGATCGCGCGCGCGCCGCGAGCAATGCCCAGCCCGAACCGCGCGGACCCATCACCCAGGATGACGTGCGTCGGATCCCGCTCATGGGCGTCCTAGCCGTCGCGACCGAGGCCGAGGCGCCCCTTCCCAGCGCCACGCCCGACGTGCACATCGCCACCGCCGTTCTCGAGATGGGGCGGCGCTTCGGGCTCAGCGGGCGCGAGATCGAGGTCCTCACGCTCTACGCGCTCGGCCACACCCAAGCCCGCGTGAGCGAGGAGCTGCAGCTCTCGACCAACACGGTGCACACGCATATCAAGCGCATCTACGATAAGACCGACCTGCACTCCCGGCAGGAGATCCTCGACTACATCACCACGTACGGCTCATAGGTGCCGGCGCGAGGTCGCGGCTACTCGGCGGACGGCGCGGCGAAGCTCAAACTCTCAAGACGATCGAACACCCGGTCCACCCGCGTGAGGAAGTCCCAGGGATCGA
>CAZLGF010000027.1:0-3119 GCA_964558955.1 uncultured Coriobacteriaceae bacterium
GGCCGCCTGCATGGCGAGTGGCAGGCCATGGAGCCTGAGCACGGCCCCGAGTCCTCGTACTGGCCGCGCATCTCCGCGCAGCACGAAGAGGGGCCCGCGCACACCAAGGCCGTCATGGCGCGCGCGGGAAACCTCAAGTACGTCATGCGCCTCTATGAGGGCGACCAGCTCTACGACCTCGCAGACGACCCGATGGAGACCGTGAACCTCATCGATGACCCCGCCTATGCCGAGGACGTCGCGCGCCTGCGCAACCGACTGCTGACGTTTTTCCTCGAGACGTCCGACTACGTGCCGCCGCGCTTCGACAAGCGCTGAGCGCGGATCCCGGCGACCGGCGCGTGGACCCGCGCTCAGACGTCACGCAGACGTCAGTCCACGCGCCGGTCGCCCATGAAGAAGAGGGCAACCGTGCCAGGACCCGTGTGCGAGCCGATCACCGTGCCGATGTTGTTCACCTTGACCTTGCCCTTGAGCTGCGGGAACTTCTCCTCGATGCCAGATACGACCGCGTCGGCATCCGCACGGCAGTTGGAGTGCGATAGCACGCACTTGCCCGTGTAGGCGCTCCCACCCTCGGCATGCGCCTCCATCATGCGCACGAGCTCGGCGATGGCCTTCTTGGTCGTACGGATCTTCTGGCGCGGGATGAGCTTGCCCTCGACGTTGATGTTGATCACGGGGCAGATCTTGAGAGCGTTCCCGAGCAGGGCGCTCGTCGCCGAGATGCGGCCGCCGCGCTTGAGGCACTCGAGATCTGAGACGAAGAACCACTGGTTGACATTGAAGCGGTGCTCCTCGGCCCAGGCGCATGCCTCCTCGAAACCCATCCCCTCGTCGCGCAGGTCGGCGAGGTACTCCATGAGCAGGCCGTAGCCCGCCGACGCGCAGAGCGAGTCGATGACGCGCACCGTGCGCTCGGGGTAGGCGGCGTTGAGCTGCTCGGCCGCCACGCAGGCGGAGTTGTAGGTCCCCGAGATCCCCGAGGAGAGGGTGAGGTGCAGCACGTCCTTCCCCTCCTTGAGGAACGGCTCCCACAGCTCGACGTACGCGCCAACGCCCACCTGCGAGGTCGTGGGCTGCGCGCCGTCTTTGATCAGGGAGAAGAAGCGCTCCGGGGTGATCGAGGCGTAGAGGTCGTCCGGATAGCTCACACCATCCAGGTTGTAATGAAACGGCGTCCACGCGATGGCGCGCTCCTCGAAGAACGACTGCGGATAATCGGCGGTTGACTCACAGGACAGCATGTACGTACTCATAGTGACCCCCTTGATGCGATGCCGCGCGCGTAAGACGCCACGGCTTTTGACCGCGTCCATTATGACACGAGCGCGCCGCGGCCACGCAAACGAGACCCGCCACCATGCCTTCAGCTTTATTTCAGATTTGCTTTCTTCATGGGCGCGCGGGAACCCGTCTCCGCAGCTCCCATCGTGCCGTAAGGTAAGGATGCGGTAACGATTCATGCAGGGCACGAGGCGTCGCGCACGGCGCGATGCGTGAGGACGGTATCGGTGCGCACGGTTCTCTCTCAACAGTCACTGCGGCAGTTCATGAAGTTCGCAGCCGTCGGCATCCTGTCGTTCGCCATCGACTGGCTCATGCTCATCGTGCTCGTCGAGATCTGCGGTCTCGATTACCTGCTCGGCACCACGCTGTCGTTTCTCACCTCGGTGGCGGTCAATTACGTGCTGAGCCTGCGCTACGTCTTCACGCACCGTGACGACATGAGCCGCAAGCGCGAGTTCACGATCTTCGCGATCCTCTCGGCGATTGGACTGGGCCTCACGGACGTCCTCATGTTCGTGGGCGTGGGCTTCCTCCATATCGCCTACCAGCTCATGAAGGTCATCGCCACGTTCTGCGTCACCTGGTACAACTTCTTCAGCCGGAAGCGGTTCCTCGCCGGCCCTGCCGTCAAGTAGCGCGCTGTCGTCCTCGTCGGCTCCACTGTCAAACAGATCGCCGTCGCACGCCACGCGGACGCGCGGGCGCGCATCATCCGGTCACGTACGTCCACACCACCTGGTCGTCATCGGAGAGCACGTAGCTGTCGGCGCTGAGGCTGGGCGAGATCCCGTTGACCGTGTACACCCAACCGCTCGCGCTCCCATACTCGAACTCAGCGAGCCCGCCGATCGCCGCCACGTAGACGCCGAATTGCGTGGTGCGCGCGCTCACCGAGAGCCCCAGCCCTTGGAGAGCCGTGTAGGCGGTCGCGTCGGCGTCGAGCGTGAGCGTCCGGCGCGCGCTCACCGAGCCGTCCGCCGCGGAGGAGTCAACCGTCACGGACACGGTAATCGACTGCTGCTCCTGACTTCCCTGCTCCGTTGTGGCATTTGATGAGGTGTTGCCGCTCGATGAACTCGCGGCGTCCTCTGACGACGAGGACGCCGCTCCCGCCCCGGCGGACGCATCGGCGCTCGTCGAGGCGGACGCGGTACCGCCCCTATCGCTCGAGGTTGAGGCCGCGTCATCTGCGGACGAGCCATCGCCGCTCGCGGCGTCGGTCGACGCGTCGTCAGCCTCGGCATCTTCCGCGCGCGCGTCAGCACCTGCGGCCGCTTCATCCTCCTCGCCACCAGCGTCGAGCGCCGCCGAGCCTTGAGACGCGGCCGTGGTCTGAAACAGCCAGGCGAGCGACGAGAGGCCGCCCGCATCGGAGATCAGCACGCCGAGCGAGACCGCGATGAGCACGGTGCAGCAGGCCGCCGCCACAACGAGCGCGGCGCGACGACGGCACGACGGCCCGGAGGCGGCAGACTCCTCCTCCGGAGCGTCAGGTCGATTCTCTTGGTCGTTCGTCATCCGCACTCGCCCTCCCGCCGACGCACGGCGCCCAGATACGCCAGGATGGCGATGAGCCCGGCCGCGCCGACGACGACTCCGCCGACCGCCCACAGATTGAGCCCCGTCTCCGCACCATCCTCCGCATCGGCCACGTGCGCATCCGCCGTGAGCGCGGCGGTGGCGGCAACCGCATCAGCGGCCTCCGTCTCATCCTCATCAACCGCGGCCACCGCCTCCACCAGGGTCCCGGCATCACCCGCGTCCGCGACGGAGATCGTGGACAGGGCGCCCGCCAAGGTCGACGCGCCCGTGGACGAGGAGGAGCCGGC
>CAZLGF010000027.1:3219-4463 GCA_964558955.1 uncultured Coriobacteriaceae bacterium
CCTCAGAGCCGCCATCCTGCGCACCCGAGGCGTCGGCCGATGCCACGAGCTTGAACAGGACGCCCGCATCGTTCGTGACGTAGAGAGCGCCGTCACCGTCCGCCACGATCGAGGCGGTGCAGTACTGCTGATACGCCTCGTCGGGCGTGTAGAGCACGGAGGCCGCGTCATCGCCGAGACGATAGACCCACACGCTCCCCGTGGGCTCGTTGCACGTGAAGTAGACGTAGGTGCCGCTCTCCTGCACCGAGACGAGCGGCGCGCCCTGCGCCGCGCCCGCGCCCGCGACGACGGTCACCTCGACCGTCATGGTCTCGACGTCGATGATGGACAGCGTGCCGCGGCCCGCGTCGTCGGCGCCGCACACGTAAGCGCGTCCGCCCGTGATCGCCGGCGTGGAGGTCGAGGACGCCGCGAAGGACACCGACCCGGTCACGCTGAGCTCATCACCGGTGCGCACGATCCGGTACAGCGTGCCGTCATCGCGCGACACGGCATAGAAGACACTCGCGTCATCCGGGTCGACCACGATCCCCGCGCGACAGGGCGTCCCGATGGAGACGCTCGAGAGAACGGATCCGTCCGCGCCGTCGACGAGCAGCACCGAGCCCGACTCGCTGCCGATGATGAGATCGCTCCCCGACGCCGCGGACCCCGCCCAGTAGTATCCCTCGGCGATACCCGTCGTCGCCGTCTCGGTGACGCGCGTCCAGATGGTGCTCCCGTCGGTGAGCGAGACGCAGACGATCGCGCCGGCCGTACCCGTCTGCGAGCCCGGCTCCGTGAACGCCGTGTACACGGCGTCGCCGATCACCGTGATGTTGGAGAGAGCCTGATAGGTGTGACCGTCGTCAAGCGCGGCGCTCCTCCATACGAGCTCGAGCGTGTCGACGCGAAACGCCGAGATGGACCCGTCGTCTGCGGGGACGAGGATGAGGCCGTCCGCGTAGGCGGGACGACAGAAGAAGCGAATGCTCGAGCCGATGCTCACGCGCGCGACCTCGGTTCCCGTCGCGCAGTCGATCTTGATGAGCGAGCTCCCGGAGATGAGGTAGACCCAGTCGCCCACGATGAGTGGGTCGGAGGCACCCGTGCCGGCCCCGTAGGAGAAGGGAGCGTCCCATGCCAGCGCGGCCGCCGCCGTGGGCGTCGCCGCCGTCGTCACCGCGCCGGACGGCGTTCCCGCGAAGGTCGGCCACGCCGCCTCCCATGCCGGCCGCGTGGCGCCCGTCTCGGTCGACGGG
>CAZLGF010000027.1:4563-11907 GCA_964558955.1 uncultured Coriobacteriaceae bacterium
GCGCATGCGCGCGCCGCCGCCACGGCCCGGACGCGACGCAGCGCGCACCCGGCCGCCATCTCTCTCGACCATCGTGGTTGTCCTTCCCTCCAGGGCCCGCGCATGAGCGCTTCACGATGGGAGGCGATCCGGCTTGTCGCGTCTACCGGCTCGCGCGCGCCGTCCGATCTGCGGCGCGCCCCGCGAGCCCGCGAGTCACGGTTACTGGTATAGCTGGGGAGTGGCACCCCATTCTCCTAGGCGCTGCGCGCCCGTGCGTCTCCACACCACCATCGAGGCCATTGACACTACGGCCATGCTAGCACAGGGGGCGCGCGACGGGCCCTATGCCCGCCACCGGGCGCCCGAGCGCTCGATGGAGACGCGCACGAGGACGTCGAGCGCGTCGACCACGTGCTCGTCGAGCGCGCGATAGCGCCCGATGAGCGACAGCTCGGTGCAGGCGAGGATCACGTAGTCGCAGGACGCCGCCGCAAACGCCTCCATCACCCGATCGAACGCCGCGAGGTTAGGAGCGTGGCCGGCCTTGATGTCATCGTAGATGATCGACATCACGTCGCGCTGGCGCGCCGCATCGGGCGCGACCGCCTCCGCGCCCGCCTCCGCGCACGCGCGCGCGTAGACGCCCGAGGCGATCGTGCCGTCCGTCCCCATGACGCCGATGCGGGGTGCGGCGCACCCTGCCGCCGCGGCGCGACGCATGATGCAGGCGACCGTCTCGCGCGGCATGTGAATGATGGGCACGCTCGTCGTCGCCTGGATCTCGTCGAAGAACACGTGCGAGGTGTTGCAGGGAATCGCGATGTGCGCGCACCCGAGGCCCTCGAGCGCTGCGGTGCAGGCGCTCATCTTCTCGAGCAGGGGCCCACGCTCCCCCGTCTCGAACGCGCGCGTGCGGTCGGGCATCGACGCGCACGAGAGGATGGCGACATCGAGGTGCTCCTGATCGCGCGCCGCATCCGTGTGGCGCACGAGCTGATCGTAGAAGTACGAGGTCGCCTCGGGCCCCATGCCGCCGATGACTCCGAGCTTCTCCATCTTCCAACCTCCTCTGCGCCCCGGCGCGCCAAACCCCTGCAGCCGGCGCGGCGCCGTGCCGGCTAGCGCAGGCGACGCGTCCGCCAGTCCGCCGACCGGGCTTAGGCGTAGTAGCGCTTGAACAACGTGAAATGGCGCAGATGCGTGTGAACCATGCGCAGCCATCGATTGAAGGAGCGGTCCGCGCGCATGAAGACGGGGTTCACCCATCGTCCCGCGCGGATGAGGGCGCGAGCGCGCCGACGCAGCTCGGGATCCTTCACGTAGCGGAAGATCACCCGGCGCGGCACGACCATCCACAGAAACTCGTCCTGCGCCGTCTCGAAGGCGGGCTCGAACGGACGGCCGTACACGTACTCCTCGACCACGTAGCGCGCCACGTTGAAGCCCGAGGCCGTCACGTAGTAGTTGCTTCTCCCCTGCCGCGTGTTGAAGTCGAAGAACTTGAACGAGCCGTCGCGCTCATCGTACTTGACGTCGAAGTTCGAGAAGCCCACGTAGCCCAGGTCCTCGAGCAGCGCGCGCACGGCGCCCATGAGCTCGTCATGGGGCTCGGTGATGATCGCGGCGTGGTTGCCGACGGCGTGCGGGGCGTGCTCCTCGAGCAGCACGTGCCCGAGGCACATCATGCGCACCGTGCCCGTCTGATCGGAGTAGCTCGTGAGCACGCGCATCCGCTCGTCGTTGCCGGGCACCATGTCCTGGATGATGAGGTCATCCGGATAGCCCGCGGCATAGATCGCGCGAATGGTCGCCTCGAGCTCGGCGCGATCGGCGATCGTGTAAGCCTTCTTCTGCGTGGCGAATGGGTGCTCCCAGTACCGAATGCCGTCGGAGGGCTTGAGGATGAGCGGGTAAGTCAGATCGAGCTCATCGAGGGCCGTGAGCTCCGCGCCCTCCGGCGCGAGCATCGCCGCCGTGAACGTGAAGGTGTGCGGGTACGGCACGCCGTGCTTCTCGCAGAGCGCGTAGAAGAACTCCTTGCGCTGGGCCTGGTCCATGAGCTCGAAGGATCCGTAGGGCGCGACGATGTTGGGCGCGAGCGAGCCGGCGTCCTTAGCCTGGGCGATGAGGGCGACGTAGGAGTCACCGCACCCCATGAGCACGATCGTCTTGTCCGCATGCGCCTGGGCGAAGCCGTTTACCGTCTCGAGAAAGACCGCGGGGGTGTCGATGCGCTCGTTGGGGTGGTAGTCGATCATGTGGCTGCGGTAGGCGGGACCGGTTCGGTACTTGCCGAAGCAGACGGATGATACCTGGTACTGCTCGTAGAACGCGCGCGCGACCGAGTAGACGTTGATGTCGCCACCCAGCAGGACCGGTATGAACTCTCGCTCGATACAGTGCATAGGACGCTCTTCTCCACAGGTGCCGCGCCGCCCGCGACGGTGCGCTCCCCGACGCGCCGCCGCGGGCGCGCGGGCGTCGACGCGGGACATGGAACTTGTAAGTATACCGGGCGCGGCGCGGGGCGCGGGAGCCGCCCGCATGGTCATACAGGTTTGTCATGAACTGCCGAGCGGCGCGCACAGCGGGCCGCTCGATCGCAAACGCCCCTGCTCATCATCGATGCGATGTCCCGGGCGGCGCTTGAGGTTTAACCTTAAACGTGAACTTGAAACTCCATCGTTTCTCAACGATTGAGCAAACCCGCAGGTGGCAGCCTATCTTAAACCTTCAACTTGAACCTTAACCTCCTAGCAGGGGGTTAGTTAAAGAAAACACCGTGCTACACTCGGCACGAGGACAAGGCTCGAGGAATGCTGAGGACTCCATGCGTGACTCACAGACGTCGATCATCCACATCATCGCCCGTCGACCGGCACGTGCGCTCACCTGCGCCGCGCTCGCCGTCGCGTTCGCCGCGACCCCGGTGCTCTCCTCCGTCGCCTACGGCGTCTCCACCGAGACCCAGGCCGAGCTCGAGGAAGCCGAGACGGAGCTCGAGTCCTCCGCGGCCGCGTACACCGAGGCCGTCGCCGAGCTCGAGGCGCTGCAGGAGCAGATCGACGAGATCGAGGTCCTGATCGCCGAGATCGAGGAGGAGCTGCCCGAGCTGCAGGAGCGCGCGAGCCAAGCCATGCGCGAGAGCTATAAGACCCGCTCCAGCTCCAACACGCTCGTGAGCATCATCTTCAGCGCCCAGAACCTGAGCGACTTCATCTCAAGCTGCGTCTACATGGACGAGATCCAGGCCGCGAGCACCGAGGCCATCGATGAGCTCACCGCCAAGCAGCAGGAGCTCGAGGAGGCTCAGGCCGAGCTCGCCGCCGCCCAGGCCGAGCTCGAGGAGGAGAAGGCCGCGGCCGCCGACGCGCTCGCCGCCGCCCAGGAAGCCCGCGCCGCGGCGCAGGCCCAGGCCGAGGAGGAGGAAGCCGCCGAGCTCGCGGCGCTCGCCGCCGCCGATGAGGAGGAGCAGACCGCAGCCGCGAGCGGCACCGGCACCGACTCGGAGAACACCGCCAACACCGCCACCGCGACCGGCCAGACCGTGAGCACCTCGGTTGCCTCGGGCGGCGTCGACTGGAGCCTGAGCTACGACGAGTTCATCGCGGAGTGGACCTCTCGCATCGATGCCTATCTCGAGGGGTCCCCGCTTGCAGGGTACGGCAGCGTCTTCGCCGAGGCGGCGTGGACCTACGGCGTCGACCCACGCTGGTCGCCCGCGATCGCCTGCATCGAGAGCACGAAGGGCACCTACTGCTTCCGCTCCTACAATGCGTGGGGCTGGCTGGGCCAGAGCTTCAGCAGCTGGGAGGAGGCCATTCCCTCCCACGTCGCCTATCTCGCGCGCGTCTACGGCACGACGCTCACCACCGCCGCGGCCCAGAAGTACTGCCCGCCCACGTGGCAGGACTGGTACAACAAGGTCGCCGCTCAGATGAACAGCATCTAAGCGCCGCACCGCCCCCAAAGATGCAAACGGCCGCCCGCGGGCGGCCGTTTTCGTGTCTAGGTGTTTCGTGTCTGCGTGCTCCGCACCTAGGCGCGCGCTGGCGAGCGCCGCGCCTGGGTCGTGCGCTCCTTGGGGCGGATGGCGCCGCGGTCGCAGCGGTTGCCCCATGAGTCGATGAGCTCCTGGTCGCGGTAGACGCAGACGATCTCGCAGTGGTTCGCGCAATGCCCGCAGACCACCTCGCGCGTGCGGAACTCGAAGTCATCGACGTTAAAACGGAAGGGCTCGCTGCGCATCACGGGCGCGTCGGCCGCCAGCAGCGCCGCGCCGAAGCACCCCATGAGGTGACCGTCGGGATCGACGAGAACCTCCTTGCCGAGCGCCTCCTCGAAGGCGTGCACCACGCCCACGTTCTTGGAGACGCCGCCCTGGAAGACCACGGGGCTCTCGATCTTCTTGCCCTTGCCGACGTTGTTGAGGTAGTTCGTGGCGACCGCGCGGCACAGCCCCGCGATCACGTCGCGCTTCTCATACCCCACCTGCAGCTTGTGAACGAGGTCGCTCTCGGCGAAGACCGTGCAGCGCGCGGCGATGTTCGCGGGCTTTGAGCTCGTGAGCGCGATCGCGCCGAACTCCTCGACCTCCACCCCCAGGCGGTGCGCCTGGCTCGACAGGAACGAGCCCGTCCCCGCCGCGCACAGCGTGTTCATGGCGTAATCGACCGCGATGCCGTTCTCGATGCAGATGATCTTGGAGTCCTGGCCGCCGATCTCGAGGATGGTGCGCACATCCGGATGGAGGAAGGTCGTGCCCACGGCGTGCGCGGTGATCTCGTTTTTCACCACCTGCGCGTCGAGCATGGCTCCCACGAGCCGGCGCGCCGACCCCGTCGTGCCGATGGACATGACGCGCACCTCGTCCAGGTCGATCTGAGAGCGCAGGTCGTCGACGACGCGACGCACGGCGTCAGAAGGGTCCCCCTCGGTCCAGAGATAGGATCGCGCGATGATCGTCTTGTCGGGCCCGATGATCACGCCCTTCGTGGATATCGATCCCGTGTCGATGCCCAGATATGCTTCCATTTAGCGAACCTTTCTCATCGCGATCATGTCATAGAAGGCCTCGAGCCGGGTGTCGAGCCCGGCGTCCGAGGTCTGCGTGTCGAACGTCAGGAAGAGCACGGGCACGTGGTAGTCGCGGCTGAGGCGCTGGAGCGGCGGCATGACGTCGATCTCAGGCGTGCATCCGGCCGACTTGATGTGCACGATCCCGTCAAACCCCTCCTCGGCGCAGCGCTTGGCCGCGGCGATGTTGAAGGTCGAGGTGGGACCCATGTTGTAGGTGCAGTACTCAGAGATGCCCGCGAGCGCGGCCTGCTCGTGATGGCGCAGGTTGAACGCGGTGATTGACATGCAATTACGCAGCTCGACCCCCATGTCGAGAAGCTTGCGCTCCACGTTGAGGTTGCTGGCGTGGTCCTGCGCGGTGTAGTACTCCCCCACGATGGCGACGCGAACCGGATCGACCGGCTTGTCGATGGGCAGCTCATCGAGGGCCGCGAGCGCGCGATGATACCCGCTCTCGATCTCGGTGATGGTGGTCGCGGCGTTCATGTCGCTCAGAAACTGCGCGCGCACGCGCTCGAACGAGCCGGGCTCGACCTCGAACCCGGCGCGCGCGAGGTAGCGGTCGCGGAAGTCGTCGATGTGGGTCACCATGCGGAAGACCGCGAGGAGCTGCGCCACGCCGTGCGTGATCGACAGGTTGGGGTTCACGACCTTCTTGCAGTAGGCGACGTAGTCGCGAAACGTGCCGTTGGCGACGTGCGAGAAGTTGAGCATCTGGAAGTCGTCGTAGCCCATGTCCCGCAGGATCATCTCGGCGAGCTCGCCATAGTAGCTCAGGCGGCAGAAGGCCGTCAGCTGAACGAGGACGTCGGCCCCGCGCTCGAGCGCCTCGACGTAGTCGCCGAGGATGTGCTTGAACGGCGTGCAGACGTAGTCGGTCGAGTTCTCCTCGCCGATCCGCACCGTCCGGCGCGTGGGCGGCGGCAGCGGGATGAAATCGGCGTCGAGGACCTGCTCGACGAAGTACTTGAAGGCCGGCTCGTAGGAGCGGAAGTGAAAGAACGCCACCTTGCGGCGGGTGTGCCGGTCGCGCTTGGGGCGCTTGCCCGTGAGAAAGAGCGGACGCGGGACGCCCGGGCGCATGATGATGCGACCGCGCTCCTCGGCGGGGCCCTTCACGCGGGGCTCGCCGGCGCTCTGCTCGGGCTCATCAGTGATTCTGCGCATGGAGGTACCCGCCCTTCTTCTGATACGAGAGGATGTCGACGAAGCTCTCGACGCGCGTCTCCACGCCAGCCGTGCCGCCCTGGGCATCGACCGTAAGGGTGAGGATGGGCTTGCCCTTCACGCATCGGTCGATGGCGTCATCGACCATCGAGTCGGGGCCGCAGGGGAAGGCGCTCATGAGCACGATGCCGTCGATCTGCTCGTAAAGCGTCAGGATCGACCCGACGAGCTCGCGATTCACGATCCAGGGCATCGAGCGGGAGAAGTCGTAGCTCGCCTTGAGGGAGCGCGCGCGGTCGGTCTCGTCGGCGAAGAGCACGACGGCGCCCTGGGCGCGCAGGGCCTCCTCCACGACGCCGCCCACGAAGGGATCGTGCGACACGTACGGATGCGCGGCGACGAGAATCGTGAGCGGGCGCGCTGACGCTGGCATCTTGCCGAGATGCTTGAGCAGCCGCTCCTGCTCGCGCGCCATGGCCTCATCGTAGGCGCGCTGCGCCGCGATGGACGCCTGGTAGGCGCGCTTCCCCTCCTTGAGCGAGGCCCCGAGGCGCCTTGCCAGGTCGAGGTAGGAATCGCGCTCGGTCGAGCCGGAGCGCGCGTCGACGCGCAGCGACAGCACGCGCAGCGGCCGCCCGGCCACGGCGAACGCGTTCGCGGCGAGGTCGGGCAGAGCGTGGAACTTGGTGCAGAACAGCTCGAAGCGAGCCTCGCCCACCAGGCTCGGGATGAAGACGGCGTCGCAGCGGTCGGCGAGCGCGGCCACGTGACCGAGGTAGAGCTTGGACGCCAGGCAGCACTCATCGACCGAGAGGCGATCCCCTACCTCGAGCGTGCCGCGGTCGGATGGGTCATCGATCACGACCTCGCGGCCGAGCTGCTCAAAGAAGGTGCGCCAGGCGATGCCGAAGCGGTAGTAGAGAAGCGCGCGTGGGATGCCGACGCGGCGAACGTCGGCAAATGGGGCGCGCTGGTTAAGATCAAGGTGCACGGAACATCCCCTCTCGATGAACGAGCAACCATTATGCGCGCCGGTGGAGCCGAACTCAAGTAACCCCCGCACGCGAGGACGCAATCGACATCGGAACGTCAGCTTCGGCATGAGGCGGCGCGCGC
>CAZLGF010000027.1:12007-15143 GCA_964558955.1 uncultured Coriobacteriaceae bacterium
GGCGCGATCACCCCAGGGCGATGACGTTCGCGACGACGAGCACGACGAAGAGCAGCACGATGAGCACGAGGTAGGCCTTGAGATCGTCGCGCAGCCGGCGGGCCGCGAGCGCGGGGATGCGGCGCTTGAGCGGGCGTTTATACGCGAGCAGATAGAGAGCGCCGCCGAACAGCGGCAGGATGAACCCCACGTTGAAGAGCACCCGATACCACAGGGGCATGAGGGCGTCAGTGCCGGTCGGGGCGACGACGCTCTCGTACGCCTGCTCAACGCAGAGGACCGCCACCAGGAACAGGAGGGCGTTCCAGATGACGCCGATCCATCCGGGAAGCGGGCGCGCCAGGCGGGAGCGGAGGCCTGAGGCGGGGTGGGAGCGCGCGGCCTGCGCGGCGGATGCGTCGCCGTCCGCGATGGGATCGGCGTCCCGCTCGGGACGTGACGCCGAGGTCGCAGCAGCGGCACCCTCCCCCGCCTCGGCCCCCGCGCCGACGGCCGCGAGAAACGCCTTCTTGAGCGCGCGCACGCTCTCGTAGCGCCCCGCGGGGTCGAACGCCGTCGCCCGCGCGGCGACCTCGGCGAGCGCCGTTCCCGCCACGCCGGCGAGCGCCGCCGCGTCGATGGGCGCGTCGAGCTCCTCGCCCGTCAGGCAGAACCCCAACAGCTTGCCCAGGGCGAAGACGTCGCTGCGCACGTCGGTCTGGCCGAAGCCGTACTGCTCGGGCGGCGCCCACGCCCGCGTCCCGAAGCGCACGGTGTCACCGCCCGCGCCATCGCGGTAGCGCCGGGCGATGCCGAAGTCGATGAGGAAGAGTCCGGCCGGGGCCACGATGACGTTGCGCGGCTTGAGATCGCGGTGGATGATCGGCTGGTCGAGTGCCTCGTGCAGCTCGATCACCGCATCGCAGAGCGCTGGGAAGACCGCACGAGCGCACGCAAGCCCCGCACGTGACGCACTGCCAGCGCGCACGTACGCGTCGAGCGTCTCGCCGGGAACGTATTCCGAGATCACCACGAGCTCGGCGCCCGTCTTATAGCACTCGATGATCCGCGGCAGGTGCAGGAAGCGGCGGCCGGCGCGCTCCGCTGCGAAGAGCTCCTCGTATACCGTGCCCAGCCCGCTGGCGAGATCGATGCGCTTGCGGACGAACGGCCCGAGTGACGCGGCGTCCGTCGCGCGAAAGCGCACGAGCTCCGTCATGCCCGCGCCGTCTCCGGCCGTGCTGAGCGTGCGCACCGCCACGTAGGCGTCGGCGCGCGCCACGGCCTCAAGATAGGCGTCGAGCTCGTCTGACGCGAGCTCGGCCATGGGATGTGTGGATGTGTCGGCGGTCATAGCGCCATGGTAGCAGAGCCCCGCGTCATGAGCCGAGGGTCTCCTCGCCGAAGCGATACAGCTCCTCGTCGACCTCCTGGAGGGTGCGCCCCCGGTCGATGCAGAAGATGATGATCGCGTCGCGGCGGTCCTTGCAGTAGAGCTCGTTCACGCCGGCGGCCTTGAGCAGGCGCCCCGTCTCGACCAGGTCGCACCCCATGGCGAGCGCGAGCTGGAGCACCTTGTCGCGCGTGGCGCCGCGCTGCCCCCTGAAGATCTGGTAGCCGAAGGTCTCGTTGAGACCGGCCGCGCGCACCACTTCAGAGCGCTTGAGGCCCTTCTCGTCGAGGAGCTGATTGAGGTAGTCGGAGAGCGTGCGGCGCCCGATGCCGTGCGCGTCGGCGAACGCCGCCGGGTTGGGAGCGGATAGGAGCTCGGCAAGCAGCTCCTCGGTCAAGGGCTCGGTGGATCGCGGCTCTCGCGCCTGCTCCATCTTCCACACCTCCGCAAGCTCCCATAGCGTCGCGATCGCGCGGCGCGCCTCATCGCGCGGCGACGTCGCTTCTATACCCATCCGACGGCGCTTGAGCACCCGCGACCGGACGCGCGACGAGCGCGCCCGGTCGTGACCCCGCTCCTCCTGGCGTGGGCGGCATGCAAGGGGCCTCTTGCGCGTCATGCGAGCCGCTCGGGGCATTCAGCGCCTAATGCTCGGCGGCTGCCCGCCGCGCCGAGCGCATCTGGGCAAACGCCACGAAGCACAGGACCATCTGAACGATGACGTACATGAAGTAGGTGAAGAAGAGCACCATCGCCACGGCGTAGAGGATGCCCGCGACGAGCGCGAAGCCCGCCTTGTTCATCGTGACGCCGAGCACGTTGAAGATGACCGCGATGAAGGTCAGCGCCAGATGCGGCATCACGAGCACGGTCGCGATGGCGGCCCCGAGCGAGGCTGCCGAGTCGCTGGAGGCCTGCGCCGTCGCACCGCCGCCAAACCAGTACCAGATGGAGTAGAGCGCGTACGCCAAGCCGAGCACCATCGCGATGACGAGCGGGATGTTCTTCTTGGGCCTCACGATAACCTGATCAGACGGACTCTTTGACATGAGCGATCCTTTCTCTCGGCGGCGTCCTGCGCGGACGCGCGCCGCTTCGCGCCGGGGCGCGGTGATGGAAACGTCGCGCATCGTGCGCGACGCGAACGGGAGCCGCCGGCGAGGTGGCGCGGGCCAGTGCTCGTCGGCGGCGTTGGTACAGGCGGGCGTGCGCTACTCGACGATCCAGCTCGCGGTGGCCTCGTCATCGAACATGTTGTCAAAGTAGAGGAGCTTCACGGTCCCCTCCTTGAAGTAGATGTTGCCCGAGACCGTGCCGCCCGCCGCAAGCGTGCCCGAGCTCAGCTCGTCGGTGCCCTCGGAGTAGTACGTGAGGCTCTCCTGAGCGCCGTTGCTGTCCTCCCCCTTCCAGTCATAGCTGCTGTAGTCGGCCGTGCTGTCGCCGTTGTTGACGTAGGTCACATGGATCCCGACGATCGCGGAGCCGTCATAGTTGACGAGGCTCGTGTCCACCGAGTCGACCGTGACGGTGAGCCCGTCCTCAAGCTCGGCCTCCGTGCCGATGGCAAGCTCGAGCGTGCTGACCGCCTCCTCCTCAGCCGCATCGCCATCAGACGAGCAGCCCGCGAGCGCGCCGACCGACCCGAGCGCCGCGATAACCATGACCGCCGCCGCCACGCGACGAACGCCAACCGTGATACCTGAGATCATGCTTCCTCCCTGCCTCAAGGTTGCTGATATGACCCTGATGCTAGTGAAGGGCACG
>CAZLGF010000028.1:0-14961 GCA_964558955.1 uncultured Coriobacteriaceae bacterium
CCTCGTGCTCGACACCGCCGTCGCCGAGGCGCTCATGGAGTTCGCCGACGCGCTCGAGGGCACGCCCGAGGACGAGTTCGCGTCCGCCGCGCTCGAGTACTGCAAGAACACGCTGAGCGAGCATCGCCGCATCCTCTTCTCCGGCGACGGCTACTCCGAGGAGTGGCAGATCGAGGCCGAGCGCCGCGGCCTGGCGAACCTGCGCACCACCGCCGACGCGCTGCCCGCGATGATCTCCGAGAAGAGCCTCGAGCTCTGGGAGAAGATGGGCGTGCTGACCGAGACTGAGGCGCGCAGCCGCTACGAGGTCAAGGTCGAGAAGTACAACAAGCTCATGAACATCGAGGCCACGACGATGATTCGCGAGGCGCGCCGCACCTATCGCCCGGCCATCACCGCGTACGCCACCAAGGTCGCCAAGGGTCTCGACACGATTCGCGGCGTGGGCGTCGACGCCACCATGCAGTGCGAGCAGAACACGCTCAACAAGCTCTGCAACGGCGTGACCGAGATCAACGAGTCGATCAAGGCGCTTGATGCCGTGCATCAGAAGGCCGAGGGTCTCACCGACGCGCAGGCGCAGGCGGACTGCTACGCGCATGAGGTCGCGCCGGCCATGGCGACGCTCCGTGCCGCCGTGGACGCCATGGAGGAGATCGTGGCTGCTGACTACTGGCCCGTTCCCACCTACGACGACATCCTCTTCTACGTGTAACGCGCACGTCGAGGACGCGAATGCGAGCGGGGCCGGATCTCAGGGATCCGGCCCCGCTTCTTGTGCTGCACGTATGGCGCGCGGCGTCGCTCGCAACGTCCGCGCTGCGCGCGCCGCCGAGTTGTTCGGGCCGGGTCGCATCGACGACGGCGCGACCGAGTGGATTTGAGCGCTATGCCTGCGCGGCGAGGTAGTAGTCGAGCGCGTCTCTGTACACCTCGGATGGCTTGACCCCTCGCTCCCTGGCTATGTCGGCCACGCGTTGCGTGGCGGATGCGTCGTATATCACCGTCACGCGGCGCTTGCCCACCGCGTCTAGATGAGAGCCGCTATATACCGCGCCGATCTCGTTCTCGTAGTCGCCCTGCTCATAGGGCAACGCCATCTCATCGAGCGTCGCATCGGTGAGGCCGTGCTTCTTCATGTATTCAGATACGTTCATGCTCACCTCTCCAATCCAAGCTCCCTAAGCGTCTTGCTGCTCGGTGGGGTCATGCCGTGGAACACGAAGAAGAAGTCCTCCTCCGCATCGTATTGGTAGACCAGCTCAACAAGGCGGCTCTTGCCGTCTAAGCCGACCGCTAGCCACTCACCCGACGATCTCTGCTTATAGCGAATCATCCCGCGCATGGCAGCCGCCACGTCATCGTCTGTAACCTCTGGGTGTCGGCTGGATACCCTTGGATGAACTCCTATCGCACTCATCCGGCTCCTTCCTATATGATATGACATCATATCATATGTCATCTGCATTAAGCCGGATAGGTCGTATGCATTGGAGAGAAAGCTCCTGCGCGCGTCGTTACGCTGAGAAGGCCCAGGCCATGGACGCCTGGTTGAGGAGCTCGGTGATGCCCCAGGTGCGCACGCTGTTGAGCAGGCTGTTGGGATCGTGGACGGTGACCTGGCCGTTTTCGTCGATTCCCGTGAGCACGATGAAGTGGCCGACGGTCGTGAAGGTGCCCGGTCGCATGGAGAGGATGACGGGGTGCCCCGCCTCGAGCTCGCTCGTGACGCTCGCGCGGTTGGGGTTGACCTGCCAGCCTGAGATGCCCAGCTGAGCGGCGCCATCCGTCATGAAGGCCCATTCGGTCGCTCCGGTGGGCGCGTAGTTGTTCTCATCGGCGAAGGCGCTCATGCTCGCCGGCGTGTAGGAGGTGTCGCCGGTGAGGTAGACATAGACCATGGTCAGGGCGGTAGGGCCGCAGCCGTTCTCCGCGACTGTGCCGCCGGCGTAGGGCTCATCCGCCCATGCCGGGTCGGTTTGGAAGAGATAGGGCATGACGCCCGCGGTCCACTGCTCGATCGGGGTCGAGATCGGGGTGCTGGCAAGGTTGTAGGAGATGACGGCGGTGAGCTCGTCATCGATGAGGACGGCGGGCTCGTCGTACGCGGTCTCGGTGGCCGTGTCGGCGGTGAGCACAGGGATCACGACGCCCCAGATCCCCGCGACGAGGGCGCCGACCGCCGCGAGCGCAACGAGGCTGCCGATCAAGAGGGGAGCGCGGCGCATGCGCGTGGGTTGAGCGAAGTGCGCGCCGCCCGAGGCTTGACACCTGATCGGGGCAAGGCACGTGGCGGAGGCGGGATGCGACTCGTATTGGCTCGCGCTGAGGTCGCTCTGTTCGCGTCCATCGAGTTCAGTCATGAGCATGACCTCCCGGTGCCGGTGGGCGGAGCGGATCCTGCTCGATACGGCCGTGATCGGCGCCGCGTCGAGACCTCGTCCAGTCTCTCACATGGATATGACCCCCTCGTCAAACCTTAAGGAATGCGCCACGGGAAATGTGCAGGGCTCCTCGAGGTGACCACAACGTGACCTGCCGAGTTTGTGCGGGCGAGGACGAACGTGCGCTGACAAGGCATAATGGGGCGCATACGCCCCGGAGTGATCGCGAGGCCCGGCGCATCGTCGCCGCGAGCCCGCAGAGATTGGAGCAGCATGCCCGCCCTCATCACCCATCACCTCTTCGGGGAGGAAAGCATCGAGCTCCTCCCTGCCGGCATCATCTCCTCCCATGAGGAGCGCGTCGCGTTTCTCATAGCCAATCAAGGCCCCGACCCGTTCTTCTTCCACCTCCGCACCCTCAACTTCATGGCGTGCCTGCAGCTCGGGCAGGTCATGCATCGCAAGCGCATCACGCGTCAGTTCGCGGCGCTTCGCGAGGGGACCGAGCGCCTGCGGCATGACGACGCGGGCATCGGTCGCGCGTTCGTGCTCGGCCTGCTCTCGCACTACGTGCTCGACCGCACGGCGCACCCCTTCGTCTACGCTCAGCAGTGGGGCATCCAAGCGGCTGACCCCGATCTCGAGCGCGCGGGCAGCCAGGTGCACGCCGTCATCGAGGGAGATCTCGACGTGCTCATGATGCAGCTCAAGCGCGGCGCGACCGTCATCGCGTATCCGCCTGTGGACGAGCTCGAGACCAGTGAGCGCGTCAACCGCGTCGCCGGCGCGCTTATGAGCGTCATGGCTCGTCGCGTCTACGGGCTCACAGTGAGCGCGGCCGAGTACGGCGGCGCCGTGGCCGATATGAGGCTCTTCTACCGCATCGTCGAGCCAGCGGGTACGCGCGGCGCGCGGATCGTCGGCCGTCTCGAGGGCTTGGCTCGGGACTACGCGCTCACGGGCGCGCTCGCGCACCGCGCCACCATGGAGCTTCCGCGCGGTGCCGGCAACCTGGATGGCCGCTTGTGGGAGAACCCCTTCACGGGCGAGACCTCGACCGAGAGCTTCCCCGAAGTGTTCGATCGGGCGCTCAAGATGTATCGCGTGGCCGCGGAGCGGCTCGTTGACGGCGGCGACCTGACGAAGGTCACGATGCGCCTCAACTACTCCGGCCGCGTGCTCGATGCGACGGAGGAGTGCGACATAGCCGACTGACCTCCCCGAGCCCGGTGTGACGCTTGCCAAATCCTGACATGTCGCGCCCAAGGGCTGCCGTACCATAGAGGGGATTTGTCAGACCGACACCATGATGCGAAGGTGGCGATCCCGCATGAAATACACGAAGCTCGAGCGCAACTGGGTCATGTACGACGTGGGAAATTCGGCGCTCGTGCTCCTCAACACCTCGGTCGTACCCATCTACTTCAACGCCATCAACACCGGCGCGAGCTCAGCCGGGCTCGTGACGGCATGGGCCAACGCCCAGACGGTCGCCTCGCTCGTCGTGGCCCTGCTCATGCCGGTGCTCGGGTCGCTCGCCGACTACGCCGGCAACAAGATCAAGTTCTTCCTAGGCTTTTTCCTCACAGGGCTCGTGCTGTGCTTCGCGCAGGCCATCCCCATGGGCGCCATGCCCTTCCTGATCGTCTACGTGCTGTGCACGATCGGGCTCAACTCGTCGATGACCTTCTATGACGCCATGCTCACCGACGTCACGACCGATGAGCGCATGGATTCCGTGTCGTCATCGGGGTACGCCTGGGGGTACGTGGGCTCCTGCGTGCCGTTCATCCTCTGCATCGCTCTCATCATGCTCGGCCCCTCGGTGCTCGGGCTCGACACCATGGTCGCGACGCGCCTGTCCTTCGTCATCACGGGCGCGTGGTGGCTCGCCTTCACCATCCCGCTGGTGCGCACCTACACCCAGCGCTACAGCAAGGAGCGCGCGCCCGGTGAGACCGTCGGCGCGATCGTGCGGTCGACCTTCAGCGGGCTCGTGGGCACCATGCGCCGCATCGTGCGCGATCGGGCGCTGCTCATCTACATGATCGCCTTCTTCTTCTACATCGACGGCGTCCACACGGTGATCTCGATGGCGACCTCCTACGGCTCGTCGCTCGGAATCGATTCGACCCAGCTCATCCTGGCCCTGCTCGTCACGCAGTTCGTGGCCTTCCCCTCGGCGATCATCTACGGGCGCCTCGCTGTGCGCTTCGGGACGCTGCGGATGATCATCATCGCGGTGGCGGCGTACGTGGGAATCGTGCTCTTCGCGGCCCTCTTCCTCCAGACGGCGTTCGAGTTTTGGATCCTGGCGATCGTCGTGGGCATGTTCCAGGGCGGCATCCAGGCGCTCAGCCGCAGCTACTTCGGGCGGCTCATCCCCAAGGAGCACGCGAACGAGTATTACGGCTTCTTTGATATCTTCGGCCGCTACGCGTCGGTCATGGGAACTCTGCTAGTATCGGTCGTGACATCGCTCACGGGCGACCCTTCTTTAGGGGTGCTTTCCATCGGGGTCTTGCTAGTCGTGGGCTTTGTCATGCTGGTTCGGCTCACCCGCATGCAAGGCGCCGCCGAGGGCTCTGCCTGAGGCGCTTGCGCAGACGACCTGGGCACCAAAGGTCGCGGGAGGGCGTTCTGGCATCAGTAAAGCCCTCGCGTACAAGAAGGTGACCCATCATGAAATCAATCGACATCGCCCGCGTGGGCGTCATCGCTGCGGTCTACGCGGCGTGCACGCTCATGACCATGCTCTTTTTGGGCAGCCTCGCATGGGGCCCCGTGCAGTTTCGCGTGTCCGAGGCCCTCTGCGTGCTCGCGCTCTTCACGCCGGCCGCCATACCCGGCTTGACGCTGGGGTGCGCCATCGCGAACGTGGCGAACATCGCGCTCTCGGGCACCGGCATGCTCGGCATGCTCGACGTGGTGTTCGGATCGCTCGCCACCTGCCTGGGAGCGCTATTCATGTGGAAGCTCCGGCGCCACCCGCTCGTGGCACTTGCGGGCCCGGTCATCGCCAACGCCCTCATCGTGCCGGCCTACCTGCCGCTCATGCTCCAGGCGACCGGCTTCTACACGATCCCGTTCACCTCGATCTCGCTCGACGGCGTATGGGGCGCCATGTATGCGTTCGGTCTGGTGGGGACGGGCCTCGGCGAGGCGGTCGTCATGTATGTGGTAGGGTATCCTCTCGGACGTTCGTTGGCGCGGAGCCCGTATTTCAAGGGGTCGTCACCGTTCAAGGCGGCATAAGCGCGAGCGTCGCGCACCGATCCAGCTCGTGCGTCCGCTGATCTTTGGGAGGACCCCCGTGTGGCCGCGCGCCGCGCCGCAGGCGGGAGGCTGGAGCGTGATGGCCGTTGAACGCTGCGATCGTGATTCCCACATACTGGGCCGATGCCCGCAAGGACCCGCACCTGCCCGGCACCTATGACCACGCGACCGAGCTGTCGAGCGCGGAACCCGAGCTCGACCGCTGCCTCGCCTCGCTCGAACAGGTGCGCGACCTGCCGCCCGTCATCCTGCTCGTGGTCTGCCCCGTCTCGGCGACGGTCGAGGTGTCGCGTCGCGTGCGCGCCATCGTGGCGGATCACCCCGCAATCGACGCTGTGGTCGTCACCAACGTGGAGGCGGCGCGCATCATCGACGCGGTCGGGGAGCTGGCTCCCGCGGGCACGGGGGAGTGCGTCTCGCTGCGCGGGTACGGGGCGATTCGCAACATGGGTTTCGCCGTGGCGTCGGTTCTCGCTCACGATGCGGTGATCTTTATCGATGACGACGAGGTGGTCACCGACCCCAACTTCATGAAGCAGGCGATCTACGCCCTGGGGCAGGAGACGCGCCAGGGCCAGCCGATTCTCGTCAAGAGCGGGTACTTCCTGGATCGCGCGGGCTCACCCTATGCCGATGCGGCTCGTGCGGGCATCACGACGCGCTGGTGGACCAAGCGCCATGAATTCAACGCGTGGATGGAGCGTGCGCTCGCCGGCACGCGCATCTCGCGCTCGCAGTACGTCTGCGGCGGGTGTCTGGCCGTCCATGCGCGCGCGTTCGCGCGGGTGCCCTTCGATCCGTTCATCACCCGCGGCGAGGATCTCGACTACCTCATCAACGCGCGCCTGTTTGGGCTCGATGTGTGGTTTGACAACGCATGGAAGGTCAAGCACCTGCCGCCCGCGACGGACGAGCTCGCGCCGCGCTTCATGCAGGACGTCTACCGCTGGTATTACGAGCGCGCCAAGATTCGCTACGCCAACCGTCAAAACGATCTCGCCGCCGTGACGCCCGCATCGCTCATGCCCTACCCGGGTCCGTGGATCTCGGACGAGCTCGACGGGCGCGTGTCCAAGACGGCGTTCGCGCGGATGATCTTCACGCGCGAGCACGCGGGTTACGCGCGCATCTGGCGGCGCGGCCGCGCTGACGCCGAGCGCTACGCGCATGCTCACTGCGCCGCGTATCTGCAGTTTCAGCGCTTCTGGCCCACGATCATCGACGGGCTGTGGCATGATCGCGCGCTCGCCGCGCTGTGGGGTGGTCGCTGATGGGCCGTCGTTCGTTCGAGGGGCGCCAGCGTACGATCTCTGTCATCTTGGTGGCGCTCTTCACCTGCGCCGGCATGGTGCTCGGGGCTCTGTTGCCGCACGTCATGGGGAGCGAGCATGCGGTGCTCGTGCTCGTGGTCTGCACAGCCGTCATCGTGGTCGCGTTCATCGCGTTCATCCGGCTCATCAACCTCGACAACGCGCGCTCGCAGTTCACCGAGGAGACGCTCTCGGTCGCGTCGCTCATGCTCGAGGACCTGAAGGGCGGCCTCAATGCCGCGAGCGCGCGCGCCGTGTGCGAGCGGCTGCTGCCCGAGACCCGCGCGAGCACCATTGCCATCACGGACACGGCCATCGTCCTCGCGAGCGTGGGCGATCTGGCCGACGTGTTCCCCGCGGGCTCGCCCATCCACACGCCGGCGACCCATTACGTGATCGAGCATGGCTTTACCCAGTCATTCATATACGGCATCGCGCTGCCGGAGGGTGACGACGCCGTGCGCGCCATCCCAGCGGGCATCATCTCCCCGCTCAAGGTGCGCGGCAAGACGGTGGGGACCCTCAAGTTCTACTTCTCGAGCCCGAGCGCGGTGAACCGCACGCAGTACGCGCTCGTCTCAGGGTTTGCCGAGCTGCTGTCCACGCAGCTCGCAACCCACGAGCTCGAGCTGCAGGAGGAGCTCACGGCGCGCGCCGAGGTGCGCGCCCTGCAGGCGCAGATCAACCCGCACTTCCTCTTCAACACGCTCAACACCATCGCGGCCTTCACGCGGACCGATCCCACGCGCGCACGAGAGCTCCTGCGCGAGTTCTCGGTGTTCTACCGCTCAACGCTCGACAACTCCGGCTCGCTCATCCCCGTCTCGCGTGAGATCGCGCAGGTCAAGCGCTACCTCACCTTCGAGCAGGCCCGGTTCGGCGAAGACCGCATCCAAGCGAGCTTCGAGGTTGAGGAGGGCGTCGAGGAGGAGCCCGTGCCCGCCTTCGTGATCCAGCCGCTCGTGGAGAACGCGGTGCGCCATGCCATGCGCGACGATGAGCCGCTCCACATCACCGTGTCGGTGCGCTCCGATGGCGATGGGGCGCTCGGCATCGTGGTGTCGGATGACGGCGCGGGTATGGACAAGGGCACGGCGGCGCGCCTGTTTGAGCGCCTGGGCGATCAGCCCGACATCGCGGCCCCGCAGGGCGGCGGCGCGGGCGTGGCCATGCACAACATCTCCGAGCGCATCAAGCGCTTCTATGGCCCCCGGTCGTTCGTGCATATCGACTCGGCCCCGGGAGAGGGCACGACGATCACGTTTCATCTCGATACTTTGCGAAGCATCTTCGCAGAGGGGTAAAATACACTTATCTATGCCGAGACCAAGGCGCTTGCGATGTTGACAGGATGAAGGGAACCGCGCGTATGCTCCGTGCCATGATCGTCGATGATGAGGCCCCCGCCCGCTCTGAGCTCCGCTTCCTGTTGGAACAGACCGGCAAGATGAGCTCCATCACCGAGGCGTCGAGCGTTCGTTCCGCGATTGAGATGCTCATGGAGAACCGCGTCGACGTGGTCTTTCTCGACATCTCCATGCCCGGCGCGTCGGGCATGCAGCTCGCTGACGCCTTGCACAAGCTCAAGAACCCGCCGGCGATCGTGTTCGTGACCGCTTACAGCGACCACGCGGTCGAGGCGTTCGAGGTGGACGCGGTCGACTACCTGCTCAAGCCCGTGGAGGAGGCCCGTCTCGATCAGGCCATCGCCAAGGTTTTCGCGCGCACGAAGCCCAAGGCCGACAGCAAGGTCGCCATCGAGCGGATCCCCGTGGAGAAGGGCGGCCGCAAGGTGCTCATCCCGGTGGATCAGATTCGCTACATCGTGGCGAAGGATGACTACTCCTGCATCTACACCGATGACGACCGCTTCCTGTCAACGACCTCGCTCGCGCAGTTCGAGTCCAAGCTCGGCGACTTCGGGTTCTTCCGTGTGCACCGCGGCTACATCGTGAACCTCGCCTGCGTCGAGGACGTCGAGACGGCTTCCTCGGGCGCCATCCAGCTGGGGATCACCGGCGTCGAGGAGCGCATTCCCGTATCGCGTCGTCGCGTGGTGCCACTCAAGAAGGCGCTGAGCCTCTAGCGCGCGTCCCGGTGCGATCTTCGCGCGGGTCGTGCGATCAAGACGTCGTGGACGCCCCTTGCGCCGTGTCGCCGCATGAGGGTTCTTGGTCCGGGCGTGTGAGATTGTGCTAGACTCCAGCCCACACAGCAGTTCAGGCGAAAGGTTGCACGTGACGGGGGACACGACGAAGCGGATCGACATTATCTCCGACACCCATGGCCGGCTTTCGGATGCGCTGCTCAAGCAGCTCGAGGGAGCCGACCTCATCATCCATGCGGGCGACATCACCTCTGAGAGCGATTGGGCGCACCTGTGCACCATCGCGCCGATCAGGGGCGTGCTCGGCAACAACGATTACTATCTGGACTACGGTCCCGAGGTGGGGAAGCTCAACCTCTTCACCTACATGGGGATCAAGTTCGCCGTGGCGCACTACCGCGAGGACCTGCCCGTGGGCTCGGTCGACGTGGCGGTGTGCGGCCACACGCATCGAGCCAAGGTGACCGAGGCGGGGCGCTGCATCGTGATCAACCCGGGCTCGGCGTCGTTTCCGCGCGGCATGCGCGGCGCGACCATGGCTCGGTTGCTCGTCAGCGACGGCGCGATCCGCTCGCTCAAGATCATCGATCTTGAGTAGAAAAAAAGTTCTTGCAAGTCTTCGACTCGTCTGTGTATACTTGTCACCGCAGCATTTGCTGAGGGGAGTTAGCTCAGTTTGGTTAGAGCGCCGGCCTGTCACGTCGGAGGTCGCGGGTTCGAGCCCCGTACTTCCCGCCATTGCTTGCATGAGCCCCGCGGAGACGCGGGGCTTTTTCTTACGCGCAGGTGTCCTGTCGTGGACGTTTGCCCTGATGGTATAGTAGATTCCGTCGGCTGTGATCCGCACGCGCCCGCGCACACATGGTAGAGCGGGCCGCGGTGCGTCGGGGTGGTGAGCGTGCGTTCAATGGACATTTCTCGCAAGACTGACTATGCGTTGCGCATCCTCTCGCTGCTCGCATGCGGTGAGGACGGATTGCTGTCGGTGCGCACCGCAGCCGAGCGGGTCAACGTCCCCTACTCGTTCGCTCGCTCCATCCAGCACGGCCTCGCCCAGGCGGGCATCATCGAGAGCCTGCGCGGCGTGCGTGGCGGGATGCGTCTCAAGGTCGCGCCCGACCAGATCACCATCCTGCAGATCGTCGAGGCGGTGCAGGGCCCGCTTGTGGTCAACGCCTGCTCCGCGACGGATGGTGACTGCACGCGCATGGACACCTGCTGCTACCATCCCATCTGGGTGGGGGCGCAGGAGCTGCTCGCCAGCTATCTCAGCTCGGTGACGCTGGATGACGTGGTCAACCGCCGGCGCCATCCCGCCGTCGACGCCAAGTTCACCGACCGCGCGCTCTTTCCGGAATACGTCGCCTGCCACGCGGCCGCCCTCAAGACGACGGCGCTCGAGGCGTAGCGCCTCGTGGTGATCATGCGGGCGTGACGCATGGACCTGGATTCCTTTCGCACGACGATCAGGGCCGAGGGGAAGCGGCTTTACCGCGACCTCCCATGGCGCCGCACGCGCGACCCGTACCTCATCTGGCTCTCCGAGGTCATGCTCCAGCAGACGCAGGTCGCGCGCGTCGAGGCGCGCATGCCCGCGTGGCTCGACCGTTTCCCGAGCGTCGAGGCGCTCGCGGCGGCCTCGACCTACGACGTGCTCGAGGCGTGGCAGGGGATGGGGTACAACCGCCGCGCCATCGCGCTGCACACCGCGGCCCAGCGGATCGTCGACGAGCATGGCGGGGTGATGCCGCGCGCGACATCCGAGCTCGTCGCCCTGCCGGGGATCGGTCCCGCGACGGCTCAGGGCATACGCGCCTTCGCGTTCGATCTTCCGGGCGTCTATCTCGAGACCAACGTGCGGACGGTCATGCTGCACCACTTCTTTCCGGATGTTCCCGGCGTGCCCGATCGCGAGCTCATCCCGCTGATCGAGGCGACGTGCCCGGCGGCGCCGAGCGCGGGCGGTGATGGGGGTGACCCTGCTCCCTTCGCATGTCCGCAGGACGCCGCGGACACCCCGCGCGCCTGGTACTACGCGCTGCTCGACTACGGAGCCCACCTCAAGAAGTCCCTGCCCAACCCGTCGCGGCGCTCGGCTGGGTACGTGCGGCAGTCCTCGTTCGAGGGATCGCGGCGGCAGAAGCGCGCTCACATCGTGCGCCTGCTGCTCGCGGCCGATGACGAGGAGGCCCCGGGCTTGACGCTCGATGCGGTGGTGCGCGGCGTGGACGAGCTCGAGCGTCAGGCGGGCCGTCCGCCCGTTGACGAGGCGCTCGTCCTATCGATCCTCGAGGCGCTCGAGCGCGATGGCCTGTGCACGCACCATGGTCAAACATGGCTAATTGCGAAGAGTTGACGCTGTCCTTCGTACGGTGCCTTCCCTTGTTTTGATGGGTATAAAGTGGGGCGAGGCTCGCGCCGAATCGCCCGGCGCGAGGGGGAGTACACCGCGCACAGAAGGGATCATTGCGATGGAATTTGAGAACTCGCAGACAAAGAAGAACCTCGAGACCGCGTTCGCTGGTGAGTCGCAGGCGCACACCAAGTACCGCTACTTCGCCTCGCAGGCCAAGAAGGACGGTTACGTCCAGATCTCCGACATCTTCATGGAGACCGCGCTCAACGAGTCCGAGCACGCCAAGATGTGGTTCAAGTACCTGCATGGCGGAGCGGTTCCCGGCACGCTCGACAACCTGAAGGACGCCGCCGCGGGCGAGAACTACGAGTGGACCACCATGTACGCCGAGTTCGCGCAGACCGCCGAGGAGGAGGGCTTCACGGAGATCGCCGCCAAGTTCAAGGGCGTTGGCGCCGTCGAGAAGGCTCACGAGGAGCGCTATCTCAAGCTCGCCGAGCGCGTCGAGAAGGGCGAGGTCTTCGAGCGTGAGGGCGTTCAGGTGTGGAAGTGCCTCAACTGCGGTCACCTGCACGTTGGTCCGAAGCCCCCGGTCGTGTGCCCCGTCTGCGCTCATCCGCAGAGCTACTTCGAGGAGCAGGTCGTCAACTACTAAGAGCCGTCTCACCCCGTCGGCTCCAGGAAGCCTGCGGGTTGTGTGCGTGTTCCTAGGCAGCTGAGCTGAACAATGCCCCCGAGCGCCAGGTGCGGCGTTCGGGGGCATGCTTGTGCGCGTTCGTGCGCAGCGCATGGCGAGACGCGCGGATTGCGGGGTTGACGAATCGCGGGCGCGCGAGCATGCTGGAATACCCCGTTGCGGCCTCATCCTGTGGTGAGGAGGCCTCGCATGCAGCTATTCATCGAGACGCCCGAGATGCGCGCCCGTCGCTTGGAGCGGGACGGCGCGGTCCCCGTATCGGGGCAGGCGGGGGCGGATGGGTCGCGTTCCGCCCGAGCGAGCGCGCTGTTCGATTCCGCGGCGTCCGCGCGTGATCGCGCGACGCGGCACGCCGAGGCGGATGCCTCATACTCCCTTGAGCAGGAGACATACCAGGATGCCCGCGCATACGATCGCCGCCGCGCTCGACGTCGCATGCGGACGGCTGTTCTGACGGTTGTGGGGTCAGTGGTACTCGTTCCTGTCGCGCTCATCATCGTGTTCGTGGGCGCCTATGCCCTGACCTGCATCCTCGATGGAGCATCGCCCGATGAGCTCGGTGCGCTTCTGGTGCAGCTCGCGCGTGATGCGCAGGGCTTGGTGGCCGATGCGCTCGGCAGCCGATGAGGAGGTCGCGCTATGCCGCGCTCGGGCAGATGTCGGCAAGCGGGCAGTCGCCGCAACGCGGTGTGCGCGCGCTGCAGATCTCGCGCCCGAAGCTGATCCATTGGTGGTTGACGGACGCCCAGTACGCGCGCGGGATGATCTTGAGCAGGTCCTGCTCGGTCTTGAGCGGCTCCTTCTCGTGGGTCTTGGGTGAGAGGCGCAGGCGGTGGGCGATCCGGTTCACGTGCGTGTCGACCGCGATGCCCTCGACGATGCCGAAGCCCACGTTGAGCACGATGTTGGCGGTCTTGCGGCCCACGCCGGGGAGCTTCACGAGCTCCTTCATGTCGGCGGGGACCTGGCCGCCGTAGTCGGCGACGATCATCTGGGCCGTCTCGACGCAGTGCGCGGCCTTGGTCTTGTAGAACCCGAGGGACTTGATGACCTCGGCTACTTCGGTCGGCGTCGCCGACGCCATGGCCTCGGGCGTGGGCCAGCGGCGGAAGAGCTCGGGCGTGACCTTGTTGACCTGCGCGTCGGTGGTTTGCGCGGACAGCAGGACCGCGATGACGAGCCTGAACGGGTTCTCGTGGTCGAGGAAGCACTCGACGGGGCCGTAGCGGTCGTCGAGCCGGCGGCACACCTCGATCGCGCGCTCACGTTTCGCGGCGTTGGTCTCTCGTGGCATGGCGGACGCTCCTCTCATCCGACGGGGTCGTGGCCGCTGCGCACGGTCCCGTGGCAGGTCCTCTTCGGCGGCGCCTCGGTCGGGCGCGGGCGCGTTAGGCGTCGTCTTCCGCGTCCGCGCTCTCGTCGAGCAGCGCGCTCTCGATGCCCAGCACGCGTTCGGCCTCGCTTGCGTCATCGAGGGCGGTGATCTGGTTCAGCTTTCGCTCGATGACGTTCGTGCGTGTGGCTATGAGTGTGTCGATGGTCTTCTCCGCTGTACGGATCTGCTTGCGCGCTTTCTTGAGCGCGTTCTGGTAGTTAGGGAGCTCCGCCTTGACGGCCTGCAGGATGCGTTGGATCTCGTCGGCCCGCTGCTGGAAGGCGAAGGTTTGGTAGCTCATGAGCAGGCTGTTCAGGATCGCGGACATGGTGGAGGGCCCGGCGATGACCACGTGGTGGTCGCGCTGGATGGTCTCGATGAGACCGGGACGGTCGACCACCTCGGCGTAGAGCCCCTCGAAGGGCAGGAAGAGGATGGCAAAGTTGGTGGTCGTCGGGACATTGATGTACTTGGCGCTGATGCTCTTCGCCTCGGCGCGGATGGTCGTCTCGAGTGATTTTCGGGCCGCTGCCACCGCTTCGGTGTCGCCCTGATCGAGCGCGGTGCGCAGGCGCTCGTAGCTATCGCCGGGGAACTTGGCATCGATGGGGAGCCATATGGGGTCGCTGTCGCGGACGGGCAGCTTGACCGCCGCGTCCACGCGCTCACCGGAGTTCTCGCCACCCACGGCCGTCTGCTCCTCGTACATCTCGGCCGGGAGGATGTCGGCCAAGATGGCGCTGAGCTGCACCTCGCCCAAAATGCCGCGGGTCTTGACGTTGCCGAGCACGCGCTTGAGGTCGCCGACGCCGGCGGCGAGCGATTGCATCTCGCCCAAACCTTGGTCAACCTGCTGAAGGCGCTCATTGACCAGCTTGAACGACTGCGTGATGCGGTCATTCAGGGTCTTCTGGAGCTTCTCGTCGACGGTTTCGCGCATGCGGTCAAGTTGCGCGTTGGTGTCGTTGCGGATGGCTTCGAGCTGCTGGTTGATGATGGAGTGCATCCCAATGACGGCGGCCTCGTTGCGGGAGAGCTGGTCGTTGATGGCCGTCTGCTGGGCGTTGAGCTGCTGCAGGGTCACCTGGCGCAGGTCACCCATCTCGCTGCGGAGCTGCGAGAGGGAGCGGTGCAGCTCATCGAGGCGCTGCTTGTCGAGGGCGCTTTCGGCGTCGAGCTTGTCCGAGACGCGGTCGATGATGGTTGCGGAGTCGTTCGTCCCCTGGTCATGCGTGGCATGCAGTTCCCGTAGGGCCCAGAGGAGCGCGGCAGCGAGGGCGGCGCAGATGATGACCACGACGATGAGCACGAGCGCAAGCGTTTCCATAAGTCTCCTCAGGCAGGCGGTCCGTATGGACGGGGCGGTGGCAACGAGCCTTCCGGACATCGGTCTCGCGTACCTCAGGCGAGACGGTCGGGATACTTACCGCATTCTATACCCTCTGCGAGAGCGGGG
>CAZLGF010000029.1:0-5356 GCA_964558955.1 uncultured Coriobacteriaceae bacterium
GCGCCGCACAGCCTCGGTGAGCTGGCCGCCCTCGTCGTACCCCACATAGCCCGGAGGGGCGCCGATGAGGCGCTGGACCGAGAACTTCTCCATGTACTCCGACATGTCGATACGCACGAGCGCGCGCTCGTCATCGAACAGGCACGCGGCGAGCGCCTTGGCGAGCTCGGTCTTGCCGACGCCCGTGGGACCGAGGAAGAAGAAGCTGCCGATGGGCTGGTTGGGATCGGCGAGGCCCGCGCGGCTGCGACGCACGGCCGCGGCCACGGCGCTCACGGCCTCGTCCTGGCCGATCACGCGCGCATGCAGCTCGTCCTCGAGATGCTGCAGCTTATCGAGCTCGCCCTGCATCATCTTGCTCACCGGCACGCCCGTCCACGCGCTCACCACCTCGGCGATCTCATCGGAGGTGACCTGCTCGTTGAGTCCCTCGCCCGCGTGCTTCTGAGCCTCGAGATCTGCCTCGGCGGCCTCCTGCTCGCGCTCGAGCTGAGGGATCACCGAATAGCGCAGCTCACCGGCGCGCTCGAGGTTGCCGTCGCGCGTGACGCGCTCGAGCTCACTGCGCGCCTCGTCGAGCTGGCTCTTGAGCTCCTGCACGTGGTCGATCGCGTTCTTCTGGTTGAGCCAGGCCGCCTTCTCCACGTCGAGCTTCTCCTGGGTGCTCGCGATCTCCTGGCGCAGGGCCTCGAGCCGCTCGGCCGACGCCTCGTCCGTCTCCTTCATGAGCGCCTGCTCCTCGATCTGCATCTGCGTGAGCTGGCGCGTGATGGCGTCGATCTCGACGGGCATCGAGTCGAGCTCCATGCGCAGGCGTGAGGCGGCCTCGTCCACAAGGTCGATGGCCTTGTCGGGCAGGAAGCGGTCGGCGATGTAGCGATCCGACAGGTCGGCGGCCGCGACCAGCGCGCCGTCCGTGATGTGGACGCCATGGAAGATCTCGTACTTCTCCTTGATGCCGCGCAGGATCGAGATGGTGTCCTCCACGCTCGGCTCGCTCACCAGAACCGTCTGGAACCGGCGGGCCAGAGCGGCGTCTTTCTCGATGTACTTGCGGTACTCGTCGAGCGTCGTCGCGCCGATGGCGTGCAGGTCACCGCGAGCGAGCGCCGGCTTGAGGATGTTGCCTACGTCCATGGAGCCCTCGGTCGCGCCGGCGCCCACGATGGTGTGGAGCTCGTCGATGAACAGAATGACCTTGCCCTCGGACTTCTCGACCTCCTTGAGCACGGCCTTGAGGCGGTCCTCGAACTCGCCGCGGTACTTGGCGCCCGCCACGAGCGCGCTCATGTCGAGCTCGATGATCTCGCGGTCGCGCAGGGTGCTCGGAACGTCGCCCGCGACGATGCGCTGGGCGATGCCCTCGACGATGGCGGTCTTGCCCACGCCCGGCTCGCCGATGAGGACGGGGTTGTTCTTGGTGCGGCGGCTGAGCACCTGGATGGTGCGGCGAATCTCATCAGTTCGGCCGATCACCGGGTCGAGCTTGCCGGCGCGGGCGAGATCGCACACGTTGCGCCCGTACTGCTCAAGCGCTTCGAATTGAGTCTTGTCCTCAGCCGACGTGACTCGGTCGTCACCGCGAAGCTCCTGGTAGACCTCCTCGATGCGCTTGCGCGTGACGCCCGCGGTGGAGAGGATGCGGCCAGCCTGGCCCTTGTCCTCCGCGAGCGCCATGAGCAGATGCTCCGTGATCACGAAGTTGTCCCCCATCGTGGAGGCGTGCTTCTCCGCCCGCTCAAGCACGTGGACGAGATCGTTCGAGAGCCCCATCTGCGCGGTGCCGCTCACCGTGGGAGCCTGCTCGATGGCCTCTTGCGTGGCGCGGCTTAAGAGCGCCGGATCGGCGCCGATGCGCTCGATGATGACGGATATGTTGCGCTCCCCGCCCGTGAGCAGGGCCGCGAGCAGGTGCAGCGGCTCAACCGCGCCCGCCTGGGCGTCGCTCGCGATGCCCATGGCCGTCTGGAGCGCCTCCCGCGATGTCATGGCCAACTTGTCGATTCTCATATGCGCATCACCTCTCTGTAGGCAGCCGGCCCGCGCGACGAGGCGCCCGAGCCGACCTCCGCCCTACGGGGCGGTTCATGATTTGACACCTACATTGTTGCCGAAAGCTGCGCGGCTATACAGAGATCTAAGTGTCTATATATGAGATTTTCTAAGTCACATGCAGTAGGGCCTTTGGGCAGGACAGTGTTGCCAGGACGCGCCGGCACGGCAGCTGGACAACGCTCCGTGGTGCTCACGCCACCGTTCGCAACGAGGTAGCCTCACGCCTCTTGGACCTCGGCGGCCTCAGCTGAGACGAGCGTCTTGTCGTACGCGCGCAAAAACGGCGTGCAGATCACGACGTCAACCGCCAGAAGCACGAAGTACAGCACAACGGTCTTCCAATCCATGGTGGCGAGGAACGCCTGCAGGGGACCGGGGACCGTGAAGGGCAGCGTGATGTAGAAGCGCCCCAGGATGTTCGCCGACGCCAGCAGGTAGTAACTCGAGAAGTTCACGATCGAGCAGATGAGCAACGGCACATAGGTGTAGACGTTCAGCACCGTGGGGATGCCGAAGATCATGGGCTCGTTGATGTTGAAGGCACACGGAACGGTCGCCACGGGAGCGATGCCCTTGAGCTGGGAGCTCTTGCAGAACATGTAGATCACGATGAGAATGGCGACGTAGGTGATCCAGTTGCCGAACACGCTATTGACCGCGCCCGCATAGATGTAGGGAAGCTCCTCGCCGGCCGTGTACGCCTCGAGGTTCGCGGCGAGCGCCGCCGTGGTGACGGGACTCGTTACCACGGACACCATGTTGGCTCCATGGATGCCGAAGAACCAGAACGTCGTCATGAGGAAGTTGATCAGCAGGACTGAGGGCAGACTGCCGGTCACGGACAGCAGCGGCTGGAAGATGACGAAGATGAGTGACGTCAGACCGGAGCCGGTCAGCGACGCGCAGGCTGCGTTCAGCAGGCTGAATCCGATAACGCTGATAGCCATGGAGATGAGCACGTTGAAGGGGGCGGCCACATTGGGCGGAACGGAATCGGGGAGCTTGATCGTCACGCGGTGCTTCACGCACTGATGGTTGATCTCGACGACCGCGAGTCCCACGATCATGGCGCCGAACATATATGACGCGCCGAGCATGCTGATCGAGATGGTGCCGGTCGTGAGGTCAACGGCTCCGCTCACACACAAGAACACGAGGAGCGCGCAGAGCATGTTGTTGATGCCATCCATTCCATAGGCCTGTGCCAGGCGGAACGCGACGCCGCACACCACATACACGGAGATGATGCCGATCGTCATCTGATACGGCATCAAGAGGATCGTCGAGTTGGCAGTCGCCCAGGCCTGCCAGGCGAGCAGGAAGTCGGCGAAGACGTTTCCGCCCGTGAGATCGGTCGGCACCGGCGGAACGGCAAGCAGGCAGGCGAAACCGCCGATGATCGTGACGGGAATCATGACCGTCATGCCGTCGCGGATCGCCGCAAGGTAGCGCTGTTCCGAGATCTTCATGCCGATGGGCACGATGGTCCGCTCCATCACCGATTGGAATATATCCAACATCGACCGCTTGGGAGCAGCCGCCTTGCTCATGAGAAGCCCCCCTTCGTGGATCTCTCGACGCCCCGAACCGCCGCGCAGACCTCATGCGCCATCCGCATTGTTCACAATGATGAATGGCTATTCAATGCTGATACTACGTACCAACTCATTCATTCGGTAAGTGGTTATTTCCGCACCCGCGAGCACCAACGCGTCCGACGACGCGTTTGATCGCCTCGTTGAACGCGTAATTGATAGTATGGAGACGCTGATTGCATGGCTCGAGATCGCGCGATTCGGGGAGGACCCATGAATCCGTTTGAACAGATGCAGCTCAAACAAGGGTCGTTCACGGCGACCGACTGGCAGGTATACGACGCCATCAACGCCAACATTGATGCTGTGTTCCGTGGGACGGCGACCCTGCTTGCGGAGGAACTCGGGGTCTCCCAAGCCGCGCTCACGCGATTCTGCAAAAAGCTCGGCTATAACGGATTCTCTGATTTCAAGATGGCTGCATATCAATACCACAAGGCGGCCGCAACGCAGGAATCGCCTTCAACCGCCATTGAGTACTACGTGCAGCTCCTCCAACGCATCCCTGCGGCCATGGAGGAAGCCGATATCGACGCGCTCGTCGAGCGCCTCATCTCCTCGCGCATGGTGCTCACGTCGGGAAACCACAAGAGTGCCCTCTCTGCACAGCTTATGGCATACAACCTGATCAAATTCGGTATCGTGTCGCACTTCTGGTCGCATGACATGTTCGCCTCAATCGAGCAGGTCGTAACCGATAAGGACACGCTTGTCATCTTCTCGGCCACGAGCCGGGCGTTTCGTCCCATTTTCGACTTCATGCGTGATGAGCCTCCCGAGCACCAGCCCTATACCGTGCTGGTCACTATGAACAATAGGAACCCGCCGCGCACCAAGGTCGATCAAGTTATCTGGCTTCCCAACTACCAGAACCAAAACTACCCGCAGTACCTGGAAAGCCAGGTCACCTTTATGGTGTTCATCGATCTGCTGACCAATGTGATCGCGCAACGGCTCTCAACACCGCGCGCATAGCGCGGCGCGATGCAGCTGCGGCGCCTGCCGTGCGGCCCCTGGTGATCCCGCTCTCGCTCGCCATCCAAGTGCTCTGAGCGCGTTCAGGCTGCCTCCCTCCAGTCGCACGCGATGACGTTCATCACGAGCGTGACCGCCTCCTCCGCATCCCGCTCGGGTGACGCCGCCAGCAGCAACACGAGCGCCGCGAGCGCGCCGGGCGAGATGAGCAGCATCGAACCGTCGAAGAGCAGGTAGTTGCGATCGAGCACGTAGAGGAAGAGGCAGCCGGCGATGCGCTTGTTGCCATCGACGAAGGGCCGCCGAGCAAGAACCAGGTGCAGCACGCGGGCCGCATGCTCCTCCGCTGAGATCGTCTGGTCCTCCTCCGGGTGATCACCCAGAGCCGCAAACCCCCGCTCCAAGACGTCCCCGCGCTCCCGCCCAAAGCGCTCCTCGGGCGTCAGTCGTTTGAGCTCGGCGACCAGGTGCTGGCACTCCGCGTATTCCAGACGATGGATGCAGGGGTTTCCCCGAGGCCGCGGCGCCCCTCCCAGCACGCTGAACGCCTGCCCATACGCACGCGCCACATCGCCGATGCCGCGATCTGCCAGGGGCTCAGGCGCGCATGGAACCACGCGAAGCGCCCGACCCTGGCGCCGCAACGCCTCCTCATGCACCGCGAACCCGTCGAGCAGGACCTGCGAGAGCATCTCTGACGCCCAGCGCCGAAACGCCATGCCCCGCGCCGA
>CAZLGF010000029.1:5456-7767 GCA_964558955.1 uncultured Coriobacteriaceae bacterium
CCCCTGCTGCAATCCGCTCCCGTGGGCTCAGTATGAGCGAACATATGTTCGATGTCAAGCAGATAGAGAACATATGTTCGTGTTTTGCAAATCACCCTCTAGCACCGTCTCAGGGCGATGACTATAATGGCGTGCCGATCCAACGGGCGCCCCGCGCCCGCGCGCCCCGATGCCGACCAGTCGGCGCGGGCGCGCCCCATCATGCTGAGGAGCAGGCGATGTCTCGAGAGACGCACGAAGGTCACGACACCTCGGATCCTGAACCACGCCATCGTCAAGCCGCCACACGCGCGCGCCAGGCTGCGGCCCCCACTGAAGCGCGCGGACGAAGTGCCTCGTCGCCGAAGCCGCGGACCATATCCGGCGCCACCCATCCCGAGGCGCGCGCCATCCCGGTCAGCATCGCCGCCATGCTCGTGACCATCGGCGTCGTGTACGGGGACATCGGCACCTCGCCCATGTACGTGACGAAGGCGCTCCTCGCAGGCAACGGCGGCATCGAGAGCGTCACCGAGGAGTTCGTGCTCGGCGCGCTCTCCCTCGTGATCTGGACCGTCACCCTGCTCACCACCGTCAAGTACGTCCTCATCTCGCTCAAGGCGGATAACCACGGGGAAGGCGGCATCTTCGCGCTCTACAGCATCGTGCGCCGCTACGGCCGCTGGCTCATCATCCCCGCCATCGTCGGCGGGTCAGCGCTGCTCGCGGACGGCGTGCTCACGCCGGCGGTGACCATCACCACGGCGGTCGAGGGCCTGCGCACCATCTCCGAGATGGAGGCAATCATCGGCGACAACCAGGCAAACGTCGTCGCGATCACCCTCGTCATCGTATGCGTCCTGTTCTTCGTGCAGCGCGCGGGCACCTCGAGGATCGGCCGCGCCTTCGGCCCGGTCATGCTGGTCTGGTTCCTGTTCCTCGGCATCACCGGCCTCATCTACGTGCTTGGCGCGCCCCAGATCCTGCGCGCCGTCAACCCGCTCTACGCCCTCCGGTTCCTGGTGTCGCCCCACAACCACGCGGGCATCATGATCCTCGGCAGCTGCTTCCTCGCCACGACCGGTGCCGAGGCCCTCTACTCCGACATGGGCCACGTCGGCCGGGGGAACATCTACGCCACGTGGCCGTTCGTCAAGGTCTGTCTGATCCTCAACTACCTCGGCCAGGGTGCCTGGCTGCTCGCCGAGCAGGGCAATGACGCGCTGGCCTCGATCTCCGACCTCAACCCCTTCTTCCAGATGCTCCCCTCGATGATCCGCCCCGGCGGGGTCATCCTCTCGACGCTCGCCGCGATCATCGCCTCGCAGGCCCTCATCACCGGCGCGTTCTCACTCGTCTCCGAGGCGAGCCGCCTCGACCTCATGCCGCGCATGCAGGTGTTCTATCCGGCTGAGACCAAGGGCCAGCTCTACATCCCGCTCGTCAACTACGTCATGTGGGCGGGCTGCGTGATCGTGGTCCTCCTCTTCCAGAGCTCGGCGAACATGGAGGCTGCATACGGGTTGGCGATCACCATCACGATGCTCTCCACGACGGCGCTTCTCTTCTTCTACCTGCATCGCGTCCGCGGGCTGCGGGTCCTTCCCTGGGTCTTCCTCGTGTTCTTCGTCGCGCTCGAGGGGTTCTTCCTCGGCTCCTCGCTCACCAAGTTCTTCCACGGCGGCTACGTCACCATCCTGCTCGCCGCAGCGATCGCGGGCGTGATGCTCAGCTGGTACTCCGGCACCGCCGTCGAGCGCCGCCAGGCCACGCTCCTGCCGGTCAAGAACTACCTCGGCCAGCTCGACCGCCTTCGTCACGACACCACCTACGAGCTGCTCTGCGACAACCTCGTCTACCTCACCAACGACACCAACACCAGCTATCTCGACCGCGACATCCTCTACTCGATCTTCGACAAGCACCCCAAGCGCGCCCGGGCGTACTGGTTCTTGAACGTCGAGGTGATGGACGACCCCTTCGCCTTCGCGTACTCGGTCGAGAGCTTCGGCACCGACTACGTCTTCCGCGTCCATCTGTTCCTCGGATACAAGATCGATCAGCGCATCAACACCTACCTGCGGCAGGTGGTCCAGGATCTCTCGGCCTCGGGTGAGCTCCCGCCGCAGACGCACGATTACTCGGTCTACAAGAAGCCGGGGCCCATCGGGTCATTCCGGTTCTGCATGCTGCGCAAGACGCTCGCGCCCGAGAGCGACCTCGACAGCCGTGAGCGAGGCGCCATCACGCTCAAGTACGCGATCCGCAGGGCCGCCGGATCGCCCGCGCAGTGGTACGGCCTTGAGACCTCGAGCGTCTTCGTCGAGTACGT
>CAZLGF010000029.1:7867-10538 GCA_964558955.1 uncultured Coriobacteriaceae bacterium
TGAAGAGCACTCTTTTTAAGGGGTCGCGGCACCTCAACAGTTTCTTGACAACCAAGCGCTACCATGTGGGCTTTAGTGAGTTCAGGTTCATGTCAGGCGCGCATCAGCATTGCGTCAGACGCTGCAACGCCGCCGCATCCAGAAAGGTTCGACCATGATAGTCGCCGCCATCTCGTGCGTCGCGCTCATCGCGAGCATCGTGCTCGGCGTCCGAGAGATCCTCCGCGGAAGAGCCGCCTCCACCTCCCCCACATCCTCTGATCCCGATCGGGAGGCAGATACCGCGGCGCCCGAAGCTGCGACGGCACCCGATGGCGAGGTGGCGTCCGCGGCCGGCCCGTCACCCGAGGAGACAGAAGCGCCCGAGGCCGACGCCGTGCCCGAGGAGGCCGAGTCGCCCACGAGTGACGCGCTTCCCGAAACCGCGTCGGCGCCCGCCCCCGCAGCGGTACCGGTCCGCAAGAGCGACATCGCCTGGGGCGTGTTCTTCTGCCTGCTCGAGCTCTTCAACTGCGTCTGGTCCGCCATCGGCCTCATGCAAGACGACGCGGTCTCGGCCGTGATCGTCAACGCCGTGCTCACGCTCTGCGCCTGGGCGAGCTTTGCCCACCAGCGCATCACGCCGCGCCTGCGCGCCATCGTCGCCCCGGGCGGGCGCTTCCCGCACCCGCTTCGGGCCGCCGTCATCCTCGTCCTCATCGCGAGCGCGCTCGCCGTCCTCGGCCTCGAGGTCCCGAGCAACCACAACATCACCTGGATGTACCCGCTGTGCCTCCTGCTCGAGTACGCGCTCGTGGCCCTCGTCATGACCGGCCTGTTCTTCCTCGCGCAACGCCGCGCCGCGGGGCCGGCCATCGCCGCCCTGCTGCTCCTCGCGCTCGGCATCACCGAGTACTTCGTCATCCTCTTCAGGTCGACGCCCATCCAGCCGGGTGACATCTTCGCCCTCACCACGGCCATGAACGTGAGCACGGGCTACGTCTACACGCTGACGGCGTACTGCCTCTACGGCATCGGGTTCGCCGCGCTCGCCGTGCTGCTCTGCCGCTTCGCCTACGCGCTGCTCCCGGCTCCCGACGCGCGTCGCTTCACCGGCGCCCGGTGGGTCCTCGTCAACGTGGCGGTGGGCCTCGCCTGCATCGGCGCGGTCGTGGCGCACATCGCGTTCTTCGACTACTACAACACCCTGGGCATCCAGGTCTACACCTGGCGTCCCCTTGAGAGCTACTACCGCCAGGGCTATCTGCCCGCCTTCATCTCCTCCGCGCAGACCATCATTCCGCCGGTTCCGGATAACTACGATTACGACGATGCCGAGGAGCTGCTGGCGGAGTACGCCGCCGCCTACGACGAGTCGGTGGCCGACTCGACCGAGATCGCCGAGGCGGCCGCTCAGTTCGAGGAGGAGCAGCCCACGGTCATCGCCATCATGAACGAGACCTTCTCGGACCTTTCCATCTACCAGAACCTCCATGCGGACTATGAGGGTCCCACGTACTTCAACAGCATCTCCGACGCGCTCGCGCGCGGCTCGCTCTACGTCTCGGCCTACGGTGGCGGCACCTGCAACACCGAGTTCGAGTTCTTGACCGGAAACTCCATGGCCTACCTGGGGCAGGGCGTGTACCCGTACACGATCTACGATCTCAGTGAGACCGACAGCCTCGCCAAGCAGTTCAGCGAGCTCGGCTACACCACGACGGCCATCCACCCCAACCACGCGACCAACTGGAATCGCGAGAACGTCTACAGCGACCTCGGATTCGATGAGTTCCTCTCGATCGAGGACTTCGAGGACGCTGACACGCTCCGCGGCCTGGTCACCGACGCCGCCACGTACGACAAGATCCTTGAGCTGCTCGAAGAGGACGACAGCCCGCAGTTCATCTTCAACGTGACGATGCAGAACCACTCGGGCTACACGACGGGCCTCATCCCGTCGGACATGCAGACCGACTACCTCATCGACGGCACCTACTCCGCTGAGGTCAACGAGTACCTCGCTCTCATCGAGGAGTCGGACCGCGCGCTCGAGGAGTTCCTCGAGGCGCTGAGCGAGCTCGACCGCAAGGTCGTCGTCGTGTTCTTCGGCGACCACCAGCCGTACTTCCCCGATGAGTACAACGACGCCTGGTTCGAGGATGAGGACGACGCCACCCACGCCGAGCGCCTGTGGCAGACGGAGTATCTGATCTGGGCGAACTACGACGTCGCCGGCAACAGCCAGACCAGCGAGACGCTCGACATCTCGTCCAACTACCTGGGCGCCTACCTCATGCAGCTCATCGGGGCTCCGCTCACCGACTACCAGAAGGCGCGCCTCGTGATCGCTGAGGCCATGCCCGTCATCAACACCACCGGTTACATGGACCGCTCGGGCACCTGGTATCTCACGGGCACGGCCCGCTCCAACGAGGGAGAGGGCGGAGACGGCGATGACGCCGAGCAGGCGCGTGACGACCTGGAGACGATCCAGTACTACATGCTCTTCGGCGACGGCACGCACATATTCACCACGACCCTGCAGGCCGCCGCGAACGAGACCAATCCCAACCTCACGCCTGGCACAACCAAGATCAAGTGAGCCCTGCAGGGCAGGGCGCATCGGCTTGACCTGGCATCTTCGTGAGCGCGGGCCCGTATCACGCGGGCCCGCGCTCGTTTCATGACG
>CAZLGF010000029.1:10638-14564 GCA_964558955.1 uncultured Coriobacteriaceae bacterium
GCCCTCCTCCAGCACGAGGGCACAAGGGGTCCGGCAGCGCTACGCGTCGGCGAACTGCGCGTTGTAGAGCTCGGCGTAGGCGCCACCCGCGGCGAGCAGCTCATCATGGGTGCCCCGCTCAACGATCCGCCCGTCGCGCATGACGAGGATGCAGTCGGCGGTGCGGATGGTGCTCAGCCGGTGCGCCACGATGAAACTCGTGCGCCCGCGCATGAGCTCGTCAAACGCCGCCTGAACCTGAAGCTCGGTGCGGGTGTCGATGCTCGACGTCGCCTCGTCGAGCACGAGGATCGCCGGATCGGTGAGCATGACGCGGGCGATGCAGAGCAGCTGCCGCTGGCCTTGCGAGAAGGTGCCCCCGTCCTGCCCGATCACCGTGTCATAGCCGTTGGGCAGCGCCGCGATGAACGCGTGGGCGTGCGCGCGCTCCGCCGCATCGATCACCTCCGCGCGCGTGGCGTCGGGCCTGCCGTAGGCGATATTCTCGTGCACGGTCCCCTCGAACAGCCAGGAGTCCTGCAGCACCATGCCGAAGGAGCGCCGCAGGCTCGCACGCGTCACATGCGCCGTGTCATGCCCGTCGATCGAGATGGTCCCCGCGTCGACGTCATAGAAACGCAGCAGCACGTTGATGAGGGTCGTCTTGCCGCAGCCCGTGGGCCCCACGAGCGCCATGCGCATCCCGGGGCGCGCCTGCACGCAGATGTCACGCAGCAGCGGACGATCGGGCACGTAGGAGAAGTCCACGTGCGCAAGGTCCACCGCGCCCGCGGGATCCACGAGCACAAGCGCATCCGGGGCGTCGGGCTCCTCCTCTGAGGCGTCGAGCAGGGCGAAGATCCGCTGCGCGGAGGCGAACGCCGTCTGGATCTGCGTGATGACACTCGTCACTTCGTTGAACGGCTTCGTGTACTGGTTCGCGTAGGACAAAAACGTCTGAACCTCTCCCACGGTGAGCGCCGCCGGCACGCCCGTGATGACGCAGACGCACCCGATCACCGCGACGACCGCGTAGATGACGTTGTTCACCGCGCGCGTCCCAGGATTGGAGAGCGAGCTCAGAAACTGCGCGCGGGCGCCCGCGGCGTAGAGCTCGCCGTTGAGCTCGTCGAAGGCCTCCTGCGCCCGGTCGCCGTACGCGAAGGCCTCCACCAGGCGCTGGCTTCCCACCATCTCCTCGACGTAGCCGCCGAGCTGGCCCTGGATGCGCTGCTGCGTGGCGAAGCTCGCGTTGGAGAAGCGCGCGATGAGCCAGGCGACGAGCACCGAGAGCGGCGTCACGAGAACGACGATCACCGCGACCGGCACCGAGATGGAGAGCATGAAGAGAAGCGTCCCGACGATGGTCACCACGCCGCTGAACAGCTGGGTGAAGCCCTGGAGCAGCCCGTCCCCCACCTGGTCGACGTCGTTCACCACGCGGCTGATAAGGTCGCCGTGGGCGTGGGCGTCGATGAACGAGAGCGGCATGCGGCTGAGCTTGTCGCTCGCCTCAACACGCAGGTCGCGCACGGTCTCATAGGACAGGCGGTTCACGCAGTAGCCCTGGATCCACTGGAAGGCGGCGGCCCCGGCGATCACCGCGACGAGCCGGCCGACGAGCGACAGCAGCGCCTCGAAGTCCACGCTCCCCGCCCCGATGATGAGGTCGATGGCGCGGCCCGTGAGGATGGGCACGTAGAGCTGGAGCACGACCGAGATGGCCGCGGCGGCGAAGGAGATCACGCATGACGCGCGATGCGGGCGCACGTAGCCCAGAAGGCGCCGGATGACCGCGCCGACGCTCAGCGCGCCGCCCGCACCGCCAGGCGCGTCTGGTCCGCCCCAGCCATCCTGCGAGCCGTCGGCATCCGAGATGCTCGCGGCGATCGTCGTCACCGAGCCGGTCGACGCGTAGGGATTGCTCATCGCGCGCCTCCTTCCCCTGACAGGCCCAGCTCCTCGCGGCGCAGCTGCGAGAGGCAGATCTCCTCGTAGATGCGACAGGTGCGCAAGAGCTCCTCGTGCGTGCCCGCGCCCACGATCTGCCCGCGGCGCATCACGAGGATGAGGTCGGCGTCGCGCACCGACGACACGCGCTGCGAGACGACAACCGTGGTGAGTGGAACCTCGCCGGGCTCAGCGGCGCGCGCGGCAATCGCGCGCCTGAGGGCCGCGTCCGTCTTGAAGTCGAGGGCCGAGGCCGCGTCGTCCAGAATCAGCACGAGCGGGTCGCCTACGAGCGCGCGGGCGATGGTGAGGCGCTGGCGCTGCCCGCCCGAGAAGTTCGTCCCGCCCGCCTCGACCGGCGCGTCAAGCCCGTCGGGAAGCGCGCGCACGAAGTCCGCGGCCTGCGCCACCTCGAGCGCGCGCCACAGCGCGTCATCGGTCGCCGCGGCATCGCGCCACCGCAGGTTCGAGCGGATCGTCCCCGAGACGAGTCGCGCCCCCTGCGGCACGATCCCCGCCACCTGGCGCAGCTGTGCGAGCGGCCAGCTGCGCACGTCCGTGCCGAACACCTCGACCGCCCCCGCGCTCACGTCGTAGAGGCGCAGGATGAGCGAGACGAGCGTCGACTTGCCCGAGCCCGTGCCGCCGATGATGCCGAGCGTCTGCCCCGGCATGAGGGTGAACGATGCCCGGTCGATCGCCCGCGCCGCCGAGCCGCCAAACGAGAAGCACGCCTCGTCCATGCGCACCGCGGGCGCGTCCGCCGCGATCACGCAGGGCGCGGCCCCCTCGTCGCGCACGCTCGGCTCGCAGGCGAGAACCTCGTCGATGCGCGCCGCCGAGGCGCCCGCCTTGGTGAAGACGACCACGAGGTTCGCCACGTAGACGATCGAGAGCAGCGTCTGCGTCATGTAGTTGACGAAGGCCACGATCTCGCCCTGGGTGAGCCACCCCGCGTCGACGCGGCCTCCGCCCACCCAGAGAATCGCGCAGACGCCGAGGTTCATCACGAGGAAGGTCACCGGGTTCAGGATCGAGGAGAGCTTGCCCACCGAGATCGCGGTCTCGGCCTGCTCGACCGCGGCCGCGCGGAACCGCGCGCGCTCGTGATCCTCGCGCACGAACGCCCGAATCACCCGCGCTCCCGAGAGCCCCTCGCGCGTGATGAGCGCGATGCGGTCGAGCTGGGCCTGCATGCGCTTGAAGAACGGCACGCTCTTGGCCATGACCACCCAGAACACCACCCCGATGAGCGGCGTCGAGATGAGGAAGACCACGCCGAGCCTGACGTCGATGAGAAGCGCCGCGATCATCGACCCCACGGCGAGGAAGGGCCAGCGGATGAGCTGACGGATGGCGAGGGCCACGGCGAGCTGCACCTGGTTGACGTCGTTCGTGATGCGGGTGATGAGCGACGGCGTGCCGAACCGGTCGATCTCGGCGGCGGAGAGGCGGTTGATGTGGCGGTAGAGCGCGCGGCGAATGTCGGTTCCCATACCCTGCGAGGCGAGCGCCGCCATCTTCTGACAGACGAGCGCGAAGGCGATGCCCACGGCGGCGAACGCGAGCAGCACCGCCCCGTAGCGGAGGATCCCCTCGACGCTGCGCGCCGACACGGCCTCATCGATCATGCGGGCGATGACGAGCGGAGTGAGCAGGTCAAACAGAACCTCGGTCAGCTTGCATGCCGGGCCGATGACGAAATAGCGCCGATAGGGGCCGGCGAAGCGCTGGAACAGCTTGAGCATGGGCGCTCCTCGGTGAAGAGACGGGCCGATGCGCGGGGCACGACCAAAGAGGAGAGCGGGACCGACCGGCGGCGCGCGAGCGCGCACGGCGGCGGCGCCTCGACGCAAACGTGGCCCGTATGCGCAAACGCCCCGTGTGCTCGATGGATCCGGGTGCCCGGCAGAGGCTCCTTATGGCTGCTTCCTTCCGGACCTGACCAGGTTCGGAACATGCCGTCACCCGAACCCATCGAACGCGCGGGGCGCTAG
>CAZLGF010000030.1:0-13792 GCA_964558955.1 uncultured Coriobacteriaceae bacterium
GCGCGCGGCGACCGAGGAGGCGAGCTCGGCGCACGCGCGGTCGAAGACGAGGTGCACCTCGCCTGTACGTGCGATCCCCTCGATGAGCGCGAGCAGATGCGCGGTGAGGTCCGTGAGCCCGCGCGCCATCACCGCGCGCGCCGCCGGCGAGGCGAGCGCGGCCGCGTCGCGGGAGAGCAGCGCCGCCGCCTCGGAGGTCTCGATAAGACCAGCGTCTTGGAGGCGCGCGGCATAGCGATCGAGCAGCGCGACGAGCTCGCCCTCGGCCCGCGAGAGGTGGGAACGGGCCGCGTCGTCCGCCGCGCACCAGAACGGCAGGTACCGGCGGGCCGCGCGCTCGAGCATCTCGATCGTTCCCGGCGTGGCCGCAAGCGCGCCGCGCGCGTCGTCGGCGCCCGCGCTCACGAGCTGCGCCATGATGAGGCGTCGCTGCGCGGTGGACACGATGCGCCGGCCGTCGCCCCACAGCTCCCACAGCTCCGCGACCCACGCCTTGGGCGTCGTCACGTTGACGACCACGGGGACGTCCGCGCGCGCCAGGTCGCGCCGGCAGGCGTCGCGCATGCCGAAGCCCGGCACGAGCAGCGTCACGCGCCCCTGCGTGCGCAGCAGGCGCTCGACCAGCGCGCGCTCGGGCTCGCTCATCGCCACCGCCACGTCAGCGCGGTAGACGCTCACCGCCATAGACCCTCCTCGCTGCCGGGACCCGCCGCCTCGCTCCGCACGAATCGGCGTGCGATACGACCGCGCCGCGCACCCGGGCGCGACGGCGGCCGCGCTCATCCCTCGATGCGCTTCTCCATGATGTAGTCGTCCATGATGAATCCCGCGCCGATGTCGGCCTGGACGGCGTCGATCGTCGCGAAGCCGTTGCCCTCGTAGGCGCGAATGCCGAGCACGTTCTCCTTGTTCACCGTCAGGTACATCGCGCCGAGGCCACGCTCACGGCAGAGCTCCTCGTACCAGCGGATGATCGCGCTCGCGAAGTGCTTGCCGCGCTCGCACGCGCGCAGGTAGATCTTGGAGATGAAGTAGCGCCCCGTCTCGGGCTCATCATGCCCGCCGGTATAGCCCACCGCGCGGCCGTCCGGCGCGGTGACGATCCAGTACTCGTAGGCGTGATCGGCCATGTCGCGACGGATCGCGGCGACCGTCTGGAACTGCTCGACCATGTAGGCGGTCTGATCGGGGCCGATGATTGCCGGCCAGTACTCGAACCAGATCTCGTGCGCGAGCTCGGCCAGCCGCTCGACGTCAGCGTCGCACGCGACCCGCTCGAACCGAAGCTCCTCCATACGCGCCTCCTCACCACGCGGGGCCGCGCACGCTCTACGTGAGCTTCACGAGCATGCTCCGGTACCCGCCATGCGAACCGTTCAGGGCCTTCGACACGCGGCTCACCGTGGTCGACGACGCGCCCGTGCGCGCCTGGACCTCGACGTAGGGCGCGCCCTCATCGAGGTAGCGCGCCACCTGGAGCCGCTGCGCGAGCTCGCACACCTCACGCGGGGTGCAGAGGTCGGCGAGGAACGCGCGGACGTCCTCCTCGCCGTCGAGCAGCAGCAGCGCCCGCACGAGCTGCTGGACATCCGATCGCTCGAACAACGCGTCGATATGCATGACCACCGCCACATCCTCGAACGGACTGCCTTCAGCGCCGCATGCCGCGACGGGCCCGAGGGCGCAGGGGCCACCAGGGCCGCACGGGCCACGTGCAGTGTAGCACACCACCGCACTAAAGCGCCGAGGCCCCGGGGGCCTGATCCACCTGGGAGACGCCGCGTCGCCACGGCGCCGAGCATCGCGGGACGGGAGCGCCCCTCCCAGCGCCGCCCTCCCCTATCCGAGGCGCGGCAAGGTCGGGATGAGCGCGAGCGCGTCGGCGAGGCCGCTCGTCCAGCGCACCTCGTCACGCGCGGTGACGAGCACGGCCTCGACGCCCGGGAGCGCCTCGATCCGCTCGAGGGCGCGGTCGGCGCCGAGCATGAGCGCCGTCGTGGACCAGCCATCGCAATCGATCGAGCGGTCGGCCACGATGGTCGCGCTCACCACGTCCGAGCGCGCGGGCATGCCGGTCGCCGGATCGAGGATGTGATGGTAGCGGACGCCGTCGCGGGTGAAGCTCCGCTCATGGATCCCGCTCGTGACCACAGAGCCCGACGCGATCGAGACGATCGCGCGGTGGTGCGCCGGGTCGAAGGGGTTGACGATGCCGATGCGCCAGGGCGCGCCCGCGCTGACCGGGGGGCGCGCCTGGGCGTCGGCGGGGCGGCCGCCGCGCACGAGCACGTTGCCGCCGAGGTCGAGCACGAAGCGCTCGACGCCGTGCGCCTCCATGACGCGCGCGAGGTCGTCGGCGATGTAGCCCTTGGCGATGCCGCCGAGGTCGAGGATGGTCGCCGGGTCGGTGATGGCGAGCGTCGGCACGGTCGCGGGCGCAGGCGCGTCATCGCCCGCGGCGGCGACCCGTGGGCGCACGAAGGCCTCCTGCGGCAGCGCCGCGCGCGGAGCCTCCCCCACCACGACGCGCGCGGCCCCCACGTGCGCGAGCGCCTGGGAGAGGGCGCGCGGCTCCGGCACCCGCCCGGCATGGAAGTCCCAGAGCGACGTCACCGTTCCCATGGTCACGTCGAAGCAGCCCTCGCTGAGCGCGCCGTAGGCGAGCGCGAGGCGCACGAGCTCGGCCGTCTCGGGCGCCACCGCGACCGGCGCGGGAGAGGCGGCGTGCGCTCGCGCGATGTCGGAGTCCGCCCGCGTGCGCGAGAGCGTCAGCTCGAAGAAGCGGCACCGGTCCGCCGCTGCCGCGAGCGCCGCGTCGAGGGCAGCCACGACCGCGGGATCGCGCGCGTCCTCGCCGTCGCGCGGATAGGCGCTCAGCGTGACGTCGGTGTTGAAGATGGGGAGCTCCGCCACGCGCGCGCCGGCCTCGAAGCGCAGGCGCTCCCGAGGCAGCGATGCCGCGGGGCCAGGCGCCGCGCCCGGGTCGCATGCCGGGGCGCCCGCAGGGGTATACGCGCTTATCGTGCACATCGCCGCATCCGAGCTCCTCGATCGCGCGATAGGATATAACCGAGCACATTCGCTCCCGCCAGGGCACCGCCCCCGCGGGGCATCATCGTAGCGCACCCGCCCCGCGGAACCGAGAGGACCACTCATGAGATTCATCCTGAACTGGCTCTGCTCAGCCATCGCCGTCGCCGTCGCCGCGGCCATCGTCCCGGGCATCACGGCCTTCGGCCCGGTCGACCCCTGGCTCGCCTTCATCTTCACGGGCCTCTTCCTCGGCTTCGTGAACGCGCTCGTCAAGCCCATCATCACCATCGTCTCGCTCCCCGCCACGATCCTCACGCTCGGCGTCTTCCAGCTGGTGGTGAACAGCTTCATGCTCGTGCTCGCCGGCTGGCTCTCGGTGACCATCTTCGGCGCGGGCATCGTGATCGCCGGCTTCTGGTCGGCCTTCGCCGGCGCCATCATCGTGAGCATCGTCGGATCGATCACCGGGCTCGTGATCAAATAGCGCCCTGAGTCCGCGCCGCAACCCACACCGAAAGGAAGCGCCATGGCATCGCGCGTCTACACCTCCATCGAGCAGCTCATCGGCCACACGCCCCTGCTCGAGCTCACCCGCATCGAGCAGGCGGACGGCCTCGGGGCCCGCGTCCTCGCCAAGCTCGAGTCCTTCAACCCGGGCGGCTCCGCCAAGGACCGCGCCGCGCGCTCCATGATCGACGCCGCGGAGGCCGCGGGCACCATCAAGCCGCACGCCGGCTACACCATCATCGAGCCCACCTCGGGCAACACCGGCGTCGGCCTCGCGCTCGTGGGGGCGCTCCGCGGCTACCGCGTGATCATCACCATGCCCGAGACCATGAGCGCCGAGCGCCGCCGCCTCATGCGCGCCTACGGCGCCGAGCTCGTCCTCACCCCCGGCGCCCAGGGCATGGCGGGCGCGATCGAGCGGGCCGAGGAGCTCCAGCGCGCAACGCCGAACAGCATCATCGCCGGTCAGTTCGAGAACCCCGCGAACCCGGCCGCCCATTACGCGACCACCGGCCCGGAGATCTGGGAGGACACCGCGGGCGCGGTCGACATCTTCGTCGCGGGCGTGGGCACGGGCGGCGCCGTCACGGGCGTGGGCCGCTACCTCAAGGAGCGCAAGCCGGGCGTGCGCGTGGTGGCCGTCGAGCCGGCCGACTCCCCCGTCCTCTCCGCCGGGCGAGCGGGCGCGCACGCGATCCAGGGCATCGGCGCGGGCTTCGTGCCCCGCGCGCTCGACACGAGCGTCTACGACGAGGTCATGACCGTCGAGGCGGACGACGCCTTCGCCTGCGCGCGCCGCCTCTGCGCCGACGAGGGCGTGCTCGCGGGCATCTCCTCGGGAGCGGCGCTCTGGGCCGCGCTCGAGCTCGCCCGCCGGCCGGAGAACGCCGGCGCGACCATCGTGACCTTCCTCGTGGACACGGGCGAGCGCTACCTCTCGACCGAGCTCTTCGCGTAGCGCCCGACCGCCCGGCCCATCTCGTCCGAAAGGAGCCCTCGTGCCTGATCGCCCACGCGTGCTCGTCGCCCTGAGCGGCGGCGTCGACTCGAGCGTGGCCGCCCACCTGCTCATCCAGCAGGGGTTTGCGTGCGTCGGAGCGATCATGCGCCTGAGCGGCACCGGAGACGCGGGTGGCGACGCCCCCGATGCCGACGTCGAGGACGCCCGCGCCGTGGCCGCGCGCCTGGGCATCCCCCTGCACGTCCTCGACTGCCGCGACGCCTTCGACGCCGAGATCGTGGAGGAGTTCGTCCGCGCCTACGAGCGCGGCGTCACGCCCAACCCCTGCGTCATCTGCAACCGGCGGATCAAGTTCGGCCTCCTGCTCGATCACGCCCGCGCGCTGGGCTGCGACCTCATCGCGACGGGTCACTACGCCCGCCTCCGCACGCGCGCAGGCGCGGGCGGAGGCACGGTCTATGAGCTCGCGAAGGCCGCGGACCCCGCGAAGGATCAGAGCTACTTCCTCTACAGCCTCACCCAGGAGGTCCTCGCGCATGTGCGCTTCCCCCTGGGCGACCTCACCAAGGAGGGCGACGTGCGGCGCATCGCCGCCGAGCTCGGCCTGCCCACCGCCCGCAAGCGCGAGAGCCAGGGCATCTGCTTCGTGCCGCGCAACGACGTCGCCTCCTTCATCGAGGCGCGCCGGGGGCGCCCACTCGAGCCGGGCCCCGTCATCGATCGCGCGGGTGCGGTCATCGGGCAGCATCAGGGGGCCATCCGCTACACGATCGGCCAGCGCAAGGGCATCGGCGTCGCCGCGGGCCAGCCGCGCTACGTGACCGCGATCGACGCGGGCGCCAACACGGTGACCCTCGGCGACGAGGCCGACCTCCTCGCCTCATCCCTCATCGCGACGGACTGGATCTGGTCGGCGCCCGCGGACGCCATGGAGCGAAAGCTCGCCGCCGCGGGGCCCGCAGGGCTACCGGTGGCGGCGCAGATCCGCTACCACCAGCCCGATCAGGCCGCGCGCGTCCGGCGCCTCGACGCGGGGACGCTCCGCCTCGACTTCGACCGCCCGCAGCGCGCCATCGCCCCCGGCCAGGCGGTCGTGCTCTACGCAGGGGACGTCGTCCTCGGCGGCGGGACGGTCCTTCGCGCGGAGACCCCCGCACTCTAGCCGCGCACCGGAGCACCCGCGGCGCGGGACCCGCAGGCTCAGCGCCCGTCGGCTGGCGCCGAGCTCACGTGCAGTGGCGCCACGCGGGGTCGGTGATGAAGCGCGCCGCCGCGAGCCCCATGGGCAAAAAGAGGATGATCAGCATCGCGCGGAACCCCCAGTCGAGCGCCGAGAGGGTCTCGAGCGCGCCCATGAAGTAGACGGCCCGGTAGAGATAGAGCCCCGGCACCATGATGACGATGGAGGGCACCGTGATGGAGATGCGCGGATAGCCCGTGGCGCGCGCGGCCGCCGCGGCGAGGAGCCCCGCCGCGAACGACGCGGCGAACGCGGCGGCCTCGGGCGTGAGGACGCCCGCGTCGACGGCGGTGAGGCGAAGCGCGTTGGTGACCGCCCCCACAGCTCCGGCGGTCGCGGCCATGGGATAGGGCGAGTTGAAGAGCATCGAGAACCCGAAGACCCCGATGAAGCTCATGAGGAGGCGCAGGATCATGAGCGGGACGGGGCCGAGGCCGAGCGCGTCGAAGTCATCGGGCGTGAGGCTCGCCACCGATGAGATGAGCCAGGCCACGAGCGTCGCCACCACGATGATGGAGAGCGCGTACACCGCGCGCTCGATGCCCGCGCGCAGGTCCATCTTGGCGATGTCGAGCCCGCTCGTGATGAGCGGAAACCCGGGGACGACGAAGAGCATGGCGCCGATGTAGCCGGCGTTGTGCTCGACCAGGCCGGGCTGGACGAGCGCCACGACATGCGAGCAGGCCACGTAGGCCAAACAGGCCACCGCCACGCCCACGCCCGTGCAGACGAGGTGCGTGAGGTGCCGGTCGAGCATGAGGCGACGCACGAGGCACCCGAGCCCCGCGCCGGCGAAAGCGCAGCCCATCTCAACCGGGCCGCCGCCGAGCAAGAAGACGAACGCCGCGCAGGCGGTGGCCGCCGCGAGCGCCACCTGCCAGGGGGCGTAGTTACCGGGCTTGCGCTCGACCTCGTCCATGAGATCGTGGAAGGCGGCCACGCTGAGCGTCGAGCCCTCGGTGCGCACGCGCTCCACGAGGCGCTCCATGTCCCAGATGCGCTCGGTGTTCACGCCCGTGCTCGGCAGGGACGCGACCTCGGAGAAGGAACCCGTCTCATCGAAGCAGGTGCAGTCGATTGAGGTGAGGCTCACGTCGGTCGAGCAGGTCACGCCCAGCACGGCGGCCGTGGCGTTCATGGCGTCGCGGACCCGCCAGGTGCTCGCGCCGCCCGCGAGGAGCAACAGCCCCATGCGGCAGACGATGGACGACTTGTCGGCGATGCCGGCGTCGGTCGCGCGCATCTCCGCCTCGTCGAGCACCTCGTGCCAGGGAACCGGCATGTGGTTGCGGGGCGAGGCCCGCGTATGGCGCGCGCGGTGCGGACGCATGCGGTCGAGCGCGGCGTGAAAGCCACCTGCGCCGCGCTGATCGACGGCGGATGAGCCGGGCTGATGGGACGGGGACTGAGCGGACACGGGCCCTCCCGAGCGGATCGCCTCGCCCGGAGCGCGCCGGGCGCCTACCAACCCATCGTAGCGCATCCACTCCGAGCAGGGTGGCAGTCCCCACGCGAGGCCGGTGCGCCGGGCCCGACCGCCCACGGCGCGCATCATACCGCCCTATGTTGCATACATGAGCATCTGCCCTGCACGATATTGCAACTATGCCATACTGTACGCATCCTGTTGCATCCTGGCGCGCGGACACCCTGCACGACCGCCCGCGCACCACCTACCAAGGGAGGGATTATGACGTCTTTGAAGAAGCTCGGGCGCACCGCGATCGTCGGCGTCACCGGCCTGGCGCTCGCCGCCGTGCTCGGTCTCGCCGCCTGCAGCAGCACCACCGACAGCGGCAGCACCGACACCGGCTCCGCCTCCGACAGCGCGACCACCGAGAGCCTGACCCTGACCACGGGCACCATCACGTTCGCGACCTCGCCCGACTACCCGCCGTTCGAGAACCTCGAGGACGGCGAGTACGTCGGCCTCGACATGGACCTGGGCCGCGCCATCGCCGAGTACCTCGACCTTGAGTGCGAGTACGTCAACATCGACTTCGACGGCATCATCCCCGCCATCGTCGCCGGCGGCCAGGCTGACGCCGGGCTCTCGGGCATCTCCATCACCCCGGAGCGCGAGGAGGAGGTCGACTTCTCCGACCCGTACTACATCGATAACCAGGCCGTCGCCACGCTGAGCACCAACACCGAGCTCACCGAGGACAACGCCGCCGAGGCCCTCAACTCCGCGGACGTGACCATCGCCGTCCAGAGCGGCTCGACCGGCGCCGACTTCGCGGCGGAGAACTTCCCCAACGCGAACATCGTCAGCTACGCGAACTTCACGGACGCCTTCGCGGCCGTCGCCGCCGGCCAGGCCGACGCCGTCTGCGGCAACAGCGCCGTCGTGAACCAGATGCTCTCGGGCGCCTACAGCGACCAGCACGTGATCCTCACCTCCGCGACGGGCGAGGAGTACGCCATCGCCGTCTCGAAGGACAACCCCGAGCTGCTCGCCGCCATCAACGAGGCCATCGCCGCGCTTCAGGAGGACGGCACGCTCGATGAGATCATCGCGACCCACATGACCGAGAGCGAGTAGCGTCCGCGCTCGCACGATCTGCTGCGGCCCCTCCTCGCCCCTGGGGAGGGGCCGCGCTCCTATGGAATCGAGGTAGCCGTGAGACCAGCGCATTCCACATCACCCGCCCACCCGCGCGAGCTGCCCGCCGCGCGAGCGCTGGGCGCCCGCCTCGCACGGCTCGCGCTCATCATCCTCGCCTGCTGCGCGCCCGTCTTCGGCATGCTCGCGCTTCCCACCGACGCCGGCGCGATGGAGGCCGTGCGCTGCACCGGACGCCCCAACTCAGAGGATGACCCCACCGTCATCCAGGGCGCCACGCAGTCGCGCATCACCTTCGAGGCGAGCATCGAGGAGGATGAGGGGGTCGCCGCCTTCACGCTCACCATCCCCGAGGACACCACCTTCTCGACCGAGAAGCTCGCCGTGACCCTCCTCACCGGCGACGACCTCATGACGCGCAACGACCTCGACTACGAGCTCACCGTCGACGGGCAGGACATCACGCTCACGTTCGCCGAGCCCATCACCACGGCGGGCGATCTCAACATCATCGTGTACGGCGTCTACTTCCCCCGCGCGGGCGGCGAGATGCAGGTCGAGGCCAGCTATGAGCTCGCCGACGGCACGACGCATGAGATCGCGGACATCCCCGTCATCACCGTCCAGAGCATCTCCCTGACCGAGGAGCTCTCGCAGTGGCTCGAGGAGCAGGACTGGGTCCAGGCGTGGAACAGCAACCGCTTCCTCCACCTCTTCTTCGACCCGACCGTGCTCGTGACGAGCTTCCCCGTGGTCTTGAAGGGCTTCTTCATGTCGGTGGCGGTCGTGGCGCTGTCGTTCCCGCTCGCCATCCCGTTCGCGCTCCTGCTCGCCATCATGCGCCTGTCGAAATTCATCGTGTGGCGCGGCATCGCGACCACCTACGTGAACCTCATGCGCGGCACCCCGCTCTTCCTCCAGATCTACGTGGCGTTCTTCGGCCTGCCGCTCGCGGGCATCTCGATCCCGAGCTTCCCGCTCGGCGTCGTCGTGCTCACGCTCAACTCGGGCGCGTACCTGTGTGAGATCTTCCGCGCGGGCATCCTCGCCATCAGCACGGGCCAGACCGAGGCGGCGCGCTCGCTCGGCATGAACGGCTTCCAGACGATGCTCTACGTCATCATCCCGCAGATGTTCCGCAACGTGATCCCCAACCTCACCAACGAGTTCATCACGCTGTACAAGGACTCGTCGCTGCTCGCCGCGGTGGGCGTCATGGAGCTCGTCATGTACGCGCGCACGATCGTGGCCTCGACCGGCTCGATCACCCCCTACATCGTGGCGGCCGTGTTCTATCTGGTCATCACCTTGCCGCTCTCCAAGGTCACCCGCCACCTGGAAGACCGCCTGCGCGGCCACCGCACGCGCCGGCGCACCGCGCCCCAACCGCAGAAGGAGGCCTAGCATGGCCGCGCACGCATCTGGGCCCGCCCCGGCGGGCGACGTGATCCTCTCGATCCGCGACCTGCACAAGAGCTTCGGCGACACGGACGTCTTGAAGGGCATCTCGCTCGACATCCGTCGCGGCGAGGTGGTCGTGGTGCTCGGCCCGTCGGGCTCGGGCAAGTCGACGATGCTCCGCTGCCTGAACCGCCTCGAGGAGCCCACCGCCGGGCAGATCCTGTTCGAGGGCGAGGACATCTGCGCGCCGCGCGCCGACGTGAACGACATCCGCAAGCGCATGGGCATGGTCTTTCAGCAGTTCAACCTGTTCCCGCACCTCGACGCCGTGCACAACGTGATGCTCGCGCAGGAGAAGGTGCTCAAGCGCTCCAAGCAGGAGGCCGAGCGGATCGCGCGCGATCAGCTCGCCCGCGTAGGGCTCGCCGACCGCGCGGACTACTTCCCCAGCGAGCTCTCGGGCGGGCAGCAGCAGCGCGTGGCCATCGCCCGCGCGCTCTCGATGGACCCGCACGTCATGCTCTTCGATGAGGCCACGAGCGCGCTCGACCCGGAGCTCGTGCGCGGCGTGCTCGACGTCATGCGCGAGCTCGCCCAGGGCGGCATGACCATGGTGGTCGTCACGCACGAGATGGGCTTCGCCCGCGACGTGGCCGACCGCGTGGTCTTCATGGAGGGCGGGGTCGTCGTGGAAGAGGGCGCGCCCGAGCAGATCTTCGACAACCCGCGCTCCGAGCGCACCAGCGCCTTCATCGGCCGGGTCGCGAACTAGGCGCGCTCGTCAAGCGCGCCCGCTTAGCGCGACGTGCGCCCGCCCCGATCGCCGGGTCGGCGCGACGAGCCGGTGCGCGCGGCGGCGTTGTCCGCGCGACCGTTCGCGCCCGAGCGGCCCGCACGGCGGTCGCGACCGTCTGAGCGGTTGCCGCGCGTGCGACGGGAGCGCCGGTTGTCCTCGTAGTCGGCGTTGCGCCAATCGCGCGCCGGCGCGGGTTCGGCAGAGGCATCGCGCCGCTGGCCACCGCGCGCCCGGGCGCTCCGTGCGGCGCGCGAGGAGCCCTGCTTCGTCGCGTCGCGCTCCGAGGCGCCCTTCCCTGAGGCATCGCGCTTCGCGTCGCGGGGGCGCGCGTCACTCGCGCGGCGGTTGCGCTTCGCGTCGCGTGCGGCGGGAGCGTCCGCGGGCGCCGGCTGCGCGTCGTGCGCAGGCGCAGATGCGGCGGAGCGGCGCTCGTCCGCGCGACGGCTCGCGGCGGGCGTCGCCTGAGCCGGGCGCTTCCGCGAGGACGACCCGCCGCGCCGCTTCTTCTTGCGCTTCCCCGAGCGCGCCGCGGGAACGCGGTCGGGATCGATCGCGGGCGGCCGCTCGCCCACCGGCAGCGACCCCGTCGCGAAGAGGTCGGCGGTCTTGCCCATGAGGGCCTCGATGTCGAAGAACTCGTCGATATCCTGCTCGGTCACGAAGGTGAGCGCCCAGCCCACCTCGCCCGCGCGGCCCGTGCGGCCGATGCGGTGGATGTAGTCGGTCGGCTCCTCGGGCACGTCGAAGTTGACCACGTAGCGGACGTCGGTGATGTCGATGCCGCGCGAGAGCACGTCGGTCGCCACGAGCACGTCGCACTGACCGCGCCGGAACGCCTCGAGGGCGTGCTCGCGCTGGGACTGGGTGCGGTTGCCATGGATGGGCTGCGCCTTGATGCCCGCCCGCGCGAGGCGGCGGCAGCAGGCGTCGGCGCGATGCTTCGTGCGGGTGAAGACGATGACGCGCTCAGGACCCTCCTGCTTGAGCACCTCGGCAAGGAGCGCATTTTTAGCCTCGAGCGAAACCGGGAGCACGAACTGCGCCACCGTGTCGGCGGTCGCCGTGGCGGGCGCGATCTCCACGCGCACCGGATCGCGCACGAGGTCGGTGATGCCGCCAACGGCCTTCTCGTCGAGCGTGGCGGAGAACAGGAGCGTCTGGCGCTCCTCGGGGGTCTTAGACACGATCGCGCGGACGTCGGGCAGGAAGCCCATGTCGAGCATGCGGTCGGCCTCGTCGAGCACGAGCACCTCGACCTCGGAGAGGTTGCAGGCGCCCTGGTTGATGAGATCGACGAGGCGCCCGGGCGTGGCCACGAGCACGTCACAGCCGCGCGCGAGGGCGCTGCGCTGCGGATTGTAGGACAGGCCGCCCACCACGGTCACGGCGATGTGCTTGGTGCGCGCCGCGATCTTGGTGCAGACCTCGTCGATCTGCTGGGCAAGCTCACGCGTGGGCGTGACGATGAGCATGCGCGGGCCGCGTCCGCGGGCGAGCTTGCGATCGCGCCCGCGACGGACCACGTGGCCGAGGGTGCTGAGCGTCGGCAGCAGGAAGGCTGCCGTCTTGCCCGTACCGGTCTGCGCGGCGGCGAGCACGTCGCGCCCCGCGAGGACGGCCGGGATCGCCTGGGCCTGGACCGGAGTGGGCTCGTGATAGCGCAGATCGCGCACGGCCTTCATGACCGCGTCGGAAAGCCCCAGGTCCTCGAAGCCCAGGGCGGGTTGTTCAGTTGTGGGCATGTTCGTCGTTTCCTCTTCAAGACAGCGCCGCGCGCCACAGGGGCGGTTGCCGGCGGATATAGGTGATGAGAGCGGCGATGCGCGCGGAGCCGTCTCAGACGGGCGCGCGGGAGCAGGTTCGCCGCATGTAGTATACGAGCCTGGCAAAGCCCTGCACGCAAAGAACATGCGGGGAGCGGGCCGTATGAGATGGCGACGCACGGGGCGCAGCGGCGCGCGGGACGCGGCAACCGGCCTCGGCACCTCGCCGAAATCCACCTTGCACGCGCTGTGCGGGCATGCTAGCGTAAGCGTTAGTTCGAGTGCGACTCCTTGCGAGGCATGATCGGGCAGATACCTTCGTTCTTTCGACAGATCTTCTGTACGAGGAACGCTGTCTGCGGGAAGGTCGCACGTGAAGGTCATCAAGCGCATCAACAACAACACCGTGCTGTGCCGCGACTCGCGCAACCGCGAGGTCGTGGCGTTTGGCAAGGGCATCGCGTTCGCCGTCGCCAAGGGATCGAACGAGCTGCCCCTCGCGGCGATCGAACGCACCTTCTACAACGTTGACGAGCACTACGTCGCTCTGCTCGAGGAGCTGAAGCCCGAGGTCCTCGCGCTGGCGGCCGACATCGTCGAAACCGCCGCCTCAAGCCTTCCGTACGAGCTCAGCCCCAATGCGACGCTCGCTCTCGCCGACCACATCTCCTTCGCACTCCAGCGCCACCACCAGGGCATCGTCGTGCGCATGCCCCTCTCCTACGACGTCGCCCACATGCATCCCGTCGAATACCAGATCGGCCAGCACGCGCTCGACGCCATCGAGCGTGACCTCCATGTCGCCCTTCCGCGCGATGAGGTCACCGGCATCGCGCTGTGCCTGGTCAACGCCGCGTTCGCTCCGGCAGCAGAGGCAACGGGTGCTACCCGCCCTCGCTCCGAAGACGATACCGTCATCAACACCATCACCCAGATCATCGAGAGGAGGTACGAAACGACCGTCGACCGTGACGGATTCGAGTTCGCGCGCTTCGCGACGCACATGCACTACCTGCTCGACCGCATCCACGCCCACGAGGAGCCCCTCGCCGGCGACGCCGCGCTCTATGAGAGCGCGCGCTTGCGCGACCAGCAGGCTGCGGCCTGCGTCGACGAGATCTGCGAGCTGCTGCAAGAGCGCTTCTCCTGCACGATCTCGGATAACGAGAAGCTCTACATCATCTTGCACGTGAGCCGCGTCGCGCATCGACGGAGCTGACGGAAGCCGCGCGAGGCGTCCGCCCTGCGGCGGCGCTCACCGCGCACCGGCCTGAGGCTGCGGCCAGGCGGCAAGCAGCCGGGCGACGGGCATCGACCACGCGCAGCGGACGCTGCGCATCACGATTGAGAGGACGACATGCCCGATAACAAGCGGATTGCAGCCGACGTGCTCGAAGCCGTCGGCGGCGCAGACAACGTGACGAGCGTGACGCACTGCATGACGCGTCTGCGCTTCACCCTCAAGGACGCCGGCATCCCCGACGCCAAGCAGATCAAGAAGATTGACGGCGTCATCGGCGCCCAG
>CAZLGF010000031.1:0-9252 GCA_964558955.1 uncultured Coriobacteriaceae bacterium
AGAACGTCTTCCAGATGTGCTTCACCGACCCCAACCAGGGCATGGCGTCCGCGCATTACATCTCCGAGCAGGGGCTCGGCTCCAAGATCGCCATCATCTACAACAACTCGGACTCCTACTCCACGGGCATCTACGAGAGCTTCGTGTCCGAGGCCGACAGCCTGGGGCTCGAGATCGTGTCCGTCACCACCTTCACCGATGACTCTCAGTCCGACTTCTCGGTGCAGCTGAATGACGCGCGCTCCAACGAGGCCGACCTCGTCTTCCTGCCGATCTACTACACGCCCATCTCGCTCATCCTCACCCAGGCCAACGACATCGACTACGCGCCCAAGTGGTTCGGCGTGGACGGCATGGACGGCCTGCTGACCGTCGAGGGCTTCGACACCTCGCTCGCCGAGGGCGCGATGCTGCTCACCCCGTTCGTCGCCACCTCTGATGACGAGGCGACCGTCTCGTTCGTGACCAAGTACGAGGAGGAGTACGGCGAGACCCCGAATCAGTTCGCCGCCGACGCCTACGACTGCGTCTACGCGATCCGCGACGCGCTCGAGGTCGCGGGCTGCACGCCCGACATGGACCTGTCCGACATCTGCGACGCCCTCGTCGAGGTCTTCACCTCCGATGACTTCTCCTTCACCGGCCTGACCACCGGTGGCGACGCCGCCACCTGGTCCGACACCGGCGAGGTCTCCAAGTCGCCCATGGGCATGGTCATCGAGAACGGCGAGTACATGCCGCTCGACGACTAGGGCTTGCCCGTATCGCACGATCGACCGAGAGCGGAGGTCGCCCTTCCGGGTCGGCCTCCGCTCTCCCCGTGAAAGGAGGGGACATGGAGTTTCTCACCAACCTCATCAACGGGATGAGCCTGGGCAGCGTGTACGCCATCATCGCGCTCGGCTACACCATGGTGTACGGCATCGCCAAGATGCTCAACTTCGCGCACGGCGACGTGATCATGGTCGGCGCCTACATCTGCTTCTGCGCGATGAGCTACCTGGGCCTGCCCGCCATCGTGGCCGTGCTCCTGTCCATTGCCGGCTGCACCGTTCTCGGCGTGGTGGTCGAGCGCTTGGCGTACAAGCCGCTGCGCAACGCCCCGTCGCTCAACGTCCTCATCACCGCCATCGGCGTCAGCTACTTTTTGCAGAACGCGGCGCTGCTCATCATGGGCTCCAACCCCAAGTCGTTCACCTCGGTCGTGGGGCTGCCGGCGCTTCATCTGTTCGACGGGCGGCTCACCGTGAGCTCGACCGCGGTCTTCACCATCTGCACCTGCGTGATCATCATGGTCGCCCTCACGCTCTTCACGGGCAAGACCAAGCTGGGCAAGGCCATGCGCGCGTGCTCGGAGGACCGTGACGCGGCTCAGCTCATGGGCATCAACGTGAACTCCACCATCGCCATGGTCTTCGCGATCGGCTCGGGCCTCGCGGCCATCGCGGGCGTGCTCATGTGCTCGGCCTACCCCACGCTGATGCCCACCACGGGCTCCATGCCGGGCATCAAGGCCTTCACCGCCGCGGTCCTCGGCGGCATCGGGTCCATCCCTGGCGCGGCGCTGGGCGGCGTGCTCCTCGGCGTCATCGAGATCTTCGCGCGCGCCTACGTCGGCACGGAGCTTGCCGACGCGGTCGTCTTCGCGGTCCTCATCGTGATGCTGCTCATCAAGCCGTCCGGTCTGCTCGGCAAGACCGTGCGCGAGAAGGTGTAGGTGATCGGCATGAATCTCATCAAGAAGCTGCGCTCCTCGCGGACGCGCTCGGCCGTCGGCACCTATGCGATCGTGCTGGTCGCCTTCCTCTTCGTGCAGGTGCTCTCCGCGGCGGGTCTCGTTACCAACTCCCTCAAGGGCCAGCTCGTGCCCATCTGCGCCTACGTGTGCCTCGCGGTCTCGCTCAACCTCGTCGTGGGCGTCTCGGGCGAGCTGTCGCTCGGGCACGCGGGCTTCATGAGCGTGGGCGCCTTCACCGGCGTCGTCGCCTGCACGAGCCTTTCGTACTTCGGTGTCGAGTCTGAGCCGCTGCTCTTCGCGGCGTCAGCCGTCGCCGGCGCGATCGCGGCGGGCATCATCGGCTTTCTGGTCGGCATTCCCGTCATGCGCCTGCGCGGCGACTACCTCGCCATCGTGACGCTCGCGTTCGGCGAGATCATCAAGAACCTGCTCAACAACTTCTACGTCGGCGTCGACGGGTCGGGCCTGCATGTGTCCATGACCGACTCGAGCTCGCTCGGCATGGTGTCGGGCATGGTGATCATCAACGGCCCGCGCGGCGCCGTGGGCATCAGCAAGATCTCGAGCTTCGTGGGCGGCGTGATCCTCGTGCTCATCACCGTCGCCGTGGTGCTCAACCTCATGCGCAGCCGCAGCGGCCGCGCCATCATGGCCGTGCGCGACAACCGCATCGCGGCCGAGAGCGTGGGCATCAACGTCACCAAGTACCGCCTCATGGCCTTCACGGTGGCCTCGGCGCTCGCGGGCGCCGCGGGCGTGCTCTACGCCATGAACTACAGCTCCATCACGCCGTCGCAGTTCGACTTCAACACCTCGATCCTGATCCTCGTGTACGTGGTCCTCGGCGGCATGGGCAACATCTCGGGCTCCGTGATCTCCGCGGTGTTCCTGACGCTCTTGCCCGAGATCCTGCGTCCCATCAACCAGTACCGCATGCTCATCTACGCCGTGGTGCTCATCCTCGTGATGGTCGTTCCGCACCTCAAGGTGTACCAGCGCCTGGTCGACGCCGTTCGCAGGCGGGCGCGTCGCATCGTGCCCGCGACGGCTCCGGAGGGGAGTGAGGCCGATGAGTAGGCTCACCGACATCGGCAAGCGCCGCCGCGAAACCACCAAGATGGTGCCCGTGCCGAGCCATTCCATCATGCCTGAGCGCGATCTGGGATCGTCCCCTGCGCTCGAGTGCCTGCACCTGGGTATCGAGTTCGGCGGTCTCAAGGCCGTGGACGATTTCAACATCACCGTCGGCAAGACCGAGATCTGCGGCCTCATCGGCCCCAACGGCGCCGGCAAGACCACGGTGTTCAACCTGCTCACCAAGGTGTACAACCCCACGCGCGGCACCATCATGGTCGACGGGCACGACACGGCCGGCATGAACCCGGCCAAGATCAGCCAGCTGGGCGTGGCGCGCACCTTCCAGAACATCCGCCTCTTCCACACCCTCACGGTTGAGGAGAACGTCGCGATCGGCCTGCACAACCAGGTGCGCTGCGGCATGGTGCCCGGGATCCTGCGCATGCCGCGCTACTGGAAGGCCGAGCGCGCGTTCCACGAGCGCGCGATGGAGCTGCTCGACATCTTCGACATGACGGGCCTCGCCGATCACCAGGCCGGGTCGCTGCCCTACGGCGCTCAGCGCCGCCTTGAGATCGTGCGCGCGCTCGCGACCGCGCCGAAGCTGCTGCTCCTCGATGAGCCCGCGGCGGGCATGAACCCCTCCGAGACGGCTGAGCTCATGGAGAACATCGTCAAGATCCGCGACATGTTCGGTATCGCGATCATGCTCATCGAGCACGACATGAGCCTCGTCATGAACATCTGCGAGGGGATCTGCGTGCTCAACTTCGGCAAGATCATCGCCAAGGGCACGCCTGAGGAGATCCAGCGCAACGACGCCGTCATCGAGGCGTACCTGGGTTCGCAGAAGGAGGTCGGGGCCTAAATGCTGAGCGTCTACAACATCAACGTCTGGTACGGCGCCATCCATGCCATCAAGAACATCTCCTTCGAGGTCAACGATGGCGAGGTCGTGGCCCTCATCGGCGCGAACGGCGCCGGCAAGTCCACGACGCTCAAGACCCTCTCAGGGCTCTTGCGCTCGCGCTCCGGCTCGATCACGTTCATGGGTGAGGACATCATGCGCATGCCCGCCGAGCGGATCGTGGAGCGCGGGCTCGTGCACGTGCCCGAGGGCCGGCGCATCTTCCAGCACATGACGGTCGAGGAGAACCTCGACATGGGCGCCTACACCCAGCCCAAGGACCGCGTGGCCGCGAACCTCGAGCGCGTGTACGAGCAGTTCCCACGCCTCAAGGAGCGCCGGCGCCAGGTGGCGGGCACCCTGTCGGGCGGCGAGCAGCAGATGCTCGCGATGGGGCGCGGCCTCATGACCGACCCCAAGCTCCTCATGCTCGACGAGCCCTCGATGGGCCTCGCGCCCATCTTGGTCGAGCAGATCTTCGAGATCATCGAGAACCTGCACGCGGCGGGCACGACGATTCTGCTCGTCGAGCAGAACGCGCAGATGGCGCTCTCGGTGGCGACGCGCGCCTACGTGCTCGAGACCGGTCGCGTCACGCTCTCCGGCACGGGCGACGAGCTCCTGCACAACGACGACGTGCGCAAGGCCTACCTCGGCGGATAGCGCTCGCACGCCTGCGTATGCGAGGCCCCCTGGCATCCCAGCGATGCCAGGGGGCCTTTTTCAGGGGTTGCGGTCACCCTTTGGGGCGCCTCGTCAGCGCCTCGCCTGTGCCTACTGCGTCGCGGCGAGCGCGAGCTCGCGGAACTCCTGGTCGTGGTGGTACCCGATGAACGACTCCTCCTCAAAGATCATCGCGGCGCCGTCCTCGTTGTACTGCGGCCATTCGACCAGGTCGTCGTGGTTGGGATCCCCGGTCTTCGCGAATGCCATCCATGCGCCGAAGATCTCCTCCTGAACCCTCAGCGTGGCCTCGTTCGGCCCGCCAAACGGCAGCCTCACCGTGTCCAGGTTGTGGAACACGAGCGGGAGCTCGGAGCAGTGCCACGGCAGCCATCCGCCCATGGTCGGGTACTCGAGCGCGAACACGTAGTTGTACGTCGGGGCGCCCTGCGCCGCGCGCGCGTCGGCGACGTCGAGCACGATGCCCCGGTAGTTCGTGAGGTCGACGTAGGCCGCGTCGACCCGTGACTTCCCGGGATAGGCCTCGGTGAACGCCTCGGCGACCGCGTCCGCCTCGTCACCGAAGCGCCCCTCGAGCAGCTCGTCCACCTCATCGTCGCTCAGCGCGTTCTTATCGACGTACGCGCCCGTGACATAGGTGAACGCATTGGTCGTGGTCTCGGCGAACACGGAGCCGATGATGAGCGGGATGTCCTGCGCGGTGTCGCCCAGGTTGTCATCGAGCCAGATGTCGACCGGCATGAAGTCCCCATCAACGACCGGTGACCAGGCATAGCTCGCGCCATCCTCCTCGCCGATCTCCGTCAAGGCGGCGGTGCCCGCCTCGAGGAGCTCCTCATACGCGACGGTCTTGATCTCATCGATGGTGCTCGCGGAGAGGCCGAGCTTCTCGACCGTGCGCTGCCCGATGCGCTGCGCGGTTTCCTGCGGGATGCTCTGCTGTCCGCAGCTCTCGCAGATCGCTTTGTGGAACAGGCCCGACGCGCTCGGCGTGCCCATGAGGTTCAGGATCTTGCGCCCGCCGCCCGACTGGCCGAACACGGTGACGTTGTCCGGGTCGCCGCCGAACTGCTCGATGTTGGTCTGGACCCATTCGAGCGCGGCGACGATATCCATCTGGCCGAGGTTGCCCGAATGGGCGAACTCGTCGCCATACGAGGAGAGGTCGAGGTAGCCCAGGCAGTTGAGGCGATGGTTGATGCTCACGACGACGACCTCGCCGAGATCGGCCATGTTGCGGCCGTCATACGCGATCTGCTCGGTCGACGCGCCCGTGGAGAAGCCGCCTCCGTGAATCCAGAACATGACGGGCATCTTGGCTGACGTGTCGAGCTGCGTGGTCCAGATGTTGAGCGTCTGGATCGCCGTCTCGTCCGATGCCTGCGGCCAGAACAGATGCGGGTTCAGCGCCTCGGACGCCCCGCCGGTCATCTCGGTCTGCGGGCACATGTCGCCGTAGATCTGAACATCGCGGATGCCGTCCCAGGCGTCGGGCGACGTCGGCTCCTCGAAGCGCCCCGCGGTTGCGTAGGGGATGCCCTTGAAGGTGTAGACGTCGTTGTCGATATAGCCCCTCAAGGACCCGGCGTCTATCTGAACGATCGCCTGGTCCTGCTGGAACACGAGCGTGTTCGCCGAGGTCTGAGACGACGCGTCGTCCGTCGCGCTTCCTGAGGTGGTCTGATCAGATGTTGAGGTGCAGCCTGCGAGTACGGCGGCTACGCCCCCGACCGCGCCGATCGTGCCGCATGCGGCAAACATATCGCGACGGGAGACGAGACGATTCATCGTTGACATGGAGCGCCATCCTTTCCGTTGCAATGATGTCCCAGGGTGGATCAGGTCCACCCCGCAAAGTCATGCTTGGAAATGTGGCCACGTATCCTCACCTTGAGAGGTGTTAGCACGTTGTTTACAGTGTAGCAACGCGCATGAAATCAAAGCATGATAGTCGTTTCCCGTTTGGAAACGACGGGTGCCGCATCGCCGCCGATGGCGCCTCAAGGATGGCGTACGTCAGGCAGACGAAGCGAAGCAGGCCGTCGAGCGCGTCCTCCTCGTCGTCGCGAAAGTCATGCAGGTCAATCGTGCGCGCGGTCTCCACAGGCCCATGGCTCGTCCCGATGAGGTACGTCTCGGCCCGCGTTGACGCGATCACGTCGGTGACATCGAACTCGGAGGTGATCCTGAGCGTCCATTCGTAGGTGGAGGCGTGGCCCGGCACGAAGATGAGCAGGTCATGGGCGGCAAGATCCCGGGTTGCCCGCACAACGTCCCTCCGGAAGAACTCGTGCACGATGCGAGCCCTGACGCCCATGCCGAGCAGCAGGGCGACGAGGGGGTCAACGATGTGCCCCAGGTTGCGCGGCGTGACGATCAGCACCCGGTCGGCAGCGCGCATCGCGCGGGCGATGCCCGCTGCGGCGGCGTGGGCGCGCGCGGGAAGCGGGTGCTCCGCGTGCTGCCGGGCGTACGCGGACAGGGCGCGTTGCCGACCGAGCAGCTCGTGCCGCTCGAACTCGACGGCGCCTCGAAAGGCCTCGAACGTTCCCTGCTGCGTGAGCTGGGCGATGAACTTTGACACGGTGCCTTTTGAGACGAAGCAGCTCCGGGCGATCTCGGTGAGCGACAAGCCGTCCAGAGCATGAAAATGAAGCAGCATCCACTCGCTCAGCTGGAAGCTGACGGACCGATACCGGCTTGACTCATGAAGAGTCCTTAGGTGGTCGTACACGGACACGCGCGATCACCCCGTCTCATACGTCAGGTAGTAGGCGTATTTCAGATACCGCATCATCTCGAGCAGCACCGCGTTCATCGCCTCGTCATCCTCATGGGAGGGGACGGTCAGGCAGGGAATTACGAGGGGAGCCGCCGCGTCGGGTGCGCGACCCACGATCGCGAGGGGCTGGCGCGTGCCAAGCGCGTCATGCAGCACGTCGGGGTAGTAGGAAAACAGCCTTCCCGTCAGAGAGACGAAGAGGAGCAGGTCGTCGGGGCCCACCTCATCGGGAACGGTCAGGTGGTGCGCGACCGGCATCGAGTAGATGAGCTTCCCCATCATGATCATGTCCTCTTCGTAGTGCATGAGGAGGGCCTGGGGAAAGACGGCTCCGATGACGATGACGCGCGGCGCGTGGTGAATGAGAGCGTTGAGATGCTCGACCTCGCGGTGAAAGCGCGCGCTGTCGAACGTGTCGGGGGCGTATCGGGCGATGGAGCGCTCGAGCAGGCGCGGATCGGTCTTCGCGATGTGCGTCTCAAGCTGCTTGCGCCGGATGGCTTGCGTTCTGACGAGGCGCGCCTTGAGTGCCGCCAGGTTGCGGAATCCGAGGCTCGCGCACAGCTTGCTGACGACGCGCTGCGAGACTCCCGCGCGGTGCGCGATGTTCTTGGCCGTGAGGGACGCCGGGTCGTTCACCATCGCGAGCATCGCGAGCGCGGCGGCGCGCACGTCTCGATCGTGCAGCGACCAGTTAACCACCGTGAGTAGAAGGGAGATGACTGTGTTCATCCCGCGATCCCCCGCGTCGAACGTGTGCGAGTACGATAGACCATCGACAATGTACATCATTACGAGAGGAGACGACGTGGAGCTGATAACGGAACGTCTGGTCCTTCGGCCATGGCGCGCGTCTGACGCGCCGGCGCTCTATGCGCTGGCACGCGATCCCGAGGTGGGGCCTCGTGCGGGTTGGCGCCCCCATGCGTCCGTCGAGGAGTCGCGCTCCATCATCGATACCGTGCTGAGCGGACCCGAAAGCTACGCCATCTGCCTTCGCGCCTCCGACGGGACGGCGGCTGGTATCGTGGGCTGCATCGGCCTCACCGGGCCTGGCGCGAGCACGTGGGCGACGACCGCGGGCGAATATGAGCTCGGCTTTTGGTGCGGTCGCTCCCACTGGGGTCGTGGCTACATCCCTGAGGCGGCGCGCGCCCTCATCGTCCATGCGCGCGAAACGCTCGGCGCGCGGCGCATATGGTGCGCCTTCTATGTGGGAAACGCCCCGTCGCTGCGCGTGCAGGAGAAGCTCGGCATCGTGTTTCACCACCTCGAACGAGGTGTTCAGGTGCCACGGTTGGGTGAGACGCGCGACGAGATGGTCGGATACCTCGACCTTACCGGCGCCTCATCCACCGAGCAGGCCATCGCGGCGCTCGAGGCGATGCCCGAGCCCGATTACTTCCGCTGCGTGATCGAGCCGCTCATGCTCGGCCGCACGCAGGTGCGCTTCCTCGACCCCGAGCTCGGCGTGCTCACCCGATGCGAGGCGGCTGGGTGCTACTACGCGGCCCCCTTCTCGGAAGAGGGCGCGCGGGCGATCCGCGCGGCCATCGTCCCCGATGCCGTCGTCTTCGTCAGCGATGTGCGCTACGCGCCCCTGATCGCGCCCGGCAGCGAGCCCAACCACTACGAGTTCTGGATCTACCGCGGCGCCGAGCCGCCGGCGCTTCCCACAACCGACCTCACGCTCCGCGCACTCGGCCCCGCCGATCTCGACGCGGTGGCGGGGCGCTACACGATGCTGTCGCGCGCGGACATCCTCGACCATCTCGAGCACGGCTGGATCATCGGCGGCTTCGACGGGGCGGGGGAGCTCGTCGGCTTCATCGGCGAGCACGACGAAGCGTCGATGGGCATCCTCGAGGTGTTTCCCGAGGCGCGCCGCCGCGGCTATGCGCAGGTGCTCGAGACCGTGCAGATGCGTCGCTTCATGGCGGCGGGGCGCACGCCCTACTGCCACGTGGTGCCGACCAACACCGCATCGAAGGCGCTTCAGACGAAGCTCGGCCTCGTGCGCGTGGGCCCCGAGCAGTGCTGGGTGCACGCGCCCGCCACCGCCGC
>CAZLGF010000031.1:9352-13461 GCA_964558955.1 uncultured Coriobacteriaceae bacterium
CGCGCCCGCCACCGCCGCTCCTGCCGCCTGCGCCGCATCCGCAGCCGACGCGGACTCGTAACACGCGCGCGTCCGCGCGGCGCGTATAATGGAGGCGTTAAACAGAGCGCGGCCCGCCGCAGCGGGCCGTTTCCTTAAAGGACGTTTCCCATGGCGCGCAGACCACCCGCGCGGGGCCGCACTCCCGGCCGCCGCGCCCCTCTCGTCGTATTCCTCCCCGCAGCACACCCCACGCCGTGGGGACGGGCGGGCAAGCCGCTGGCGATGACCCCGCGCGGCCGCGCATCGCGCCCCGCTCCGCATCCCGCCTTGCAGGGGGAGGTGGGTGTTCGTGGCCTCGCTTAAGACCAGCCATCGCTGGGCCGTCGCCCCGCAGGATCCCGCCCGCGCGGCCGAGCTCGCCCGCGCGCTCGACGTGCCGCTGCTCGTGGCGCGCATCATGGTCGCGCGCGGCATCGACACGCCCGAGCAGGGTCGGCTCTTCCTCACCCCGTCGCTCGAGCGCGACTGGGCGGATCCGCTCATCATCCCCGGCATGGCCTCGGTGGCCGACCGCGTCGAGGAGGCGCTCGACCGCGGCGAGACCATCGCGGTCTTCGGCGACTTCGACGTCGACGGCATCACGTCGACCTGCCTGCTCACCGAGGCGCTGCGCGCCCTCGGGGGCACGGTGCACCCCTTCATCCCACATCGTTTCGACGAGGGGTACGGCCTGTCCGAGGCGGCGCTCGACCGCGTGATCGCCTGCTGCGCGCCCCGCCTCGTCATCACGGTCGACAACGGCATCGCCGCTCGCGCCGAGGTCGCATATCTCCACGAGCGCGGCATCGACCTCGTGGTGACCGACCATCACGAGCCCGCGGACGCCGTGCCCGAGGGGATTCCCATCACCGACCCCAAGCTCGAGGCGGCCGGCCCCTCCCACGACCTCGCCGGTGCGGGCGTCGCCTTGAAGCTCGTGCAGGTTCTCGGCGAGCGCCGCGGCGCGCCCGATCTCTGGCGGTCGCTGATCGAGGTGGCCGCCCTCGGGACGGTCTCGGACATGATGCCGCTCACGCCCGAGAATCGCGCGCTCGTGAGCGAGGGCATCGCTCAGATGCGGGCCACCGCGCGCCCCGGCCTCATCGCGCTCGCCGCCATGAGCCGCACGGACCTTGCCACCATCACGGCCGACGCGCTCTCGTTCTCGCTCATCCCCCGTCTCAACGCTGCCGGTCGTATGGCCGACCCCGCGCTCGCGCTTGATTTGCTGCTCGCGCGCGACCCCATCGAGGCGGGCCGGCTCGCCTCCCAGCTCGAGGAGATCAACCGCGAGCGCCGCGAGATCGAGGCCGCGCTCACCGAGGAGGCGCTCGCGCTGGTGGAGCAGACCTATGCGGGCGGGCGCGTCATCGTCGTGGGCGGCGAGGGCTGGCACGAGGGCGTGAAGGGCATCGTGGCGAGCCGCATCGTCAACCGCTACCACGTGCCGACGCTCCTCTTCTCGATCGAGGACGGCGTCGCGCGCGGGTCGGGGCGCTCGGTGGGCTCGGTCAACCTGTTCGACGCGGTCGAGCGCTGCTCAGACCTCTTCATACGCTTCGGCGGGCATGCAGGCGCGGTGGGCGTCACCCTTGCGGCCGACAAGCTCGACGAGCTTCGCCGGCGGCTTGACGCGGTGCTCTCAGAGCTTCCGGAGACGGCCTTCGAGGACGTGGGCGAGGTGGCGGCCGAGGTCTCGCTCGGCGAGCTCACGATCGATGCGATCGAGCAGATCTCGCTGCTGGAGCCATTCGGGCAAGGCAACCGGGTGCCCCTGCTCGCGGCGACGGGCGTCACCATGGCCGACCGCGCGTGCGTGGGCAAGACCGGCGACCACATCCGCTTCACGGCGACCGATGGCGTGGCGAGCGTCCCGGCGATCATGTTCCGCGCCGCCCACGTCGACGAGCTCTGCGCTTGCAACAGCGTGGTGGACCTCGTGTTCGAGGCCGTGGCCGAGCACTGGCAGGGCCGCGTCAAGCCCAAGCTCATGGTCAAGGACATCCTCTGCCACTGCGGCGACGACGGCCCCGTGCCCCCGACGGACCACGTGACGGCCCTCGAGCGCTCGCTCGCGCCGACGGGCGATGCGGCTGATGGGATGGATGCGTCAGAGGGGCAGCCCGCCGCGCCCGCACCCGCCACCGATCGCCGCGCCCGCCTCGCCGCGCTTGCCCCGGCCGAGCTCACCGACGCGATCATCGGCGCCCTCATCGGCGACGCCTCCCCACATCCGGCTCAGCTCGAGGCGCTCGACGCGCTCGCCGCGGGCACGAGCGCGCTCGCCATCATGGGCACCGGTCGCGGCAAGTCCCTCATCTTCCAGGTCCATGCGGCTCGAGAGGCCATCGGCGCGGGTCGCGCGAGCATCTTCGTCTATCCGCTCCGCGCCCTCATCGCCGATCAAGCCTTCCATCTCGCCACGTGCCTGGCGCCGCTCGGGCTGCGCGTCGGGGTGCTCACGGGCGAGACGCCCGCCGCCGCGCGCGACCAGGTGTTCGCGCGTCTCGCCACAGGCGCCGTCGACGTCGTGCTCACCACGCCCGAGTTCCTGACGATCCACGCTGACCGCTTCGCGCGCGCGGGGCACGTGGGCTTCGTCGCGGTCGATGAGGCACACCACATCGCGGGCGCCAAGGGCGGCGACCGGGCCGCCTACCTCGATCTCCCGGCTGTCCTCTCGGCTCTCGGCAACCCCGTCGTCCTGGCTGCCACGGCAACGGCCGACGCCTCCACGGCCGCCGAGATCGATCACGTCCTCGGCCCGCTGCGCGTCGTCGTGGACGATGCCGCCCGCCCGAACCTCGACGTCGAGGACGATCGCAACCTCGCGAGCCGCGAGAACCGCCTCGTCTCAGTCGTCGCGACGGGGGAGAAGTGCGTCATTTACGTCAACTCGCGCGATCAGTCGGTCGCCCTCGCGCGGATGCTCCGCAAGCGCGTGCCCGAGCTCGCGGGCGCCGTCGCGTTCTACCATGGCGGGCTCGCGCGCGACGCCCGCGCGCGGGTCGAGGAGGCCTTTCGCGCCGGCGAGCTCACCTGCATCGTCTCCACGTCCGCTTTTGGCGAGGGCGTGAACCTCCCCGACATCCGCCATGTGGTCCTCTACCACATGCCGTTCTCGGCCACGGAGTTCAACCAGATGAGCGGCCGGGCCGGCCGCGACGGCGCGCCCGCCCTCATCCACCTCATGTACTCGGCGCGCGACGCCCGCATCAACGAGCGCCTGCTCGAGGCGGCCGCGCCCGAGCGCAGCGGGCTCGTGGTCCTCTACCGGGCGCTCCAGACCATGTGGCGCTCCCACCGCGGCAAGACGGGCGAGGAGAGCTTCACGGCGACCGACGTCGACATCGCCCAGATGTGCCTCGCGATCGACGCGCGCGAGCCCGTCGACGAGCGCGCCGTCGCAAGCGGCATCCGCATCTTCGAGGAGCTGGGTTTCGCGCGTGTTACGGGGCACGACGCCTCCCGCCGCATCGAGATGACCGATCGTCCCGGTCACATGGCCTTGACCGGCTCGATCCTCTACCTCGAGGGATTGCGCGCCCGCGCGGCGTTCGCGGCGTTCAGGAACTGGGCGCTTGACGCACCCGCTCATGATATGCTTGCTCGCATAACGCGTCCCATCACGCCGGAGGTCACCGGCGCAGACAGGTAGGAGGCCCGTCATGGATGCTGCAACGCGCGCGGCGCATGACGCGTCGCTCCAGCCCTTCTCTCAGATGGTGCACTACACGCGCGCCGACGAGCTCCCGCCCGAGATCTGTGCCGACAACTACGATCGCCTCTTCGCGCTCTGCCGCAAGTACATGGGCGACGACGACCGCGCCCTCGTGGAGCACGCCTACTGCTTCGCGGCCGAGAAGCACGCCAATCAGAAGCGCCGCTCGGGTGAGCTCTACATCAACCACCCCGTCGAAGTGGCCATCATCCTTGCCGAGCTCAAGATGGATAGCGACGTGATCTGCGCGGCTCTGCTCCACGACACGGTCGAGGACACCGAGGTCTCGCTCGCCGACGTCCGCGGCATCTTCGGCGACACGGTCGCCGAGCTGGTCGACGGCGTCACCAAGCTTACCAACATCGAG
>CAZLGF010000032.1:0-12987 GCA_964558955.1 uncultured Coriobacteriaceae bacterium
AGGCGGGCGAGCCCATTCCCGGCGACGAGGGCGTCATCACCGTCTTCACCACGCGCGCGGACACGCTGTTCGGCTGCACCTTCTTTTTGCTCGCGCCCGAGTACGAGGGCCTCATGGACCTCGTCGCGGGCACGCCGTACGAGGAGGGCGTGCGCGCCGTGGTCGCGGGCGCCGAGAAGGTCTCGGCCGTCGAGCGCGCGCAGGGCAACCTCGAGAAGCACGGCGCCTTCACCGGCCGCTACGTGGTGAACCCCATCACCGGGGGGAAGGTGCCCGTGTGGGTGGCCGACTACATCATCTCCGACTACGGCACCGGCGCCGTGATGGCCGTCCCCTGCGGGGACCAGCGTGACTTCGAGTTCGCGCGCGCCTACGACCTGCCCATCGTCCCCATCATTCTGATGGACGACGAGCGCACCGCCCTCGAGGAGGCCGGCTGTTCCGTCGCGACCTATCGGGCCGACTCGGTCGACTGGGACGAGGCGCACGTTGCCGAGGGCACGCTCGTGCAGTCGGGCCCCTACACGGGGATGCGCGGCGGCAAGCACTCCGAGGCCGAGGCCGCCATCGTGGCCGATCTCGAGGCTGCCGGCACGGGTCGCCGCTCGGTTCAGTTCCGCCTGCGCGACTGGCTCATCTCCCGCCAGCGCTACTGGGGCAACCCCATCCCCGTCGTGCACTGCGAGCACTGCGGCATCGTGCCGGTGCCCGAGGACGAGCTGCCGGTTCTGCTGCCCGACAACCTCGATCTCGGCGCGGGCGAGACGCTCGCGGAGTGCGCCTCGTTCTACGAGACCACCTGCCCGGTCTGCGGCCGCCCCGCGCGTCGCGAGACCGACACCATGGACACCTTCACGTGCTCGAGCTGGTATTACCTGCGCTACTGCGACCCGCATAACGATGAGCTCCCCTTCGCGCGCGAGGCCGCCGCGCGTTGGATGCCCGTCGACAACTACATCCGCGGCGTCGAGCACGCGATCCTCCACCTGCTCTACTCGCGCTTCTTCACCAAGGCCCTGCGCGACCTGGGGCTTCTCGACGTCGACGAGCCCTTCACGAACCTGCTGTGCCAGGGCATGGTGAAAGACGAGCACGGCGACGTCATGTCCAAGAGCAAGGGCAACGTGGTGCCGCCGTCGAGCGTAATCGAGCCCTACGGTGCCGACACCATGCGCCTCGCGATCCTGTTCATCGCGCCGCCCGAGAAGGACTTCGACTGGGACGTCAACGCCGTCGAGGGCGCGAACCGCTTTCTCAGGCGCGCCTGGCGCCTCGTCTGGCTGCTCGCGCGCGCGGGCTCGCCCGACGCCGCCCTCGACCGCAGCGCCCTTGATGAGACGGCGCTTGAGCTGTATCGCGAGCGGCACCGCACGCTCGCCAAGTGCACCGAGGATTTCGACCGCCAGCAGTTCAACACCGCCATCTCGGCCATCATGGAGCTCGCCAACGCCGCGAGCGCCTATCTCAACGCCACGGAGGACGACCCCGCGCGGCGCGACGCGGCGCTCAGCTGGCTCGTCGCGACCGATCTCGTCGAGGCGCTCGCCCCGATCTGCCCCTTCTGGGCTGACGAGCTCTGGCATGAGGCGCTCGGTCACACGGAGAGCGTCTATCGGGCGCCCTGGCCCTCGTTCGATCTCGCTGAGGCGGCGACCGACACGGTCGAGATCGCCGTCCAGGTCCTCGGTAAGATGCGCTGCCGCATCGTCGTGTCCACCACGGCCACCGAGGAGGAGCTCCGCGCGGCCGCTGAGGAGGCGGCGGCGCGGTGGATCGCGGGGAAGACGGTGGTGAAGGCCATCTCTGTGCCCGGTCGTCTCGTCAACCTGGTGGTGAAGTAGCGCCCGCACCCGGTTGGCCCCTCGCCCGCGAGACGTGCAGAGATCGTGTGCGAGTTGTGGAGACATGATGGACGTCACCGGGTAGCGCACTTATGGTACCCTTTCTACCTGGTACATGGAGCAGTTTCGAGAGGGAGTGGGGCGTTGCCGCCCCGCTTCCTTTCTTGTATGAGGAGGCGTCGCATGCTCAAGACCGCGCAGGAGCAGCGCATCATCGACGCGCTTGAGGAGGTCGCTCCCGGGCACGGCGTCGACATCGTCGATGTCGAGCTCACGGGCGCCACGAAGGCCCCCTGCGTCCGCGTGCGCCTGGAGGGGGCGCAGGGCGAGGCGCTCTCGCTCGATGACATCACGGCCCACACGGCCTGGGTCAGCGAGGTCGTCGAGGCGCTCGACCCGATTTCCGGTTCCTACACGCTCGAGGTCTCGAGCCCTGGCATGGCGCGCCCGCTTCGCCGCCCGCGCGACTTCGCGCGCTTCGTGGGCGAGGAGGTCAAGCTCACCACCACCGCGACCGAGGGGCGCCGCTCCTTCCAGGGTCGCATCGAGGCGGCTGACGAGGAGGGCGTGACCCTCGCTCTCGAGGGCGACGACACGCTCACCATCCCCTATGCTGAGGTGAAGAAGTGCGTTTTGAACCCGGTCTATGATTTCAAGGGCTCGAAGGAAGGGAAGAGGTAAATGGCATCCCAGATGATGGAAGCGCTCATGGAGCTCTGCCAGGAGAAGCACATCGACCAGCTTTACCTGCTTGATCGGCTTGAGCAGTCGCTCGCGAAGAGCTACGCGGACATTCTGCACCTCGATTACGGCGCCGAGGTGACGATCGACCGCGCCACCGGCAAGGTCTACGTCTACGAGCTCGTGCCGCTCGAGGAGTCCTATGACGAGGAGATCGGCGAGTACACCGAGTTCTCCAAGCGCGACGTCACCCCGAAGGACACCTCACGCATCGCGGCGAAGCACGCCAAGGACGAGATCAACGCGATCGTGCGCAACTCCGCGCGCCAGCAGATCTTCGAGGAGTTCTCCGATCGCATCGGCGACATCATCACCGGCACCGTGCTCCAGTCGACCCCTGACTTCACGATCGTCAAGATCCGCGAGGGCGTCGAGGCGGAGCTGCCGCACTTCGACCAGCGTCGCTACACCGATGAGGAGGGCAACCCCACCGAGCGCAACGAGCGCCCGGTCGGCGAGCGCTACATGCACAATCAGCGCCTCAAGGCCGTCATCATCGATGTGCGCGACCCCAACTCGACCCTCCCGCCCGTCCGCGGCGAGCACACGCGCCCGCCCATCGTGATCTCGCGCACCCATCCGGCCCTCATCAAGCGTCTCTTCGAACTCGAGGTGCCCGAGGTCTACGAGGGCACGGTCGAGATCATGTCGGTCGCCCGCGAGGCCGGCCAGCGCTCCAAGGTCGCCGTCCGCTCGCTCGATGACCGCCTCGATCCCGTGGGCGCCTGCGTCGGCCCCAAGGGCAGCCGCGTGCGCACCGTCGTGTCCGAGCTGCGCGGCGAGCGCGTCGACGTGATCCTGTGGGATGACGACCCGGCCGCCTACGTCGGCAACGCCCTCTCGCCGGCCAAGGTCACGCGCGTCCTCATCGACGAGGAGAAGAACTACGCCGGCGTCATCGTCCCCGACGACCAGCTCTCGCTTGCCATCGGCAAGGAGGGGCAGAACGCCCGTCTCGCCGCCCGCCTCACCGGTTGGCACATCGACATCAAGAGCGAGTCGCTCGCGGCCGACATCCTGAAGAACATTCCGGTGCCCGCCCCCGCCCCCGTGGACGACCTCCTCGACGACGGGGAGCCCGGCCGCTGCGAGTACGTGGGCGAGAGCGGCGTGCGCTGCCGCAACCAGGCGCGCCCCGGCTCGCGCTTCTGCGGCGTTCACGAGCAGGACGCCATCGATGCGGCGGAGGACCTCATCTAGGGGCTAGGGCCCGCTGCCCGACGGGATTGGCGACCCCGCGGGCGCGTTGAGCCCCGATCGCGCCGCACGATTCCGTTGTTCTGGGCGCTCGTCGCCCGAGAGGCAGGTGATTTGGCACATGGCAAAGACCCGCGTTTCCAGCCTTGCCAAGGAGTTCGGTATGACCTCGAAGGAGCTGCTCGCTCACCTCGAGGAGATGAAGATCCCCGCGAAGACCCCGTCGTCGGCGCTCGAGGACGTCTACGTCGCGATGGTGCGCAAGAAGCTCGCCCCCATGCTCGAGGCCCGCGCGGCCGAGATCGAGGCGGCACGCCGCGCCGAGGAGGAGGCCCGCGCGGCTGAGGAGGCCGCGCGCGCGGCTGAGGAGGAGCGCGCTCGCCTCGCCGCCGAGGCCCGGCGCGAGGAGGAGCGGCGCCTGTCGCTCGAGGCCCTCGTCGCCGAGGAGACCGCTCGCGCGGCCGCTGCCGCCGCCGAGCAGGAGGCCCGCGCCCGCGCCGAGCGGGAGGCGCATGAGGCCGAGCTCGAGGCCAAGCGCCGCGCCGTTCCCGCGAGCGACTCGGGCTCGCGCTTCCGCTCGCTTCTCGACCAGATCGCGCAGCAGGAAGTGGTTCTCAAGGAGAAGAAGGAGGCCGAGGCGGCCAAGAAGGCCGAGGCCGCGCAGGAGCGCGCGCGCAACAAGCAGGATCGTCGCTCCCGCGCCGGCAGCGCCGCCCCCGCGCCCACGCGCGGCGGCCGTCGCTCAAGCGCATCGGTTCCCGCGGTGCCCGCGGGTGTCGACCTCCCCGCGCCCGGCAAGGCGGCCGGCAAGGGTCGCAAGGGTCGCAAGGGCCAGCAGCACGTCGAGGAGGATCGCTACAGCCGCATGGCGCGCGAGGCTGAGGAGTACAGCCGCGAGAAGGTGCTCATGGAGGCCCGCGCCGCCGTCGAGGAGGCATCGCGCGAGTCGACGGGTCGCCGCAAGAAGCGCAAGGAGAAGCGCCAGCGCGAGGCCGAGGCCGCCGCGCAGGAGAGGCGCATCGAGGAGGCCAAGGCGCAGGGCATCTCCGTCGAGGAGCTCGACGCCGTGCGCGTCCCCGAGGGCGTGACCGTGGCCGAGCTCGCCGAGGCTCTCGACGTGCCCGCGAACGACATCATCAAGCGCCTCTTCTTGCTGGGCACCCCGCTCACCATGACGCAGACCATGCCGACCGACCTCGTCGAGCTCGTGGCCGACGATCTCGGTCGCCAGATCAAGATCATCACCGCGGAGGAGGAGAACTCCTTCCAGTTCTACGACGACCCGGCCGACCTCGAGCCGCGTCCGCCCGTGGTCACGGTCATGGGTCACGTCGACCACGGCAAGACGTCCTTGCTCGACGCGATCCGCCACACCGGCATCGCCGCGCATGAGGCCGGCGGCATCACGCAGCACATCGGCGCCTCCCAGGTCGAGATCAACGGCCGTCAGATCACCTTCGTCGACACCCCGGGCCACGAGGCGTTCACCGCCATGCGCGCCCGCGGCGCCAAGGTCACCGACGTCGTGGTCCTCGTCGTGGCCGCCGATGACGGCGTCATGCCCCAGACCATCGAGGCCATCAACCACTCCAAGGCCGCGGGCGTGCCCATCGTCGTCGCAGTCAACAAGTGCGACAAGCCGGACGCCAACCCCGACCGCGTGCGCCAGGAGCTCGTTGAGCACGGCGTCATCCCCGAGGAGTGGGGCGGCGAGAACATGTTCGTCAACGTGTCCGCCAAGACGCGCACGGGCATCGACGACCTGCTCGAGACGATCCTGTTGCAGGCGGACGTCCTCGAGCTCAAGGCCAATCCCAACACCTTCGCGTCCGGCTACATCCTCGAGGCCAAGCTCGACCGCGGCCGCGGCCCGGTCGCGACGGTCCTCGTGAACCGCGGCACCCTGCGCGTCGGCGACGCCCTCGTCGCCGGCATGAGCTACGGGCGCGTCCGCGCGATGCTCGACCAGCACGGCGCGGCCGTGAGCGAGGCGCGTCCCTCGGACGCCGTGGAGATCCTCGGCCTCGGCTCGGTGCCGGCCGCCGGCGACGAGTTCCGCGTCTTCGAGGATGAGCGCGATGCGCGCCAGCTCGCCGAGCAGCGCGCCCTCAAGGCCCGCATCGAGGAGCAGTCCAAGGTCAAGCACGTCACGCTCGAGACGCTCTTCTCCGAGATGAGCGAGAACGAGCTCAAGGAGCTCAACCTTGTGGTCAAGGCCGACGTCCAGGGCTCCATCGAGGCTCTCGCCGACGCGCTCGCCAAGATGGACCAGTCCGAGGTGCGCATCAACATCATCCACTCCGCGGTCGGCGCGATCTCCGAGACCGACGTCATCCTGGCCGCCGCCTCCAACGCGATCATCGTCGGCTTCGGCGTGCGCCCGCAGGCGAAGGCTCGCGACCTCGCGGAGCGCGAGAACGTTCAGATCAAGACCTACTCGATCATCTACAAGGCGATCGAGGACATCGACGCCGCGCGCATCGGCATGCTCAAGCCCACCGAGGAGGAGGTCCAGACCGGTGTCGCCGAGGTCCGCGAGACCTTCCGCGTGCCCAAGGCGGGCCTGGTCGCGGGCTGCATGGTCACCGAGGGCGAGATCGACCGCAACGACCGGGTGCGCGTGGTCCGCGACGGCGTGGTCGTCTTCGACGGCGCCTTCGGCTCGATGCGTCGCTTCAAGGACGACGTCAGAAGCGTCAAGGCCGGCTACGAGTGCGGCCTCGGCATCGAGCGCTTCCAGGACATCCATGTGGGCGATCTCCTCGAGGCCTACAAGGTCATCGAGGTCGCCCGTACCGAGTAGGGGGTAGGGATGAAGCAGAACGGCGCCTCCCGCCGCGCCGCGCAGCAGCTGCGTGAGAAGCTCGGCAGCATCCTGCTCTTCGAGATCGCGGATCCGCGCCTCGACCTCGTGACGATCACGGGCGTGGAGGTCTCGATCGATCGGACCTTCGCGCGCGTCTACGTCTCCTGCGAGGCAGCGCGCTACGACGAGGTCATGGAGGCGCTCGGCGCGGCCCGGGGACGCGTGCGGAGCCTGCTCGCCCGCGCCCTCGGGTGGCGTCAGGTTCCCGAGCTCGAGTTTCGCATCGACCGCTCGACCGATGAGGCCGAGCGGATCTCCCGCGCCCTCGAGAACGTCCCCGAGACGCTCGCGATCGAGAAGGACGAGGAGGGCTATCCCGTCGCGAGTGCCCCGGTCACGGTTGCTGACGAGGCGGACGAGGATGCCGGGGCACGGGAGGCGATCGATGCCTAGCTGCGGGGAGCTGACGCGCGACAGCGACGGCATGCGGCAGCGGTGCGCTCAGATCGCCGAGCTCATCGAGGGGGCCCAGACGATCGCGATCGCGGGCCACACCACGCCCGATGGCGACGCCCTGGGCTCCGTGCTCGGCCTCGGTCTCAGCATTCGCGCCCGCCATCCCGAGAAGGATGTCGCGTTCCTGCTTGCGGATGACGCGCCCGTTCCGCGGATCTACCGCTTCCTGGCGGGGGCGGACGAGCTCTTGCCGGCTTGCCGGTACGAGATCGATCCCGATCTCTTCATCGCGGTCGACAGCCCCGTCCCGAGCCGTCTCGCCGACGCGGGGGCCCTCGTCGAGCGCGCGGGGCACGTGGTGTGCTTCGATCATCATCCCGCCTGCTGCGATTTCGCCGACGTCACCATCAGACGGGTGAAGTGCGCCGCGACGGCCGTGCTCATCGACGAGTTCCTCATAGCCTGGGGGATGGAGCCCTCGAGCGCGGTCGCGACGTGCCTGTTGTGCGGGCTCGTCACCGACACGGGTCGCTTCCAGTACCAAAACACCGACGCGGACGCCCTCTGCTGCGCCTCGCATCTCGTTTCCTGCGGCGCCGAGCCCGCGCGGGTCGCGCTCGAGGTCTATCAGAGCCAGCGCCTCGCGTATCTGCGGCTCGAGTCGGTTGTCATGTGGCGCATCAAGACCGCGGCGGGCGGTCGCGTCGCATACAGCTACGCCTGCTCGGATGATCTCGCGACCTACGAGGTCAGCCAGGACGAGTGCGACGGCCTCGTCGACGTCGTCCGCTCGGTTGGCGGGGTTGAGGTGTGTCTCTTCCTCAAGGAGACCACGGCTGGTTGCGTGCGTGCCAACCTGCGCTCCAAAGGCGAGCTCGACGTCTCGGGCATCGCGGCGGCGTTCGGCGGCGGCGGGCATGCGGCGGCGGCGGGCTTCACGTACGAGGGGACCATCGAGGACGCCCTCGAGGCGGCCCTGCCCATGCTGGTGTCGCTCGTGGACGGCGACGCCGCGGAGGCGGCGTCCTGATTCGGTCGGTGATGCCAGATGCGCGGCGAGCGGGACGGGTGGTGTCAAGGTGAAGCGCGGCGCGAGCGAACTCAACCTTCTGATAGGCGTGGACAAGCCGGCGGGTTGCACCTCGCATGACGTGGTGGCCCGCGTCCGGCGCGCGCTCAGCGAGCGCCGCGTCGGGCATGCGGGCACGCTCGACCCCCTGGCCACGGGCGTCATGGTGGTGGGCGTGGGCTGCGCGACGCGCCTGCTCGGCATGCTCACGCTCGACACCAAGCGCTACGTGGCCCAGATCGCGTTCGGCGCCGAGACCTCGACCGATGACGCCGAGGGGGAGGTCACGCGCCTCGTCGCGCCCGCCCGTGAGCTCAGCGACCCCGCCCGCGCCCGCACGGCCCTCGCGGGGCTGCTGGGGGCGCGGGAGCAGGTGCCGCCCGCGTATTCCGCCATCTCAGTCGACGGCGTGCGCTCGTATCGGCGCGCCCGCGCGGGCGAGGCCGTCGAGCTCGCCGCGCGCCCCATCGAGGTCTTCGAGGCTGAGCTGCTCGGCATCGAGCAGCGCGAAGGGGCGCCCGTCTGGACGGTCGCCCTCACCGTGAGCAAGGGCACCTACATCCGCGCCCTCGCGCGCGACCTGGGCCGCGAGCTTGGGTCGGCCGCGCATCTGGCGGGACTCAGGCGCACCGCTTCCGGCTGCGTGGAGATCGGCTCATGCGTGGCGCTCGACGAGATCGCGCCCTCCCGTGCCCTTGAGCGCGCGCTCGATCCGGTGCGCGCGCTCGGCTTGCGCCGCATCGATCTCGCGCCGGAGCGCCTCGATGACGTCCTGTGCGGCCGGCGCATCAGCACGCGCGCGATCGCGATGCAGGGTGCGCCCCTCGCGGCGGGGGAGCGCGTCGCGCTCGTGATCGGCGGTGAGCTGCGCGCCATCGCTGAGGAGCGCGCCGGCGCGCTCGCGATGAAGCAGGTGTATCCCCAGGGAATCGGAGGTGTTCGCGCATGATGCCGGAACGCGCGGAGCTTGCGCGTGACTTTCTCGTCGTGGACGCGCCCGCGCCCGTGGTGCGCCTCGCCCCCTACGTGACGCGGAGCGAGCCCGTCGTCGAGAATGCTCCATCGGCCCGCCTTCCCCGCGGGCCCGTCGTCGTGGCGATCGGGGCCTTCGATGGGTTCCACGTGGGCCACCGCGCCCTCATCGAGCGCACTGTCGCTGACGCGCGCGCGCAGGGGATGGCCGCATGGGCGGTCACCTTCGACCCCGATCCCGACGAAGTGGTCGCGCCCGCGCCCGCGCCGCGCCTGCTCTCCGTCGATGATCGGCTCGGCGTGCTCGCGGCATCGGGCGTCGACGGCGTGCTCGTCATTCCGTTCACGCCCGAGCTTGCCGCTCTCGACCATGCGTCCTTCTTCGAGCAGGTGCTCTTCGCTGTGCTGGATGTGCGCGCGATACACGTGGGCAGCGACTTTCGCCTCGGTGCGCGCGGGGCGTCGACGGTGAGCGTCATGCAGGAGTGGTGCGCCGCCCGCGGTGTTGCCGTGTACGGCCATGATCTCGTCTTCGATGGCGGCTCTCCCGTCTCGGCGACGCGCATCCGCGCGCGCCTCGCGGCGTGCGACGTCGCGGGGACGACGCGTGAGCTTGGTCGGCGCTACCTGGTGCGTGGCCATGTCGAGGGCGGGCGCGGCGAGGGGACCGGCATGGGATTCCCCACCGCCAACATCGCGGTCGACCCGGCTCGCCAGATGCCCGGCGCGGGCGTTTACGGGGGGCTCGCCCTGGTGGACGGCACGGTCTGGCCGGCGGCCATCAACGTCGGGCTCCCGCCCACGTATCGCGATCTCCCCGGGTCCGCGGCGCTCGAGGCGAACCTCATCGGGTTCTCAGGCGACCTCTACGGCCGCCCCATCGCGCTCGCCTTCGACTCGTTCCTGCGGCCCTCGCGCACCTTCGCCTCGACGGACGAGCTCATCGCGACGGTCTTGGGCAACATCGACGCCATTCGCGCGGCCCTCGGTGACAGCGGGGTGGTGCTCGCGTGATCACGGATGAGGACAAGGATCGCGTCCGCGCCGCCACCGACCTCGTGGAGCTCGTGCAGGAGACCGTGCAGCTTCAGCCGCGCGGGCGGGAGTTCTGGGGCTGCTGCCCCTTCCATGGGGAGAAGACGCCCTCCTTTCACATCATCCCGGCGACCCAGGTCTGGCATTGCTTCGGCTGCGGGGAGGGCGGCGACTGCTTCTCCTATGTCATGAAGCGCGAGAACCTGTCGTTTCCCGACTCCATTCGCTACCTCGCGGACCGTGCCGGCATCGAGATCGCCGATGACCGCTCCGACGCCCCCCGGCGCTCGCGGCGCGCCCGGATCATCGAGGTGTGCGAGGAGACCGCCCGCTTCTACCACACGATGCTCATGCGCGGCAAGGACGGCCGGGCGCGGGCCTACTTCGCCTCGCGCGGCATGGGCGGCGACGTCTGCCGGCGCTACCAGCTCGGGTTCGCGCCGGGTCACGGGGCCCTCGTGGCGCACCTTTCGAGCCTCGGCTTCTCCGCGCAGGAGATGATCGACGCCAACGTGGCGCTCAGGCGTGGGGGCGGCTCGCTCGCGGATCGCTTCTTCGACCGCGTGATCTTTCCCATCTTCGATGAGCGCGGCCGGTGCGTGGCCTTCGGCGGGCGCGTGATGGGGCAGGGGGAGCCGAAGTACCTCAACACCGCCGAGACGCCCGTCTTTCACAAGAAGCGCAACCTCTATGGCTTCAACTGGGCAAAGGACGCGATCATCGCGCAGGACGCCGCCGTCGTGGTCGAGGGCTACACGGACGCCATCGCCTGCTACGAGGCGGGCATCGCGCACGTCGTGGCGACGCTCGGCACCGCCCTCACTGAGGAGCACGTGAAGACCCTCACGCGGTTCGCGAAGAAGATCATCTACCTCTTCGATGGGGACGCGGCCGGCCAGCGCGCCGCCGAGCGCGCGATCCAGTTCATCGAGAGCGGCTCGATCGACGTGCGCTGCGTGGTGCTGCCCGATGGCGAGGATCCCATGGAGTTCATCGCGGAGCATGGCGGGGCGGAGCTCACAAGGCTTCTCGATGAGGCTGAGCCCCTGCTCGATTTCGTCTTCCGCAAGCTCGGCGAGAGAAGCGACCTCACCACGCCGGGCGGGCGCGCGAAGGCGCTCGAGGACGCGTGTCGCCTCATCTACCCGTTGCGCGACAGCTACCTGATCGACCGGTATTATCTCGAGATCGCCGACCGCGTGGGGCTCGACGTCGCCTCGGTTCGCGCCGTCGCTCCGCAGGTGTTCCAGACGGTGCGGCGCGAGGAGGAGGCCCGCGCTCGTCAGACGCGCGATCGCGCGCGGCAGCATCCGGCCGCGTTTGACGCCGGCGCGGGCGGGCCCGACCGGAGCGGGCGGGTGGCGCCCCGTGCGGATGAGTCCCACGCCCCTCGCGGCGGCGCGCCCTCAGCGGGGCCCGGCGGCGCTTCGGGAGCTGCGGGCTCAGACGCCACGCAGATCGCCGACGCGGGGCGGGCGTCGGCGCCCGTGCTCCTCACCGAGCTCGAGCGGCGCTCGCTGGCGAGCGAGCGCGAGCTTCTCACGCTGATGACGAGCTATCCCGACGATTTCCGCCCCTTCGCGGAGCGCATCGTCGGCATCGATTGGGTCGATCCGCGCCATGAGTCCATCGCGTGGTCGGTGCTCGCCACGCCCGAGGGCTCGTCGCCCGCTGACGTCATGGCCGCGGCCCGCGGCGTCTGCCCCGAGGCCGCGGAGCTCGTCTCGGCCGGGCGCGTCGCCGTGACGAGCGCTCATCCGGCTGAGGTCACGATCAAGTTTCTGCTCGACACCCTCGAGTTCATCACCGTGCGCCGTCGGCTCCAGGGCATCCAGGCGCGCCTCAGGCACGATCGCGCGCTCGATGCGGATGAGCGGCGCACGCTGCTGATCGACGCCTCGCAGGGCGCCGCGCGCATGCAGGAACTCGAGCGCGCGCTCGAGGGCGTGGCCGATCCGCTCGCCGGGCCGGATGGGGCGCCCTAAGGGATCGATCCCATCGTTCACGCAGATGAATGCGGCAGCAGACGGCGATGCGCACGGCATCACCGTCGGACTCGGTGGGTATAGACATAGAGGCAATGTGGTACAGTTGATACCCTATGCGCAAAGGAAGGAGACTCTGTGCCCAAGAAGAACACGCATGAGGCAGTTGAGCTCGGCTCCTATATCGAGAAGCTTCTCGAGCGGGGTTCCAAGACGGGATCGGTGACCGAGGACGAGATCCAGATCGCCTTGAAGGACGTCGACGTCACCGATGATGAACTGGGGTCCCTCTACCAGAGCCTGCGTGACAACGGCGTCGACGTCGTCTCCCAGGCGGATGGCGACGACGCGGACCTCGGGGACGTCGGGGGCGCGGATGACGTTCTCGGTCATGATCTCGATGACGACGAGTTCGAGGACCATGACATCAAGGTCGCCAAGAACGCCGCCGCCGAGATGGGATCGGCGAAGCCCAAGAAGAAGTCCCGCGTGCGCACCGGTCGCTCGCGCGCGCGCATGCGCGGCGCTGACGCCTCGACGGTCATGCTCACGGGCGATCCGGTGCGCATGTACCTGAAGGAGATCGGCAAGGTCGACCTGCTCACCGCCGCCGACGAGGTCGATCTTGCCATGAAGATCGAGGCCGGCCTCGATGCCACGGAGCGCCTCGAGGCCGCCGAGCGCGGCGATCTCGAGCTCAGCCGCGTCGAGAAGCGGCGCCTGATGCGCGTGGAGCAGGTGGGGCTCGAGGCCAAGCAGGCCCTCATCTCCGCGAACCTGCGCCTCGTCGTCTCCATCGCCAAGCGCTACGTGGGACGCGGCATGCTCTTCCTTGATCTCATACAAGAGGGCAACAGCGGCCTCATTCGCGCGGTTGAGAAGTTC
>CAZLGF010000033.1:0-2222 GCA_964558955.1 uncultured Coriobacteriaceae bacterium
CGCCGGGTTGCGCCGCACGCCCTCCCGACGCGGCGTAGTCGCGCCTTATCCTGCATGGGGTCCGCGCTCAACCGCTACCGCGCCGCCTGGGGCGACGCGGCGCGCCGGCTGGGCGACGCCCTCTACGCGGCGGACGGGGACGACACGGCCTGGATCGCCGCCTGCTCCCGCCTCGGGCAGGACGTCGCGGCCTGGCTGCTCGCGCACCCGTTCGTCCTCGACCTGGAGGCGATCGGCTGGCTGTGGCCGGGTCCCGCGATCTACGGGCTGGGCGACGACGAGCAGGAGCCCCGGGCCGGCTACCTGTTGCTAGAGGCCATCGAGTCCGGGGCGTCGCCCCGCGGCCCCCTGTGCGGCGCCCACGACGTCGGCGGGGGCGGCTCGGCGTCGCTCCGCGACGTGCGAAGCCGCGGCTTCGACCTCGGGACCGAGCTCCTGGCAGAGGGGGGCGGCGACTGCTTCCGCCTCACGCCCGCAGGCCAGAGCGAGAGGCGCTTCGCGGCCTGGGAGGGCATCATCTGGACTAGCTGATGTTCGGGGCTTAGGGGTCCCGGCCACCGTCGATCCGACGCGTCACGTCCCTGAGGGACGGTGAGGGATAAGGGGGGCTAGATGCGGGCTGCGCAACCCGGCTTGCCGGGTTCGCTCGCGCAGGAAGCATTCCAGCTCCGTGCTGTAGGAGGAGAGGCCGTCGGCCGCGAGCCCCTTCGCCACCCGCTCGCGTATCGCGGCGCTGTCGCTCGCGCCCCTGCTCGCGACGTACGCCTTGACGCAGCGGTAGGTTCCCTCGTCGAACCTGATCGATTTGACGCGCGTCTTCTCGGCGGCTGTTTTAGCCATTGCAACTCCGCTCAAATGAGACGGGAGCGCGAGGATTCGAAGCAAAGCGTCTTCCTCTCGCTTCCCATAAGTTCCTTTCAACAGCCCGTCTGAGCTACGCTTGTCTCCCCTCACTTCTCGTGAAGTGCGAACGCGGGGTCTCGCCAATTCCCCTCGACGCAAACGGGCCCGGGAGGGCCCTTCCATGGTCGGGAACGCCTTCCCCGGGCACCTGTTAAGGACTCCCAAGGCTTTTGCAAGCGCGCCAGGCCACCCGGAGCGGAGTCTGTTCGATCCCTTATCTTGTATGCATTCGACGTTGTGCTCGTCGCGTTCCGCGGTCTCACAGCGCAAGGACACGCCTAATTGTGACCGGAAGATTTTTAGTTACCTAAAGGGTCCCGATATGTCGGAACCCGGCCTCATTCACGGATGAATATTTCCGCCACGGGAGAACCAGGAGCGGAGTCAGGCCACTCCCGCGCTAGGCGAATGAATCAATTTCCCATCTGGCCTGACTCAGCAGAAAAATGAACTGGTTCCCCACATGAGGGCATCGAAAACGATGCCGCAGCCTGTCACCTGCTGTAGAGCAACACGCCACTATAATTCCAGCCCACTAGGGTCTGGAGAATCGAGCCTTCTATGGCCCTTGATGCAGAAGTCTTGAGTGCAGCTCTCGCGCTCTTTGCCGTCTCCTCCAATTCATATTTGGAGCGACCCGTACAATGGCGCCTTCTGGCTAGTTAATCAATATAATTATTAAGGAAATCCTCAGCATCCTGGTTTTTCTTATTGAGAGCGTCTTGCTTCGCCTTATCTGCAGCCAAAAGTTGGTTCTTATGAGAAATTATCCTGTTAAACTGCGAGGTAACGATAGCTGCTATCTGCTTCTTTTTCGGAAGGAGAGGCTTTACCGCTGAGGCAAAGGACGGTGCGTCCAATTCCCTTGCCAATGGAGTACCGGCCTCGAAATAAGAGTGGTAACGCAGGTAAACCAGACACCTAGCATACGGACCTTCAATATGCGAAGTGTTGAAGGCATACGGACTTTCAATATACGGAGTGTCGTAATTAAAGGAGTGTTCTCCGACTTTCACTTGTCCGATTTTCACACCGCTGAAAAATTCAAACGCTTCTCCGTTCTGCGTGTAGAAATACAGGGGTATCTCTCTCGGAACGGAAAACCCGAGACCATGTCCCTGAAGAGTCACCGCGCTGATATCTAAGTATTGCTCCGATTCGAGTTTCCGAATTTGCTCCTTAATTTCAATTCGCTTGAAGAAGCTTGTACGCTTGGCCTCATCATTGAGCTTGCGTATTTTTTGTGTAATGGAACCCCTATTGAATATCCAATACTGCCGGCCTGAAGCTCCCTTATCCATTTTTGCCTCCCACGTGTT
>CAZLGF010000033.1:2232-12968 GCA_964558955.1 uncultured Coriobacteriaceae bacterium
GCTCCGATTCGAGTTCTCGAAGCCGTTTCTTAATTTTAATTCGCTTGGAGAAGCTTGTATATCCACGCTTGGCCTCATCATTGAGCTTGCGCATTTCTCGTACAATGGGACCCTCGCTGAATATCCAATACTGCCTATCTGATATCCAATATTTCCGACCTGAAGTCCCTTTTGCCATCTTGACCTCCCACATGTCACGTCATCAGCCAGTACAAATCAAGTCGACAAACTTCGTCCGCGGCCTCTCACCGCTCAAGTTTACCCTTAGGCCCGCGCCTCCGCATCAGCTACAAGTTCTGTTGCCGGATCCTTGCGTACTCGCGCTACGCCACCTCGAATTCCGGGGCCTCGTAGCGCCCTTGAGCCTCACGATGCAGGGACTCGTCTGTTGGTGGGCAATAGGAAGTAGCCCATCCGTGCATCAAAAATGAGCGCTTCGTGCAAGGTGGGTCATGCCTCCGATGCCCTCAGACACCATTGGTGGGTGGTCATCAAGGGCTTCTGCGAATTTACCCTTGTTAGACCCACCTGCAAGGCGCGCGATCGGACAGAATCCGGCACACTCTACGGTGCTCAGTTTCATAAGTGGTCCGGGAGACCTTAAATCGCCTCTCATCAAGCCGTCTACATGCAGATTTGCAACGATATTTCAGCAAATCCGCACATCGAGTCGGTTGCGACTAAAGTCTCTCGCAGTCCTCAGCCTCGACGAGAGCGTCCTTGCGTAGCGTCGCGAACGATATGAGGCTTATAGGACAAAAAGTGTGTCCCGATGGAACACGGGCTCGAGTCAAGCCAGAAGGGGCGCGGGTCCCTGTGGTGGAGCTCCTCCCACACCGCCCGGTCGCCCCACTCGGGGCCTCCGTCGCCGCGCTTGGGCCCCGCTGAGCAGGTCCCGTGGAGGAGGTCGATGTCGTCGTCGGCGGGCATCGACGAGAGGATCTCCCGGGCGCGCTTGGGTTCCTCCGTGTGCAGGCGGCACCACCAGAAGACCGCCTTCGCCCGCCTCATCCGCGACATCCCGCGGCGGCTCCCGGGCATCTCGCGCAGCCGCGCGTTGACGCCGCCCTCGATGGCGTTGTTGGTCCCGGGCGGCGGCCCCTCCGCGGCGGGCGCCGGGTCGAGGTGGGTGAAGAGCGCCCCCTGGCTGACGAGGCGCGAGAGGGGGACCTCGCCCTCCTGAGCCTCCCGTGGGCGCACGCGCGCCCGCCCCCGATGACGGAGGCGTCCTCGAGGAGGCCCGCCCAGAACTCGCACCACCGCGGGTGGCGCTCGACCCGCCGGCGCGCCTCGCGGGGCGCGCCCGGGCGCATGAGCTCGACCGCGAGCGCGCAGGGCTCGCGCCCCGCCTGCAGGCGGGGCCTCGATGCCGTGTGGCGCCTCACCTGGCTGAAGGCGTGGAGGAGGCACCTCCGCGCCCTCGCGCGCGGCCGCGCCCTCCGCCGCGCCCCGGCGAACCCGGTGCCCCCCCCACGACGTCCGGCGCCGGCATGGGGGACATGAGGGACTCCCAGGCCCTCGAGGTCTCCGCCCGCGCGAGGTACCAGGAGATGGCGTGGCGCCCGTCGTGCGCCATGGGCGCCACGAGGTCGCGGTCGAGCCAGATGCCGTCGACGAAGACGACCCTGCGGGCCCCGCCGGTCTGCTCGGGCATGGGCCACACCCGCCAGAGCCCCGCGGTCCTCCTCCTGAACGTGCGCCCCTGGCCGGGCATCGAGATCTGCGTGTCCTCCGACATGAGCCGGGGGAGGAGCTCCTCCGGCCTCGAGGCCGCGTCGCCGCAGGGGACGGTCGCGGACGCCCCGCAGGCGACGCATCCCCGGCGCTGCGTCCCCGCGCCGGTGGTGCCGTTGCGCCTCGTCTTCGCCCCGCAGCTCGGGCATAGGACCGCCTTCATCCGCATCTCCTCGAAACCGTGCTTTTAACAGCTCGATTTTCAGGCCCCCGCCTGCGGAGACGCCGGTCGCGCGGACACGCTTTCTGTCCGAGTGCTTAAAATCTGCCCCGGGATTTGAGCGCGGGGAAAGAGGGCGCCGACCTGCGCCGACGCCCTCAAATCAGACACACTTTTTGTCCTATAAGCCCGATATGACGATGAGCCTCTGCATCGGAGGCCTTCCTGCTTCTTTTCAACTTCCTTCGCGCCTCCTGCCTGCAGAAGGTATTACAGGTACCTCTTCGAGCGCCTCGGATTGTGGTTTCTTCGTGATGGACCAACTAGCTTGTCAGCGCTAAAAAGCCACTAGTCCACAGCGCTCTTGACATTCCGTATCGTCCGCCCGCTGCGCCCAAATTTGGACAACTATTTGGACGGTCATTTGGACAAAAAGAAAAACAGCTCAGAGGACATACCCTCTGAGCTGCGAGAATTTGGTGGGCGTTACAAGATTTGAACTTGTGACCTCTTCCGTGTCAGGGAAGCGCTCTCCCCCTGAGCTAAACGCCCGAATGTATGCGCCGCGAAGCGCAGGAGATACTATACCGAACCCCGCAAACCATGTAAAGCGGGATTTTCGAAATTCCAAACCAGCAAGGGCCCGATGCGATGGCTCCGTGTATCGTGCGGACGCTACCGCGACGAAGGCGGCACGTCCTCCCCGATCGTCATGTTCTCGAACGTGCGCTCCATGAAGCGATCGTCGAAGTGCGTGTCGATGTACGCCTCAAAGGCATTACTCGGCGGGATGCCCTCGACGCGCTGTCCGGCGCGCCAAAAGCACGCCACCGTCAGGATGACGTCAACCACGATGAACGCCGCGAGCAGCGACACCACCACGACTTGCCGGCGCGTGGTGGGCTCACCGATGCGATACATGATCTCGGGCATGATCACGCGACACCACACGACCCCGAGCACGCCCCACATCACCAGAAAGCGCCATGCGACCCACGGGGTGATGTGATCGGGCAAACCGAGATACGTCCAGGACTGCAGATGGGCGAAGTGCTCCATACTCCACCCGGCCGTCTGCTCCAGCACCCCGCCGATCGCAGCTGACAGCACGAAGAGCTTGACGGTCCGCTCGTGGCGAAGGGGCCAGAGCACAAGCGTGAGCACCACCGCGCCTACGCCATAGAGTGGCGAGAACGGGCCCCACACAAGCCCCACGCGACTCTCTACGACGCCAAACACGATGAAGGTGTACACCGTCTCGAGCACGAGCCCCAGAACCGATGCCACGAGAAAGATGATGACGCACTGATACAAGCCGGGTACGTGATCGTTGAGGAAGTCCTCGCGCATCTCAAGGCGCGCCTGCTGGACGGCTCGCCGCTGCCGCCCCGACATCCTCACCCGCGAACGCCCGCGAGCGCAGTCGGCTTCCGGCTGTGAAGCCTCTTCGTGGACGTCTGCATCGATCCTGCCCTGATGCAGCATGCGCCGATACGTCCGACCGCGCGCACGGCCCTCCATGAAGCGCTGAGCGGCCCCGATGGCCACGCGTACGATCAAGAACGCGATGAGTATAAGGAGTGAGATGGTGAGCACAGCTACCCTGCCTTGATGGGATTCCCGCATTCGCCCGTACAACTTCAGGTCCCTGACGAGATGCAGCGGTCATTCTACCCGATCGGATTTTTTCAAAACAATGCTTGCATGAGTGCGGAAACTCGCGTATAGTTTCTACCTGCAAGCGGACATGGCTCAGTTGGTAGAGCACAACCTTGCCAAGGTTGGGGTCGCGGGTTCGAGCCCCGTTGTCCGCTCCATCGCATGTCAAAGGCCGGTTGAAAGATCGGCCTTTTTCATCGGCGACGTGGCCAAGTGGTAAGGCAGAGGCCTGCAAAGCCTTTACCCCCGGTTCGAATCCGGGCGTCGCCTCCATCGCATGAAACGGGCGCCCTACGGCGCCCGTTCTGTTATGAGCTCACGCCCTCGCCCGTCACCTTGATGAGACGCACGACCGTCCCTGGCCCGTCGCTTCGCTTGCGCACTTCCACGCTGTCGACGAGCATGCGCATAAGACGGATTCCCCGTCCTCGCTCATCGGTCGCCTCGGGCTCCTCATCGGGAGCGATCTCGAAGCCACGCCCCTCGTCGCGCACCTCGATCACCACGCGGTCGCGATACGCGCTCACGTTGATCACGCAGTGCGCACCGCCCGCGTGATCGTAAGCGTTTCCAAGCGCCTCCCCCGCCGCAAGCGCCGTGTCGTAGATCGCATCGCGGCTCAGATCGAGCCCTTGGAGCATCTCGATGACCCGATGACGATAGAGTCCGAGATGCTCGACGCCCTCCTTGACGGTGATGGCCCGGCTCCACAGCGGCGTCTCGCCGGGCGCGAGGACCGGCACCGGCGGGCGATCGGCCGGCGTGACGTGCAGCGCCTCGCTCAGATGCGCGATCTGGATGAAACGGGCCACGTCGCGCGTCACGCCAACCAGCGACAGCAGCCCGTTGTGACTTATGAGCCGTCGAGCACGCGAGAGCAGAAACGCCAGGCCCGTCGAGTCGATGAAGGTCACGCGCTGGCAGTTGATGATGATGCGGCGCACGCCGCGTGCGAGCAAGGCATCAACCTCGTCGCGTAGCTCGGGCACCGACGAGATGTCGATGTCCCCCGGGGGTGCCAGCACGGCTATGTCGTTCCATTCACGCATACGCAGATGGTTCCCCCGCTCCCCCGCGCTTAATCAACGCGGCGCGCGAGCCCTCCGGCAGCCGGGTGAGCGGCGCCAAGGCCGCCGATCACCGACGTGTGAGCCGCGCGACGAATGCGATCAGCGCACCGCGGCCTGCATCATGCGCCAGCGCCATCGAAGCGCAGGGCCACGAGCGCGATGTCGTCCTCGAGCGTCGAGCCGGTGAAGGCGTCAAGCTCATCGAGCACCCGCTGGCACAGCCCCTCCACCTCGGCGTCGACCGCGTGGATCAGCACGTCGCGCAGGCGCTCCTCGCCAAAGAACGCGCCCGCGGCGTTTCGGGCCTCGATGGCGCCGTCGGTGTACATGAACAGCACGTCTCCCGGATCAAAGGTGAACGACCCGCTCTCATACGCCATGCTCTCGAAGGCGCCGACCACACCCGACTGCCGGCTCAGGAGCACCACCTCGTTCGCCTCCACGCCCGTGGCGCCGTCGCCGACGTCGCAGCGTCGGATGAGCATCGAGGGCGGATGCCCCGCCGAGCAGTACGTGGCCTCGCCGCGGCGGAGATCGATCTTGGCGACGAACATGGTGGCGAAGGTCTCGATCCGCGAGAAGCTCATCAACATGCTGTTGAGCGATCGCACCATCCGCACGGGGCTCGCGCCCTCCCAGGCATAGGCCTCAAGCGCCGTCTTGACGAACGCCGACGTCGACGCGGCCTCGATCCCCTTGCCCGAGACGTCGCCCAAGATCATCATGGCCTGGTCGTCCGGCAGGCGAATCAACGTGTAGAAATCGCCGCCCACGAGCGCCTGGCGCGTGGCTGACGAGTAGAGCGCGTCCGCCGTGATGCCCGGCACCGAGCCGAGCGAGCTGCGCATGCCGCTCTGAAGCGCCTGCGCGATGTGCCGGTCCTCGCGGCTCTGCTCATCATTGCGCGCGAAGATCTCGAACTCATGCAGCAAGCGCACGAGATAGTCGTACTCGATGTCATCGATCGGCTCCTGCGAGCCATCGCGCAGCAGAAGCGCCATCCGCGGCATGTAGGAGCCCACGCGCGCACCGAGCGACAGGAGCGCGTCCTCCGCGGCGGCCTCCCCATGCGGCGGCTCATCGACCGCGATGCCCTTGAAGTCGATGAAGACGCCCTGGTCTGGCAGCCCGTGCGAGAGCAGCCACCGACCCGCCCACGACAACTGGTCGATGCGGGTGATGCGCGCGAACTGAAGATCCTCCTCGACCGGCCCGCGCGTGTCGGGGCGGCGCGCGAAGTAGTCGGCGATGACGTTGCCCATGCGCGTGGCGGGGGCGGTCGTGGAGAAGAACATCTGCTCGATGTCGCCCGGCAGCGGCACCTGGCTGCCGCCCTCGAAATCGATGAGATAGCAGCCGCGCGTCTCGTCGAAGACGACCGGGCAGATGTGGCACGAGAGCACGCGCCTGATCTCGGACGCAACCTCACCCCAAGCGAGCATGCGCTCGTCACCGAGGGTGTAGAGCGTGTCGCGCAGATGGTTGATCGAGCTCGTGAGATCAGCGCTGCGCTGCGCGCGCATGCTGGCGACGAGGCTCATGAGCTCGATGGAAAGGTAGTCGCAGATGACCTCGAGCACGTTCACGTCGTAGGTGCGCGGACGGCACGAGCGCTTCCAGCCGAGCTCGATGACGCCGAGAACCTGGCGGCCGAAGAAGACCGGCACCGCGATGAGGGTCTTGAAGGGCGGCATGTCCTGCACGCGCAGCGCGCGGCTGCTGCGGCGATCCATGTCGAAGAAGGTGCCGTCATCGGCCCCGACGCGCTCGGCGGCCGGAACGATCGCGATGCGGCACGCACGGGCCTCGCGCAGGACGTAGGTGGGGATGCCCGCGCCAAAGGGGATGAACTCGGGCACGAAGTCGCGCTCGAGCCCCTCTGAGATGCCGCCGAGCTTGAAGCCGCCGCCCTCGACGAAGTAGAACGTCGTGCCATCGGCGTCGAGCGCGTCGACAAGCCGGTTCAAAACCGCGTGAACGAGCTCGGGGAGACTCTCGGCGCCTACGGTCGCCATGATGACCGACAGGGTGCCTGAGAGGCGCTTGTTGGCCGCCTGGAGCTCGGAAAGGACGCGACGCATCTGACGGTCGTGCGCATACTGCTCTTGCAGGCTCCGCATCACCACGAACACGCGGCCGCGGGAGCCCAAGCGCTTCAAGAGCTTCTTGCGGATCTCCTCGTGACGCGGGACGATCTCGGCTGCGCGCGCCTCGACCGGGATGAACGAGCCGTCCGAGAGCTTGAGCATGAGGGTGGCGGGCGTGCCATCAAGCGAGAGCGGGAACTGATGTCCCTCGGCGCGCTCGAACGCCTCGCTGAAGAGCAGGTCCTTGAGGTCGCTCCCGATGGCATCGGCGCGCCCCATGCCGACGAGCTGCTTGAATCCGCTGTTCACCTGATCGATGGTGCCATCCTTGGCGCACAGCGCCACCGCGTCACCCGTGAGCTCGATGAGCGGAATGACATTCAGCAGCTCATCGCGTCCTGTGCCGTCCACGGAGCGCCTCCCGTCCCCGCGCAACCACGTCGCCCACATGCGCCTGGCAGCCGACTCGCCGCCGTGCCACGTGCGACGACCGATAGCAAAAGACCCAAACCGCGAGGGTCTGGGTCGTGAATGCCTGGTGTCGGAGGCGGGACTTGAACCCGCATGACCGAGAAATGGTCACTAGCACCTCAAGCTAGCGCGTCTGCCAATTCCGCCACTCCGACGTGCAACGAAAAGCATAATACCCAAACGACGTGTGGTGCGCAAGGGCCGAATCGAGAAAGTTTTGGCGCGAGGCGCGCAGCACCGTCAAACCACCCGCATCAGCCACCTTGCGCGGCTCACGAGGCGAGCTCGGCCGTTCCCAGATGCAGGTACCCCAGCGGATCGACCACGAGGCTCTCAAACGCATCGGATCCGATCACGCACTGCGCGGCGAAGACGAGCGGGATCACGGGCAGGCTCTCCCCGATCGTCGCATCGGCCTGCTGCAGCAGCTCGATCCGCTCCTCCTCGTCAATCGTGGCGCGCGCCTGGGTGAAGAGGTCGTCCACATCATCGTCGGCGTAGCGCGACGCGTTGTGCTCCGCGCCGGACGAAGATGAGAACAGCGGGAAGAGCACGCTGTCGAGCGTGGGGCAGTCGGTCGCGGCATCGAGGCGCGCGAGATCGAAGTCCCCCGCCTCGATCCTCTCGTACAGCTCCTCGAATGAGAGCGCCTCGAGCTCGCACGTGACGCCGACAGCGGCGAGATCCTCCACGATGTACTCAAGGACCTCGTCGTACCCGCCGTCCTCGTAGTAGACCAGGTTGAGCGACAAGCCCCGATCGCCCTCATCATCAACCGGGTAGAGCTCGTCGAGCAACTCGATCGCCGCTGCCGCGTCATAGGAGGTCGCCTCCCATGCCCCCTCGCGATAGCCCTTGACATGCGGCGGGACGATCCCATCCGCCGCCTGCGCCACGCCGCGGAAGAGCGTGCTGCAGATGGTGTCCCGATCGATGGCGAGCGAGAGCGCGCGGCGCGCATCCGCATCGGCCAGAGCCTCACGCTCAAGGTTGACCGCGAGATAGCTGCACGAGAGCGTCGTGCTCTGCACCAGACGCCCGCTCGAGGACATCGTCAGCCCATCGGAAGCGTAGCCCACACGCGAGCCCGCGCTCTTCACCTTCTCGAGCGGGCAGGTGGAGAGATCGAGCGCGCCCGTCTGATAATCCTGGTAGCTGCTCTGCGTATCCTGTTCGATCACGAAGCGCAGGCTCTCGATTGCGGGCGCACCGAGGCGCCACCCCTCATAGGCCGCAAGGTTCACGGTTGATGCCGTCTCATCCCATGCGGAGGCCACCGCAAACGGGCCGTTGCCCACCGGGTCGGTGGCGAAGCCCTCCGGGTCCTCCTCCGCCGCAGCGGGAACGGGCGCGAGCGCGGGATGAGCGATCAGGTAAGGGAAGTCGGCATACGGCTGAGTCAGCTGAATCTCGAGCGTGCTGTCATCGGGACAGGTCACGCCTGAGAGCTCGGACGCGGTGCCCGCCGCGAGCTCATCGTAGCCGCTGATCAGCGAGAGGCGCCAGGCATGCCCGGAGACGCCGGACGCCTGCGCGAGGGCGCTCTGGGGGCTGACGATGCGCTCCCACGCCCGCTTGACGTCTGTGGCCCGCACCACTGACCCGTCATGGAACGTCGTGCTCCGCAGATGGAACGTGAAGCTCATGGCGTCGTCGGCCACCTCGTAGCGCTGAGCGGCGCAGCCCACGAGCTCATCGGTCGCGAAGTCATACATCACGAGCGGCTCGAAGAGCTGGAAGACGACCTGCAGGCTCGAGGGATCCGAAGCGCACGCCGGATCGAGGCTGAGCGGCCGCTCGAGGCCCACGTCGATCGTGGCGACGGAGTCGACATCAGCGCTGCCGGACTCATCGCTCTCCGCACACCCCGCCAGCAGCGCCGCGCAACCAAGCGCCGCCACGCCGCCCAGAGCGGCGCGACGGCTGACGGGCATCCCGTGCGCGCATCCTGCCATCTGAGCCTCCTCGCTCTCACCCTGCCTCGTCATCATGGCCAGTGTACCTGACATCGCGCGGCCAGACGCCTCGCGCGACGCCACGGCGCAGAACGTCCAGCGCATATGAAAAGACCCCGCGCGCGGCGGGGTCTTCTCGGATGCGATCAACCGCTAGGCGACTGCTGAGTCGCTGGCGGGAGCCTCCTCGACCTTCAAGTCGATGTGAGACTCCTTGATGGGGAACGCCTCGGCAAAATGGCAGGCGCAGAAGTGCCCAGGAGCCACCTCTCCGAGCTCGGGCTGCTCCTTGCTGCAGATCCCCTGCGCGATGGGGCAGCGCGTGTGGAAGCGGCAACCGCTCGGCGGGTCGATCGGCGACGGCGGGTCGCCGGCCAAGATGATGCGGCGACGGCTCTTCTGCACGTCGGGGTCGGGGATGGGCGCGGCCGAGAGCAGCGACTGCGTGTAGGGGTGATGCGGCTCGGCGTACAGCGTCTTCCAGTCGGAAAGCTCGACGATCTTGCCCAGGTACATCACGGCCACGCGGTCGGAGATGTGCTGGACGACCGAGAGGTCGTGCGCGATGAAGAGATACGCGGTGCCGAACTGGTTCTGCAGCTCCTTGAGGAGGTTGAGCACCTGCGCCTGAATCGACACGTCAAGCGCCGAGACCGGCTCGTCGCAGATAATAAGCTTGGGGTGCAGGGCGAAGGCGCGCGCGATGCCGATGCGCTGACGCTGGCCACCCGAGAACTCGTGCGGGTAGCGGTTGATGTGCTCGGGGTTCAAGCCCACCATGTCGAGCAGCTCGCGGACGTACTGCTGACGCTCCCCCGCCGTGCGGCCGTCGTGGTGGATCTGCAGCGGCTCGGAGATGATCTCGCCGATCGTCATGCGCGGGTTCAGGCTCGCGTACGGGTCCTGGAAGATGAACTGCATCTGGCGACGCAGGTCCGTGAGCTCCTTCTTCTTCATCTTCGCGACATCGCGACCCTCGAAGAAGACCGATCCCGACGTGGGGTTCGTGAGGCGCATGATGGTGCGGCCCGTCGTCGACTTGCCACAGCCCGACTCGCCCACGAGACCCAACGTCTCACCGGCGTTGATCTCGAAGCTCACATCGTTGACCGCCGACACCCGCTTGGCGAACCGGCGCGAGAAGACGCCCGACTCGGCAGGGAATTCCTTGGAGAGGTGCTCGACCTTGAGCAAAGGGGTGTTCTCAGCCATTTAAGCCTCCTTCGTCTCAGTCGGCGCGGACGCGGCGGCCTTGCGGTCGGCGAGGGCGTCGCGCGTGCGCGAGTTCTCAGGTGCGAATGAGAGGAACCGCGGGTCGTCGGCGAAGTGGCACGCCGAGTAGTGGCCCGTCTCGGTGGTGATGTGCTCGGGCAGCTGCTCGTGGCAGATGTCGACGGCGTAGGGGCAGCGCGGCGCGAAGGGGCAGCCGGAGGGCAGGTTCACGAGCGACGGCGGGTTGCCGGCGATCGGCGTGAGCGCCTTCTTCTCGGTCTGGCCGTGATCGGGAATCGAGCGGATGAGGCCCCAGGTGTAGGGGTGGCGCGCGTCGTAGAAGATCTCCTCGGCCGTGCCGAACTCGACGGGACGACCCGCGTACATG
>CAZLGF010000034.1:0-2300 GCA_964558955.1 uncultured Coriobacteriaceae bacterium
AATCGCCTAAAGTGGTGTATATATAGGTGTCAGGCGGTCGTGCGTGCACCCACGCACCTGTTCAGAAGGAGAATCATGGGTCTGTTCGATATGTTCAAGAAGAAGACGGAGCCCGCTGCTCCCGCGAAGCCCGAGGCTCGCGCGGTCGCCGTCAAGGCGGACACGCTCTACGCGCCGGCTGACGGCCGCGTCGTCGCCATCGCCGACGTGCCTGACCCCGTCTTCAGCACGGAGGTCCTCGGCAAGGGCTGCGCCGTGTGGCCCGAGGGCGACGTCATCTACTCCCCCGTCTCGGGCACCGTCACGGTGACCATGGGCCACGCCGTCGGCCTCACCACCGACGACGGCATCGAGGTCCTCGTGCACGTGGGCGTCGACACCGTGAACATGCAGGGCGAGGGCTTCACCGGCTTCGTCACCAAGGACGACGTCGTGAAGGCCGGCGACCCGATTCTCAAGATCGACCGCGCCAAGATCGCCGAGGCCGGCTACCCCGACTGCGTGGTGCTCGCCGTCTCCAACTCCGCCACCTTCGCCGACGTCACCCTGACGGCTGAGGCCGAGTCCACCGTCAAGGCCGGCGACGCCGTGCTGAGCGTCACCCGCTAGCGCCTGTGCGCGCATGACGCACCGCTCGACCCCATCAGGAGCCCCGAACGCGTCCTCCCCGGTCTCACGGCCGGGGAGGCGCTTCTCTTCTGCGCCCGATCGCGCGCAGGGCGCGCGGAGAGGCCTGCCCGAGCTCCTCGCCCCCGCTGGGGGACCCGAGCCCTTCGCGGCGGCCCTCGCGGCCGGAGCGGACGCCATCTACTGCGGCATGGGCGCCTTCAACGCCCGTCGCAAGGCCGACAACTTCTCGCCCGCGTCGTTCGAGGCCGCCTGCCGTCAGGCCCATCTCGCCGGCGCGCGGGTCTACGTCACGGTGAACGTCGTCATCAAGGACGCCGAGATGGCCGAGGCGCTCGAGCTCGTCCGCACCTGCGCCATCCGCGGGGCCGACGCCTTCATCATCCAGGACTGGGGGCTCTTCGCCGAGGTGCGCCGCCTCATGCCCGAGCTCGAGACGCACATCTCCACGCAGGCCAACATCCACGACGCGCGCGGAGCCGCGTGGTGCCGGGATCGCGGCGCCGACCGCGTGACGCTCTCGCGCGAGCTCTCGGTCGACGAGATCGCCGCGATCGCGCCCGTGGGCATCGACCTCGAGGTCTTCGCACACGGATCGATCTGCTTCAGCTACTCGGGAGTCTGCCTGCTCTCGAGCTTCAACTGCGCGGGCCGCTCGGCCAACCGCGGCATGTGCGCTCAGCCGTGCCGCCTGCCCTATGAGCTCGTCGACGCGGATGGTCGCGTGCTCTCGGCCCCCAACCGGGAACGCCCCCTCTGCCCGCGCGACACCAACACGAGCGAGATGCTGCCGCGCCTGATCGACGCCGGGGCGGCGGCCCTCAAGCTCGAAGGGCGCATGAAGGCGCCCGATTACGTGCTCGCCGTGACGGACGCCTACCGTCAGGCCCTGGACGAGCTGCGCGCGACGGGCGGGGCCGACGTCGACCCCGCCGCCCGCAGCGCCCGGGCTCGGCAGCTCAAGCGCTGCTTCAACCGCGACTTCACGACCGCCTACCAGGACGGCGACTCCGGCGACGCGATGATGAGCTACGAGCGCTCCAACAATCGCGGGCAGCTCGTGGGCGAGGTCGTCGCGTTCACCCCGCGCGCGCCGCGCGGACGGGCCGAGACCGCACGCGCCGCCCTCAAAGGCCCCGCGGGCACCGCGCGCCTCGCGCTCGCCGAACCCGTGGGCGCGGGCGACCTGCTCGAGCTCCGACCCCCGAACGACCCCGACCGCTTCCTGACCACGATCGCCCGTGCGGACGCGCCCGCGGGCGCCGTGCTCGACGTCGAGATCCCGCGGACCATCCCCGTGGGGAGCCTCGTGCGCATCATCCGCAGCCAGCGCGCGATCGACGCCGCGAAAGCCGTGCTCAAGCGCTCCGTCCCGCGTCGCCGCCTGGTCGACGTGCATGTCACCGCACGACGGGGCGAGCCCTTCACCGTGCGCCTCACCTGCGCAGATGATCCGTCGCTGAGCGCCACGGCGACGGGGTTCACCGTGGAGGCCGCACGCACCCGCGCGGTGGCGCGCGAGGACCTCATCGAGCACGTCGGGCGCATGGGGTCCACCCCGTTCGAGCCAGCGAGCTTCGAGGTCGAGCTCGATGAGGGCTGCGGCATGGGGTTCTCCGCCGTGCACCGCGTGCGGGCGGAGGCGTGCGCGGCGCTTGAGGAGGCGATCCTCG
>CAZLGF010000034.1:2400-3606 GCA_964558955.1 uncultured Coriobacteriaceae bacterium
GCGGCTCGATCCCTGGGTGCGCGTGGGCGGGCCCGTCGCCGTCGGCACCATCTCGAGCCTGGCACTCGCCGCCGAGCGCGGCGCGGCGGCCGAAGTCCGCTCATGCATCCCCGTGCACAACCTTGCCTGCCTGCGCTTTCTGCACGAGCAGGGGGCGCGCGGCGTCTGGCTCTCCCCCGAGCTCACCCTCGGCGAGATCGAGCGATTCGTGCCGGCGGCCGAGATTCCCGTGGGCCTCATGGTGTGGGGCCGTCCGCGCGTCATGACGAGCGAGCACTGCATCCTGCAGGCCGCCGACGCCTGCATCCACGACTGCGCTCGCTGCGGCTTCCGCGCGCGCCCGACCTTCCTCCATAACATCGACGACAAGCTGCTCCCCGTCAGGACCGACCCCCACGGACGCTCGCGCCTCTACGCCGGGGAGCTGACCGACCTCACCCCGCAAATTCCCCAGCTCGCGGCTGCGGGCGTCACGCGCTTTCTGGTCGATGGCACGCTCTGCACGCCCGACGAGCTCGCGGCGGCAGTAGCCCGGGCCCGGCGCGCCCTCGAGGCCGCCCGCGCCGGGCGCCGTCCCGCGCCGCGCCAGACGGGCGCCACCGCGGGTTGCCTCTTCGTCGGCGTTGACTGAGGAGGGGCTGTGCTGAAGGTCCTCTATCTGAGCGACGCCCTCATCGCCGTGGATAAGCCCGCCGGGATCATCGTGCATGGCGATGGCACGGGAGCTGAGACCCTGACGGACCTCGTGCGCGCCCACCTGGCCGACCGAGGCCTCGACGCGAACGAGCTCCAGGCGCTTCAGCGTCTCGACCGCGAGACGAGCGGCGTCGTGCTCTTCTCCCGCACGAAGGCGACGCAGGGGATCTACGACCGCATGATCGCCGCGCACGAGATTGAGAAGCGCTACCGCGCCCTCGCGGCCGGGGCGATCCCGTGGGACGAACGCGACCTCACCTGGTCCATCGGGCGCGACCGCCACGACGCGCGGCGGATGCGCGCGAGCCGCACCGGCAAGCCCGCGCTCACGCATGCGCGCGTGCTGCGACGCCTCACCTATCGCGGACGCCCCTGCACCCTGCTTGACCTGCGCATCGAAACAGGCCGGCGCCATCAGATTCGCGTGCACCTGAGTCGCGCGGGGTTCCCACTCATCGGCGACGCCCTCTACGGCGCCCCCGATCCCCAGGGCCTCATGCTTCACGCGAT
>CAZLGF010000034.1:3706-6392 GCA_964558955.1 uncultured Coriobacteriaceae bacterium
GGGCCGGTGCTGCGGGACCGGCGCCGCTGGCGGCGGGCGCGGGCAGCGCCACAGGGCCATTGGGCGCGGAACCGGCGACAGGACCGCCGGATGCGAGATTTTCGGTTTGTTATAGTTGAGCGCCATTCGGCAGAGTAGACCGGATTCCGTCGAGCCTTTGACCTGCGCATTTTTCGCGCGAGACAGGGCGTGTACTGAGCGGATTCGCTTTTAACTATAACAAACCGCAATTCTCACGCGAGCTGGGTCCCGTCGATGCGACTTGAGGCATGACCATCGACCAAACTCGCCCACGACAAGCGGCCGCACGCTGCGTATGAGAGCGAATGCCGCTCTTTCATGGCACGCGAATGCTCGCGCGGATGCTCACGGCGCATGTTTCACCCGCATTCCCGGTACGTTTCAGCCGTGTTCCCGCACCCGCTCGGGACACGTCCGGATACCGCGGGCATCGGGTCCGCATAGTACGATACCCTCGTATACGAACACACTCCGGGCTCAACGCCTACCGCCCACCGTCATCGGACGAGGGCGCCGTCACGAGGGAGGACCATCATGAAGTTGTTTGCGTTCGCTGTGCGTCCCTTTGACGAGCTCGCGTTCTTCGAGGAGCTGAGCGAGGAGCTCGGCTTCGAATTCGGCTGGACGAGCGAGTACCCCACGCTCGAAAACGCCCACCTCGCCGAAGGCGCCGAGGTGCTCTCCATCATCACGAACCCCATGACGCCGGAGCTGCTCGACCGCTATCACGAACTCGGCATCAAGGGCATCGCGACGCGCTCGATCGGCTACGACCACATCGACATCGCCCACGCGCGCCAGATCGGGATGCGCATCGCGCACGCCGCCTACCCGCCGGAGGGCGTGGCCAACTACGCCATCATGCTCATGCTCATGGCGCTCCGGCGCGTGCCCTTCATTCTCGCCCGGGAGTCCGTGCAGGACTTCTCCCTTGAAGGCAAGATCGGGCGCGACATCTCCTCCTGCACCGTGGGCGTGGTGGGCACCGGATCCATCGGCGCGTGCGTCGTGCGCCACCTGCAGGGCTTCGGCTGCCGCATCCTGGCGACCGATCCCTATGAGAAGGACGAGCTGCGCGACCTCGCCACCTACACGGACCTCGACACGCTGCTCGCCGAGTCCGACGTGGTGACGCTCCACGCCCCCGCCCTGCCTGAGAACTACCATATGATCGGCGCGGATGAGATCGCGCGAATGCGCCCGGGTTCCATCATCGTCAACGCGGCTCGCGGCTCGCTCATCGACACGGGCGCGCTCATCGACGCGCTCGAGTCCGGGCACCTCGGCGGAGCGGCGCTCGACACCATCGAGCACGAGGAGGACCTCTACTACCTCGACAAGTCCCTCACGATCCTGTCCAACCGCGAGCGTGCCATCCTCATGGCGCTACCGAACGTGATCGTGTCACCGCACATCGCCTTCTACACGCACGACGACGTCAAGGGCATGGTCGAGAGCAACGTGCACGCGCTGCAAGCCTTCGCCCGCGGCGAGGACACGCCCTACGAGGTGCGCTGACGCGCGACCGGTCGGAGAACGCCTTCGACCCTCGACCAGAAACGTTCTCAGCCCTCGACCAAAGGCATCCCCTGATCCTCGACCAAGGCGCCCGGACCTTCAACCAGAGACCCGCTCCCCGTTCAGAGGCGTCCTCCGACCCTCCGACCCTTCCGCCCTCTCCCACTGCACAAAAACGCGGCCCGGGGCGAACCCGGGCCGCGTGCGAGCATTCTGGCACGGATGCGCGCTCCGCGTTAGCGCGCACTCTGCCTGAGCGTGCGCACTTCGCGTTAACGCGCGCTCCGCGTTAGTAGTAGAGGCCGTAGATCGTGAGCTCCGCGTCGGCGTAGAGCGTCTCCAGATAGGCGGTGAGCTGCTCGTTGACGGCGCTCACGAGCTCGACGTACTGCTCATAAGCCACGTAGTAGGCGGTGAGGGCCTGACCGTAGGTCGCGGACTCCGACGTGAACTCCTCGCTGCCGAGCGCGGCGTAGTAATCGCCGTCGGTGCTCGCCCAGGTGTCGGCGTCAGCATCCCACTCGTCGCCGAGAAGCTCAATGATGTAGGCGGCATACTCCTCAGAGGCGGTGTCCTCGTCGCCATCATCCGGCGCGGTGGGCTGCGAGGGCAGTTCCAGCTCGGAGGCCTCGGGCACGATCTGCGTGTACAGCTTCGAGATGGTGGCGTTCTCGACCACGATCTGCTCCGCCTGCTCCTCACTCACGCCGTACGTGTCGGCGATCTCCTCGTAGTCGCTCGTGCCGAGCATCTCCTCGGCATACTCGGCAGCCTCCTCGTCGTCGACCTCGATCCCGCGCGCCGCCGCGTCGATAAGTTGAATGCGCGTGCGCACGTAGGAGAGGATGGTCGATGCGGACGGCGCGTCGTAGGTGCCGTCGTCGTTCTGGCTCTGCTCGAGGCTGTACTCGCTCTCGATCGCCTCCTGCGCCGTGATCGTGTAGCTCGTCCCGTTGTAGCTGTAAGTGGCGACCACGGTGTCGAGCTCATCCTCGGTGATGGCGGCCGCGCTCACGCCGTAGCCCTCGGGCGAGAAGCCGCCCGCACCCACGAAGTAGCCGACGATCGCCGCGACCACCGCGATGACGACGACACCGGCCGCGATGAGCGCGGTGGAACGAGAGGGCTTCTCGAGCGCGGGGCCCGT
>CAZLGF010000034.1:6492-12929 GCA_964558955.1 uncultured Coriobacteriaceae bacterium
TCGTCCTCCTCATCAGGCACGTCCGAGAGCTCGATGACATCGACGTCCCCGATGAGATCGCGCTCCTCGTCGTCCTTCTTCTCGATGATGCCCATGTTCGCTCCTTTGTCGTCGTTCCGTTCAGATCGCGCAGCGTGGCGGACGTGGGTCGCCCCACGTCGCTCGGTACAATTCCCCTCGTGACCAGAGATCAAAGATGGCTGATGACGGCCTCGGCGTACGCCTGCGTGCCCACGGCACCCTCCGTGCTGCCGGTCTGAGCGCGGCGCACGTCGGCCGTGACGGCCCGGCCGTCGGCAAGCGTCTCGCGGACGGCCCGGCGCACGCGCGCGGCGGCCGCGGACTCGCCCAGGTGCTCGAGCATCAGGGCGGCGGAGAGAATCTCAGCCGTCGGGTTGGCGATGTCCTTGCCGGCGATGTCGGGCGCCGAGCCGTGGGTCGCCTCGAAGACGGCGCAGCCGTCGCCGATGTTGGCGCCGGGAGCCATGCCGAGCCCGCCGATCAGGCCGGCGCAGAGATCGGACACGATGTCGCCGTAGAGATTGGGCAGCACGAGCACGTCGAAGGCAGACGGATCCTGAACGAGGCCCATGCAGGCCGCGTCGACGATGCGGTCCTCGAACTCGATGTCCGGATAGGCCTGGGCCACCTCGCGGGCGACGCGCAGGAAGAGCCCGTCGGTCGCCTTCATGATGTTCGCCTTGTGCACCGCCGTCACCTTGGACCGACCCGCGCGACGGGCGTAATCGAAGGCGTACGTGACGATCCTGCGCGACCCCTCCTCGGAGATGGGCTTGATCGAGATGGCAGACCCTGGCTTGAACGTCCGACCGGACGCGCGCTCAACCAGATCGGAGAGGGCGCGGACCTCATCCGAACCAGGCTCGAACTCGATGCCCGCGTAGAGGTCCTCGGTGTTCTCGCGCACGATCACAAGGTCGACGTCGCGGTACCGCGCGCCGTCGCCCGGCAGCGAGCGACACGGCCGCACGCACGCGTACAGGTCGAAGGCATGGCGCAGCGCTACGTTGACGCTGCGGAAGCCCGTACCCACCGGCGTGGTGACCGGGCCCTTGATGGCCGTGCCCGCGACGCGCACGGCGTCGAGCACGTGCTCCGGAAGCGGCGTGCCCCAGCGCTCGATCATGCCTGCGCCCGCATCGACCACCGTCCAGTCGATCGAGACGCCCGTAGCGTCCACCACGCGGCGCATGGCCTCCGTGATCTCGGGGCCAATGCCGTCCCCGGGAATCAGCACGACGTCGTGTGCCATGACCCCTCCTTACTCGTCATCGTCGGTAGTCGTGGACACCAGACGGGCGCGGCGCTTGGGGTCGGTCAGCTTGAAGCGCGTGACGAGCAGATCGTAGATCTCGCTCGAGCGCGCCTTGAGATAGGCGTCCTTGCCGTTCTGCGCATCGAACTGCAGCCGTCCGGCGAGCTCGCTCGCCACGTCCGCGGCGATCGCGCCGTCCGCAAACGCGCTGAGGGCCGCGAGCATGTCGCGGTACTCGATGTCGCCGTGATAGCACTGGACGGCCTCGTCGATGAGGGGCCATGCCTTCTGCGACCGCTCCTCGTCGCTCGCGCCCCAGGTGGTGAGCAGCGTGAACGCCGAGAGTCGCAGCGTCGCCGAGAGCTCGTCGAACAGCGCCGCCTCGGCCCCCTCGAACGCGCCGTCGATCTCCTCGACGCGCGTCGGCACCAGCAGCGTGAGCGCGTCAAGCACCTCCCAGCGCGTCTGCGCCTCGGGGCGGTAGAGCGCGTCGATGAGCTCCTCGACGTGCGGCGCGAGAAGCTCGACGTCACGCTGAGCGAGCAGCGCCACCACGCGGGCGGCGAACTGGCGACGACGACGACTCGAGCTGCCCAAATCCTCGATGAGCGCCGCGAGAGCGGCCCCGTCGCGCTCCGCGCGCTCGAGCTGCTCGCGCTCCTCGGCGGTCAGGTCCTGTCCGGTGTGGTCTGCCATAGCGCTTACCTCTCCCTCCGCTTGCGTGATGCTGCCCGCTTGCCCGAGGCGGTACGGGCGTCATCGGCACCGTCGCGGGCCGAGCCCGCGACCGAGATCAGATCGGGCTCCTCCTCGCCCGTGCGCGCGCGTCGACGTCGCGCCGCCGCCCCCGTGCCGGTTTGCGCCGTCTCCCGGTGCCGACGGTTCACGTTGAAGAACCGGTCGAGAAGCTTCCAGGGGCCCACCGACTCGCCGTAACCCATCTTGAGACCGAGCAGGGCGCCGGTCGCGAGGCCGAGCGGGGTCGCGTAGAGCATCGCCGGCCAGGGGATGAAGGCCGTGGCGAGCGCGCACACGACGAGGATGCCGAGGTTCGCGAGCCCGTACCCACGGTTGGTGAGCAGCCGGGTGCCCCCCTCCTCCCCGATGAGGAAGCCGATGTAGATGCTGAACATGAACAGCAGCACGAAGCAGATGATGAACGCCAGGTTCTCCATGAGCGCTCTAATCCTCGTGCGCGTGATGGCACGCGTGGTCGTGGTGGTGTCCCTCGCCATGGCAGCACTCGTGGTCGCCATCATGGTGATGCCCGTGGCAGCACGCGTGGTCGCCATGATCATGATCGTGCTCGCAGCCGCACCCGCAGCCGTCGCCGTCCTCGTGCGCCGCGGTATAGCCCGACCAGTCGAGCCCCGCGGCAACGGCCTCGGCCTCCTCCTGGTAGAGCAAGGTGATCGCCTGGGTGCCGAGCTCGGCGCCACCGATGGCGTCGAGCATGTCGTAGAGCGTGAAGGCCACATCGGTCCCGGGCAGGGCGATGTCCATCTCCTCGGCCGCGGAAAGCGCGAGGCCGAGGTCCTTCAGGAAGTGGGCGACCTTGAAGCCAGGCTTCCAGTCACCGTCGAGCGCCTTGGGCGCGAGCGACTGCAGGGCGCCCGTGGCACCGGTGCCGCCGAGGATCATCTCGCGGGTCTGCGCGAGGTCGAGACCGCTCTGCTGCGCGAACGCGAGCGCGTCGGCCATGCCCACCATCGCCGAGGCGAGCGAGATCTGGTTGGCGAGCTTGGCTGCCTGGCCCGCCCCCGCGCCGCCGAAGCAGCAGATCTTGCTCGTGAAGGTCTCGAGCAGCGCGCGAACCGGCTCGATGTCGCGCTCGGTGGCGCCCACGATCGCGGTGAGCGTGCCGGCGATGGCGCCCGCCTCACCGCCCGTGACGGGGCAGTCGAAGGCGACGCGCTCGCTCACGGCCGCCGCGCCCGCGATGTCGCGCGCGAGCTCCGGTGAGCTCGTGGTGAGGTCGATGAGGATCGCGCCCGGCTTGGAGGCCTCGAGCAGGCCGTCCCCGGCGAGGTAGAGCTCCTCGACGTCGGTGGGATACCCCACCATGGTGAAGATCACGTCGGCGCCGCGGACGGCCTCGGACGCGCTCTCAGCCCACGTGGCGCCGCGCTCGATGAGCGCCTGCGCCTTCTCGGGCGTGCGGTTGTACACCGTCAGCGGATAGCCGGCGTCGAGGATGTGCCCCGCGATGGGCGCACCCATGATCCCCGTGCCGATGAACGCGACGGACTGCTTGGAATCTGCCATGGTCTCTCCTTTGTGCGATGCACCCGACGCATGCGGGCGCGCGATGGTCATGAGCGGGCGCGACGGGTGATGCGATCTGAGAGCGACGCCTTGTCCGCGCGGTTCTTGCCCCAGAAGATGAGGGCCACCATGCCGGGACCCACGTGCGCGCCGATGGTGGGGCCCACCGAGCCGCGGATGATCGTGAGATCGGCGCAGCCCTCCTCTTTACGCACGGCTTCCTCGACCCAGTCGCCGTCCTCCTCGGCGTCGGCCGTCACGATGGTGAGGGGCAGCGACGGGTCGAGCACGTAATTCTCGCGGAACGCCTTGATGAGGGAGCGCAGCGCCTTCTTGCGGCCGCGGCTCACGCCCGTGAGCGAAAGCGAGCCCGCGAGATCGAACGAAAGCGACGCCTTCACGTCGAGCTTGGTCGAGAGCTGCGCCGCCGCGGGCGGGATCCTGCCGCCTGCGGCGAGCGCGTCGAGGCTGTCGAGGGTGAAGTAGCCGTGAACGCAGCTCTTGGCCTCGTTCGCCCAGGTCACGAGCTCTGATGCCGAGAGACCGGCGTCGCGCTTGCGCACCGCCTCGAGGGCCAATAGCTCGCCGCACGCGCACGGCAGGGCGTTATCGACCACGTGCAGCTCGAAGTCGGGATGCTCGGCGCGGACCTGCTCGGCCGCCTGGCAGGCGAACTCATAGCTCGCTGAGAGGGACGCCGCGAAGCACAGATAGACCGTCGGCGTGCCCTCCTCGGCGCACTGGGTGAAGAACTCGAGGTAGCGCCCGAGTGAGATCGCCGAGGTGGATGCCTTGTGCCCGTCGCGGATGGCGTCGTAGAACTCCTGAGGGGTGATGGAGGTCCAGATGTCATCGGTGTGCACGACCCCGTCGAGGATGTAGGGGAAGCCGAGAATGTCGACGTCGAGCGTCGAGGCGATCTCGGGCGTGAGATCGGCGCAGGTGTCGACGACGATGCGGCAGCGATCAGCGTGTCCGGAAGGTGACGGCTCAGCCATGAACGGGCCCTTTCAAACCAACGGGGCGGCCACCCGCACGGATGGCCGCCCCATACTCATGCATATGCTCAGTTTACTCGTCAAGCGTCTCGATCTTGGGCTTGATGATGCCATATCCACCATTCTTACGGTGATAGACCACATTGATGAGCCCGGTGCGCGCGTTCTCGAAGACGAAGAAGTCGTGGCCCAGCAGATCGGTCTGGACGAGCGCCTGCTCCTCAGTCATGGGGGTGATGTCGATGATCTTCTCGCGGACGAGCTGATCGTCCTCCTCGGCGGGGATGATGAGGTCGGCGAGGTCCTCGACGCGCGGCGCGGGCGCCACCTCGGCGGCCGGCGCACCCTGCTGGCGATTATCGATCACCTTGGTCTTGAACTTGCGGAGCTGGCGGCTCACCTTGTCGGCGGCGCGGTCGATCGCGGCGTACATGTCGGTCCCGTGCTCGGCGACGCGAATCACCGAACCGCGCGCTCGCACCGTCACCTCGATGATCGCGGGCTCGGGATTCGAGGGGTTTTTCTCATAGCGGAGCACGACATCCGTCGTCATCGGCTCGATGTCGAACACCTTGAGCGCCTCGCCGATCTTTTCCTCAACGCGCGCGCGCAGTGCATCGGTTACCGTGGTCTTGCGTCCCGATACCGTGATTGCCATGGCAACGCTCCTGTTCTCTCGGGGATAGGACATGGTGGTGCTTGGGTACTGGTGTTGTACCCAATCCCGCCGCCTCCCGACCACCCTGTCTCATGCGGCGCGCAAGGCGCCAAACGCAAACCGCACCCCCAGGCGCGCTTCGCGACAGGGGGTGCGGTTCAATGGCGGTGACCCGCCCTCAGACGCGTTGCCTACTCCTCGGACTCCTCAGCCGCGGCCGCGGCCTCATCGGTGTCGACGAGCTGGTTGAGCAGGGCGTCGAGCGACGCCATGTCCTCGTTGATCACGTCAGAGCCGCCCGAGGTCCGCGACGTCTCGACGGGCGCGCCCAAGAGCTCCTCGTCGGAGTCGTAGTGCTGGCGCGGCGCCGAGGTGCCGAGCAGGATCTCGTCGGGGCCGTCCGGCGAGAAGACCATCTGCAGGAGCTGCGAGAGGTCCTCGGCGTTGGCCTTGTCGTTATCGTTCTCGAGGATGTAGAGCAGGTTGTGCTCCTCGAGCCCCGCGCGGAGCTCCTCGAGCGCCTTGTGGCCGATGCCGTCGATGCGCAGCAGGTCCTCCTCGGACTTGCCCACGAGGTCACCCACGGTCTCGATGCCCACCTCGGAGAACTTGTTGGTCCAGCGCTGCGACACGCCGAGGTCGTCGAAGAGGTAGAGCTTGGCCTCCTCGGCGGTGACGGTGCGGCCGTTGCGGGTGAGCGTCCCGTCGACGCCACCGAGCTCGTCGAAGCCCGGCCAGTCCGTCTGCTGCGGGAGTCGCTCGTCGAGCTCCTTGAGCTCAGCCGGCGCCCAGTCGGGCAGCGCCTTGGCCGCCGACGAGGTGGGTCCGTCGATCGCCTGGTAGCCCTCGGACGTGCGGTACATGAGCTGCGAATCGGCGTAGGGCTTGAGGCCCGTGCCCGCGGGGATCTTCTTGCCCACGATGACGTTGGACTTGAGGTCGCGCAGATGGTCGACCTTGCCCTCGATGGCGGCCTCGGTGAGGACGCCCGCCGTCCGGATGAACGACGCGGACGAGAGCCAGGAGTCGATCGAGGACGCGACCTTGAGGGTGCCGAGGATGACGGGCTCGGCCGCGGGCGCGGCGCCACCCTGGCGGGCGATGCGCTCCACCTCGTCGGCGAACTCGTAGCGGTCGACGTACTGGCCGAGCAGGTAGCCCGAGTCGCCGGGATCGGTGATCTGCACGCGGCGCAGCATCTGGCGCGCGATGACCTCGATGTGCTTGTCGTTGAGGTCGA
>CAZLGF010000035.1:0-12779 GCA_964558955.1 uncultured Coriobacteriaceae bacterium
ACTAGCGGCGGGGCGGACGGCCGCAGTACCGACGACGGGGCGGCGCGCGCCACCAGGCGCCATGGTATACTGGGACCCCATCGGGCGATTGGCGCAACGGTTAGCGCAGGTGCTTTACACGCACAAGGCTGGGGGTTCGAATCCCTCATCGCCCACCACGAATCGATGCCGGGCTCCCACGTGGAGCCCGTTTTCGTACGCGCCCGCGCAGGGCGCTTGAGCCGCGACGAGACGGCGCGACGCGCGATGGCCGCGCCGGACAGGACATGCGTCCCGCCCCGCCCGACATCGCAGGCAGGGCGGGGCGCACGAAGTCCGGTGTTACGCCAGCGCCGCGCTGAGCGCGCTCACGAGCGCGTCGACGTCCGCGCGCTCGCAGATGAGCGGCGGCAGGAACCGCAGCGTGTGCGCCCCGGTCGCGTTGATGACGAAGCCTGCGTCGAGCATCGCCGCCACCACGTCGTGCGCGTCGCCCGCGGCCTCATCGAGATCGCATCCCACCATGAGCCCGGCGCCGCGCACCTCGATCACGTGAGGCACCGTCGCGAGCTGCTCGGCCAGATACGTCCCCATCTCGCCCGCGCGCGCGGCATACCCACCGCGCACGAGCTCGGAGAGGGTTGCCTCCGCCGCCGCGACGGCCAGGCAGCTCCCGCCGAAGGTCGATCCGTGGTCGCCCGGCTGGAACGCGTCCGCCACCTCGGCCCGCGCCACGGTCGCGCCCACGGTCACGCCGCCGCCCAGCCCCTTGGCGAGGCTCATGATGTCGGGCTTCACGCCCAGAAGCTGCGTGGCGAAGGGAACGCCCGTGCGGAACACGCCCGTCTGCACCTCATCGGCGATGAGCAGGCCGCCCACGCCGTGGACGAGCTCGGCGGCCGTGCGCAAGAACTCCTCGGTCAGCGGGTGCACGCCGCTCTCGCCCTGGATCGGCTCGTACATGAAGCCGCAGATCTCGCTGCCATGCTCCTCGAAGATCGCCCGGAGCGCCGCGACGTCGTTGGGCGGGCACGCGATGAAGCCTTCGGGCAGCGGCTTGAAATTCTCCTGCAAGCGGTCCTGCATGGTCGCCGCGATCGTCTCGAGCGTGCGGCCGTGGAAGCCGCCCGTCAGACACACGATCGTGGTGCCGCCGTTGCCCTTGCGCCGCGCGTACAGGCGCGCGAGCTTCATCGAGCCCTCGTTGGCCTCGGCGCCTGAGTTGGAGAAGAACGTCTTCCACACCTGCTCGCCCTCCTCAGGCGCGCTCGCGGCGGCAAGGGCCTGCTCGTCGCCCGCGTCAAGCGCCTCGACGATGCGCTGCGCCCCGGCCAGGTCGTTGTTGGCGAGCTTGGAGACGAGCGCGGCGGTCTCACCGCGATGCTCGGTGTAGAAATAGTTGGAGACCGTGAGGAGCTTCTCGGCCTGCGCGCGCACCGCCTCCGTGACGACCGGATGCGCGTGCCCGAGGCAGCACACGCCGATGCCGGCGAGGAAGTCACGGTACGTCTTTCCCGCGCTGTCAGTGAGCTCCATGCCGCTGCCGGACACGAACTCGACCGGCAGGCGGCCGTAGGTGCGCATGACGTACGCGGCGTCGAGGGCCTGCTGCTGCTCGAATGACATGGGTGTCACCTTTCTCGTCGTGATGTGTCGCGGCGCGCTTACGCCTCGACGGGCTCCTCGCCCGCGCCGTCGATGTTCTCGGCCAGGCGCGAGGCGAAGGTTCCCAGCGGATGCGGGTGCGGATGCTGGTCGAACTCGTACGCCTCGTAGGTCGAGTGCATCACGGTGCCCACGCCAGCGTCGGTGAGCAGCTCGAGCAGGAGCGCGTGCGGGGTCGTGCCGTTGATGATGTGCGCGCGGTACACGCCGTTCGTGAGCGCGTGCACGCAGGACTGCAGCTTGGGGATCATGCCCTTGGCGATGTCGCCGTCCTCGAGCATGGCCTGGGTCTCCTCGAGGGTGAGGTTCGAGATGAGCGAGTCCTTATCCGAGAAGTCCTCGTAGAGACCGTCGACATCGGTGAGGAAGATGACCTTGTGCGCGCCGACGGCGGCGGCGATATGCCCGGCCGCGACGTCGGCGTTGACGTTATAGAAGCCGCCGTCCTCGCCCTGGGCCACGGTCGCGACCACGGGGATGTACTCGTTGGCCATGAGGCTCTGCAGGTAGTCGATGTTGATGCGGGTGATCTTGCCCACGCGCCCGAGCTCCGGATCGAGCGCGTCGGCCACGATCGTGCCGGCATCGGAGCCGGACACGCCCACCGCCACGTTGCCGTGCTGGTTGAGGGCCGCCACCAGCTCCTGGTTCACCTTGCCCACGAGCACCTCGCGCACGATCTCCATGATCTGCGGCGTGGTGACGCGCTGGCCGTTGCGGAAGTCGACGGGCAGGTCGTAGTGGCCGAGGGCCTCGTTGATGTCGGCCCCGCCGCCGTGCACGATCACAAGGTTCGCACCGATGATCTTGAGCAGGAGGATGTCACCCATCACGTCACGGCGCAGCTGCTCATCGACCATGGCGGCGCCGCCGTACTTGATGACGAGCGTCTTGCCCGTGAGGCTCTTGATCCACGGCAGCGCCTCAAACAGCAGCTGCGCGGTCTTGTCATTGGAGATCGAGGGACGTCGGTCTCGTGCGTACTTCACTGGTTCCTCCCCATGCCGAGCGTTCTGCCATGACGTGACCAAGGCGTCGAGCCTTCCGGGGCGCCCGGCCCATGGCTGCCACTTGTCGTCCATCGCATCCCTGCCTTATCTGCCTCGCGTCTACGTGCGGTAGTCGCCGTTGATGGTGATGTAGTCGTGCGTGAGGTCGCAGGTCCACACCGTCGCCGCGCCCGAGCCCGCGCCCAGGTCGGCCGTGATGATGATCTCGGGGGCCTCGAAGCGCCGCAGGGCCTCGTCCTCGTCGAAGGGAACCGTGAGACCGCCGCGGCACACGGGCAAGCCCATGATGTCGATCGACACGTCGGCCTGATCGAAGGATGCCCCGCACTTGCCGAGCGCCATCGCGATGCGTCCCCAGTTGCAGTCGTGCCCCGCGATGGCGGTCTTGACGAGCGGCGAGTTGGCCACCGCGCGCGCGGCGAGATCGGCCTCATCGTCGTTGGCGGCGCCCGTCACGGTCACGGTCACCAGCTTGGAGGCGCCCTCGCCGTCCGCGGCGATCGCGCGCGCCAGGGCCTCGCAGACCACGTAGACCGCGCGGGCGAGCTCGTCGTAGGCGTCGGTGCCCGGCTCGATGAGGGCCGCGCCCGGGGCGGCGGCGCCGGATGCGAGCATGATGCATGTGTCGTTGGTCGAGGTGTCGGAGTCGACCGTCACCTTGTTGAAGGTCTGGTTCACCGTGCTCGCCAGCAGCTCGTGCACGACCGCCGGCGCCACGGGGGCGTCCGTGGTGATGAGCGCGATCATCGTCGCCATGTGGGGCATGATCATGCCCGACCCCTTGCACATGCCGCCCACCGTGAAGGTCGCGCCCACATACTCCAAGCTCGAGCTCTCGTACGTGACCGCATACTCCTTGGGATGGGTGTCGGTCGTCATGATGGCGCGCGCCGCGTCCGCGCCGCCCGCGCGCGAGAGCGCGTCCATCGCGGTGGGCACGCCCGTCTCGAAGGGCGCGATGTCGAGCGGCACCCCGATGACGCCCGTCGACGCGACGAGCACCTCGTCCGTCTCGCAACCCACCACCTGGGCGACGATCTCGCAGGTGTCGCGCGCCACCTCGAGGCCGTCGTCGCCCGTGGCGGCGTTGGCGTTGCCCGAGTTGATGGCGACCGCCTGCACGGTGCCGAAGCCCGCGCCACCCAGGTGCGCGCGGCTCACCTGCACGGGCGCCGCGCAGAAGCGGTTGGTCGTGAACACGCCCGCCGCGGCCGCCGGCTTGTCGGCCACGATGAGCGCGAGGTCGGCCCGCGTGGGGTTCTTGCGAAATCCCGCGTGAACGCCGGCCGCCCGGAACCCGGCCGCGCTCGTGACGCCGCCCTGCGGCACGCCGCGCAGCCGCGTATCAAAATCGTTCATATCCATAGCGTCTTCCCCTATGCATCGATCGCATGCACATCGCACCCAGTGTAACGAGCGCCGACCCCCGGGGCAACGAAGCGCGCGCCCGGAGCCGAGCCGCGAGCGCGCCCCTCACCGAGGGCGCCTAGTCTGCCTGCCGCCACCCTTAGACCGGCAGGGCCGCGGCCGGCAGGCCGCGTCGCTCATCGAGGCCGAAGACGATGTTCGCGCACTGCACGGCCTGCCCGGCCGCGCCCTTGCAGAGGTTGTCGATCGCACCCATGGCCACGAGCACGCCCGTCCGCGCGTCGACGACGAGCCCGACCTGGCAGGCGTTGGTGCCCACCACGGAGGTCGTCTGGGGGCACTGGCCCGCGTCGAGCACGCGCACGAACGGGCGCCCCGCGTAGAAGGCGCGATAGCGCGCCACGACGTCCTCGCTCGTCATCGCGCGCGCCGCGGGTGTGAGCGGAAGGGTCACCGTGGAGAGCAGCCCGCGCTTGAGCGGGGCGAGGTGCGGCGTGAAGATGACGCGGTCCGGCGTGTCCAGAATCTGCTCGATCTCGGGGGTGTGGCGGTGCCGCCCCACGTTGTAGGCCTCGAGGTTGCCGTCGGCGCTGCAGAAGTGCGTCCGCGCCGTGGCGCCCTTGCCCGCGCCGGTCACGCCCGAGATGGCGTCGACCACGATGGGTCCCGCGGCGTCCACGAGCCCCATGCGCACGGCCGGCGCCGCGGCGAGCGAGGTCGCCGTGGGGTAGCACCCCGCGCACGCCACGAGCACGGCCTCGCCGGCGGCGCGACGGGCCGCCTGCTGCGCGAGCGCGTCGGCGAAGAGCTCCGGCAGCCCGAACGCGCGCTCGCCCAAGAGCTCCGGCGCGGTGTGGGTGACGCCGTACCACTGCTCGTAGACCGCCGGGTCATCGAGGCGGAAGTCCGCCGAGAGGTCGAAGACGGCGATGCCCCGCTCCAGCAGGGCGGGCGCCTGCGCGAGCGCCGCCGTGTGCGGCACCGCGAGGAAAACGGCGTCGCACGAGGCGAGCGCCGGGTCATCATGCGCTGAGAAGACGAGGTCGCTCACGCCGGCGAAGGCGGGATAGACCTGCGCGAGCGGGGTCCCGGCATCGGCGTTCGAGGTGATGACGGCGAGCTCGAAATCAGGGTGCGCCAGCAGCAGGCGCGTCAGCTCGACCCCTGCGTACCCAGCCGCCCCGATCACGCCAACTGTGAGAGCCATCGCGTCCACGTCCCCTCGCGCGCCGCGCCATCGCGCGGCATGAGATGTCTACATTGCATGCCATTCTCGCACAGTATGCGAGAATATGCATCAAACAACCCAAACTATTTGTCATTGTGCAATATCGAATATGTTTATTGCGTTGCTGACATTCGATCGGACCGAACCGCTAGATCAGCCCGAAGTGCGCGAGCCCGGTTGCCACGCCGTCGTCCCGCACGTCATCGGTCACGTAGTCGGCGCACTCCTTCACGTGGGGCAGGGCGTTCCCCATCGCCACGAACGTCCCCACCGCCTCGGTCATCGACAGATCGTTCTCCGAGTCGCCGAAGGCGTAGGCGCGCGAGGCGTCGATCCCCACGTGCGCGAGGGCGGCGCGGATGCCCGACCCCTTGTCGAGCCCGATCGGTGAGAACTCGTAGGAGTTGAGCTGCATGTTGCAGACCGTGAAGCGCCCCTCGCAGTACGCGCGCACGGGCTCGATGCGCTCGGCAGTCATGTTGTGCGCGCAGAACTTCGCGAAGTGATAGCGCCGCACGTGGGGCTCGAGCTCCTCGACGCTGTGCGCTGTCACCGTCCTCGGGAACAAGCTCCTCTGATCGTCGCTGTAGAGGGCCACGTTGCGCTCATTGCCCTCGATCTCGATGTTGATGCCCGCATCGAAGAAGACCTGCGCGGCCTCCATGAGCAGCTCGTAGGGAATGTGGTCGTCGCGCACGACCTCGTCGCCGATGCGCACGTACGCGCCCGCCGAGGCGATGTAGCCCGTGGGCTCGAGATCGCGGATGCCCTGCTGAAGCAGGAACAGCGGACGGCCCGTGCAGATGAAGGTCGCGTGCCCGTTCTCGCGCATCCGCCGGAACGCGTCGTAGGTGGCCTCGGTGGGGCACTCGCCCATGACGAGCTCCGTGGCGTCCTCCGACGAGCTGGACAGCTTGTGCATCGCGTCGGGATCGCGCCAAATCAGCGTCCCGTCCACATCGAAAAACGCCGCCGCGCGGCCGTCCGCAAGGTGTGCACCCATGGTCTTCCTCCTGCTCGCGATCATCGTCTGACTGCTCACCAGTATACGCGAACCACCTGGCCCGACCGCATGCCCCGGCAGTCGGCGGTCCGCTATCATGGGGCCGTCCGCATCGACACGTCGAAGGGATCCGCGTGCGCGCGCTCAAGCTCGGAGACCGCGTCCTCATCGTGCTCGGCCTCGTCGCCTGCGCGGCGGGGGCGATCTGGCTCGCGCTCGGCAGCGACGCGGCGACGAGCGACCTCGTCGTCGTGTGCCAGACGCAAGACGGCTTTCGCCGGGTCGACGCGCTCTCAGACGACGTCTCCTACACCGTGACCGTCACCGACGGCGATGAGGCCGGCTACAACGAGGTCGTCATCGCGAACGGCGCCGTCGAGGTGGTCGAGGCCGATTGCTCGAATCAGGTGTGCGTCGAGCACGATCCCATCTCGGCCGAGGGCGAGCAGATCGTCTGCCTGCCGCACGGGATGGTGATCGAGATCGTCGCCGATGAGGACGATGCCTCCACGCTCTGGTAGCCGCATGGCCGCACCGGCCATGCCCGCTGCGCCCGCACCGGCCGCGCCCGCACGTGGTCGTTTGCCGCAATCCCCTCATCCGCCCCGAAGAGCGCGTACACTGGTGTGATAACCTTGTCGGTTCGCGCGGCACATCGCCGCGCGCGGTCCGCCACGAAGGGAGGCGCCATGGCATTCGATCCCATCCAAGAGGACTGCCTGCGCCTCACGCTCGAAGCCCTGCGGCGCGAACGCGTCTACCCCCTCGAGAACGCGCATTTCATCGAGCGGTGCATGGAGGCGTTCGAGCACGATCCGTCCCAGCTCATCGTGCACGACCGCGACCGCTCCTTCCACCTCGTCGCCCTCGCGACCGAGACGCTCGACTACCGCGTCCCCTTCATCGTCGACGACGCCGCGGCCGAGGAGGCCGCCGCCACCGCCGAGCACCAGCTGCGCGAGGCGTGCGAGCTCGATCCCGGCAACTGGGACGCCCAGCGCATGCTCGCCGCGGTCAGCGCCGCGTCAAACGACGCGTACGTGTCCTACCTGCTCGACCATCGCGCCGAGGTGGAGCGCGACCTCGAGCGCGCCGTCGCCGAGGCCTCCGATCCCTACGACCGCGCCTACGCCGGCAACCTGGCGCGCAGGCCCTACCTGCGCTGGCTCGCCGCGCTCTCCGCGCGCGCGCTCATCGCGGGCCAGTACCGCCTGGCGCTCACGGTCGCCGAGGAGAGCCTCGCCCTCGCGCCCGACGATCCGGGCGACGTGCGCCACACCGCCGTCCTCGCCATGGCCAAGCTCGAGTGCACGCGCGACGACCTCAAGCGGTTCCATCGCGCGCACGCCGTGCCCTACCAGGTCTCGGCGCCCCTGCGCCGCCGCCATCACCTCGCTGAGAAGACGCTCGACGCCTGGTCGCTCATCGCCGAGCTCACCATCGCCTACCGCGAGCTCGACCTCTCAGGGGCCACCCGCGCGCTCCGCGCGATCCTGCGCGCCTACCCGCGCGCCGCGGAGCCCCTCTCCTATCAGGCCGAGTTCCCCGACGGCGTCTTCGCGCGGGTGAACGTCGAGCCCGGCAGCGAGGACGAGCTCATCATCGCCTTGAGCGAGGCGACGCCTCTGCTCCAGGAGGGCATCGGCTCCCCTGACAGCGCCTGCCTCTCCGCGTGGATCGCCGGGCACGATCTCGTGCGCGGGGTCCTGGACGAGCAGAGCCGCGAGGCGCGCCCTGCGCGCAACCCCTTCAGCGGGGGCGAGAACTGATGGACCCGCAGGTCTACGTTCCCGCCTATCTCGAGCGCCTCTACCTCGCCTCCCATCCCGACCTCACGCCCGCCGCCCGCGCCCTCGTCCATGACGACGTGCTCCGCCGGCCCGAGAAGTACGCGACCAGCGGGCACGCTCAGGCCCTGCTCGCCTATGCGAAGACCCACGCGCGCCTCATGACCGAGCTCGCGCGCCTAGAGGATCTTCCGGACGAGGAGTTCGAGCGCTCGCGCAACCGGCTCTTCGGCGAGACGCGCCTCGCGCTCTGCAAGATCGCCGAGGCCGATCGGCTGTGCGTCGACGCGGCGCTCGTGGCGACCCTGCTGGCCGACGTCCCCATCGATGACTGCATCAACGACCTGCTCAAGCTCGAGAGCGGCGTGCGCGAGCACCTCACCGGGGCGGCGACGGGCTTCGACGCCGACGCGCCCCACTTCTGGGGGGAGGAGGCCCTCGCCGCGCAGGGCGCGACCGCGGCCGAGCTCACGGCGGGCGACCCCGTCCTCATCGGGTGGTTGCACACCCTCGAGGCGATCTCGCAGCTCTGCCTCGCGACCGCGCGCTACCGCGCGGCGATCGAGTACGCGCGCCTCGTCATGCGCGCCGCCGGCTACCCCAACCACGCCGAGGGGACGGTGCTGCTCGCACTCGCCCGCCTTGAGGACGAGGACGGCTTCTTCTCGTTCGCGCGCGATCTCGAGCAGCGCGCCGGTGGGGCGCCCGGCGCCCTCGCGCTCGATGACTCGCCCTGGTACCTGCTGGCGCGCACGCTGCTCCTCTACAAGATCGGCCGCCGCAAGGCCGCCCGGCGCGCGCTGCGCGACTTCGCGACCAGGTGCGACGGGGGCGCGTTCTTCCTCCTCAACCCCACCTACCTCACGCCCTACCTGCCCGTGCGTCCCGCGCCCACCGAGCCGTGGGGCTACGCGCACCAGGCTGTCTGGGAGGCGGACGGCATCATCGCCGACACGCCGGACTTCGTCGCCTGGGCCGAGTCGGTCGATGGCGTGTTCGCGAGCTCCGAGGCGTTCGCCGACCGCAACGGATTCTGAGCTCAGGCTGGTCGTTGCGCTATAGTAAGTGCGCCATCCAGCGCCCCATCGCGGGCCCAACCCAAGGAGGATCGGTGGCTGGAGCCTCTCCCCAAACCAAAGTGACCGTCCACTACACCGGCAGCTTCGACGACGGCTCAGTGTTCGATACCACGCGCGGGCGCACGCCGCTCACCTTCGTCGAGGGCGCGCACGAGGTCATTCCCGGGTTCGAGCGCGCCGTGAACGCGCTCGAACCCGGTGACGTCACCACGGTGCGCCTCGAGCCGGCGGACGCCTACGGCGAGCGCGACCCGCGGCTCATCATGACCATGCCCACGGAGCAGATCCCGCGCTCTGACGATCTCGTGGTCGGCGAGATGATCTACCTCATGGACGAGACGGGCTACCAGCGACTCGCCCGCGTGGTTCGCGTGCAGGACGACGGCGAGACCGTGTTCGACTTCAACCACCCGATGGCGGGCTGCGCCCTCACCTTTGAGATCGAGCTCCTCACGCGCGAGCCCGTCGAGGAGGGTGACGCCTCATGACGCGCGCGCCCGAGCGCGGCATCGCCTGCCCGGGGTGCCCGCACCGCGCGGCTTATATCTCCGTCAAGAACGCGATGGGACGCGGCCGCGGGCGCGTCTACTGCGGGGACGCGGGATGCGCCGTCGCAGGCCCGCTGCCCCCCGCCGCCCTCACCTGCCCGGGCGGCGACGAGGCGCTGCTCCCCCGCTATCGCCAGCCCGTTCCCGATGCCACCTCGCCCGCCACGACCTGCGCCCACTTCGTGACTGACCGAGTGCTCATCGAGCGCGGCACAAAAGGGGCGGACACCGCAAACCACGAGTTCGATCACCTGCCCCGTGAGGGCGCGACCGTGCTGCTCTGCATCCTCGCGTCGAGCAGGGCCTCGCTTGCCGCCGAGACGCGCGCAGACCTCGCACAGCGCGCGCGGGAGCTCGGCGCGGACGACGTGGTGATGGTCGACCCCTTTGACACGCTCGCCGCCGAGCAGGTCGTCGTCTCGGCCCTCGCGGCGCCCGGCGCGCACGGCATCATCTTCGCCTCGCCCTGCGTGCAGCTGCAGCGCGGCGCCGACGCCGAGGCGGTCGAGGTCGACCGGTTCGCCTGCTCGGGCTGCCACCGGTGCGCCCAGATCACCGGGTGCCCCGCGCTGCGGTTCACGCCCCCGGTCTACACGGTCGATCAGGATGCCTGCGCAGGGTGCGACCTCTGCAGCGACTACTGCCGCACCAACGTGATCTACACGCCCCGGCAGCGCCTCACCCCCTCCGAGCGCCATGCGCGACGCGTCGCCGCGTGCGGCGCCGGGAGATAGACGCGCCGTGCGACGCGACGCGGTGGCGCTGGTCCGCCTGCAGGCGGTCTGCTATACTCGGGTGCGTTGTCCCCATCGTCTAGCGGCCTAGGACGTCGCCCTTTCAAGGCGAAGATCACGGGTTCGAATCCCGTTGGGGGCACCCCGCACACAACAAGCGCCCGGCTTCCCACACGAGGAAGCCGGGCGCTTTGACGTTCAGAACCACCGAGCGTCGCGCGTCACGACGCGGACCTGAAGGGCCGGTCGCACGGGTCGGCACGCTCTTTTGCGCCGCGCGCGATCACTTCGACGTCTGGTCACGATCGAGGCGCTCGACGAGCTTCTCCATCAGCAGGTGCCTGCGCTGCGCGCGCTCCGGCGCCTGCGGCCGCACGAACCCCTCGCGCGCGTCAAGCACCGCGCTCTCGATATCAAGCAGCATGCTGGCCATATTCCCCAGATACACCATCTCGGAGAAGGTGCGCATGAACCCGCGACGACGGGTGTTCAGGCTCGCGATCTCCTGCATATAGGTGACCGTGATGCGGCCCTCGTCGTCGGGCTCGACGGTATACGTGCGCGAGATGTGCTCGTAGGGCATGGAGATCTCGAGCACGCAGCCCGTGAGACCCAGCTCGACGATCTGATACGTGCGCGTGATGCTCGCCTTGTCAGGATCGAGCTCAAACGTCATTCCCGCCTGCAGCGACGCCGGATCGCTCGGAACCGAGGCGGCTTGAGAAAGCTCTTTGCGGAGCACCACGCGCAGCTGGTCGAGAAACTCCTCGGGGGTGATCTTGAGCGTGCGGATGATCTTCATGAGCTCCCTCACTGGTGAACAGCCGAGTCGGCCGAGCGTGCGATCGCTCGGCCGACCACGGCAGGGTTGACTGATGGGGCGTCAAGCCCAGGCCCCCATCGCGCGCGGCGATGGCGCGGCACAGCGCTCATCGACTCGATGACGCGACCGCGGGACCAATGTCGCGTACTTAGGCCTGCTCAGCCTCGAGGCGACGCGCCTCCTCCTCCTGGGCCACGAGCTGCTTCTCATACGCCTTGAAGAAGGGGTACCACACGAGGGCGGTGGGGATGAGCATCACGTAGTCGAAGATGGCGTTGCGGATGTCGAGCGTCTTGAGGTAGCTGAGGGTGCCGATGGGGATCAGCGCGCTCGCATAGATCCACGGAATCGAGATGATGCCGAAGACATCCATGGCGAGCCAGGCAAGCAGGACGACGACGATGACGTTCAGGATGTAGGGGATGCAGAGGATGGGGTTGTACATGACGGGCATGCCGAAGGTGACAGGCTCGTTGATGCAGAACCAGCCAGGAACGAGACCGGCGCGGCCGACGGCGCGCATCTGCTCGGACTTGGAGCGCAGGCTCAGGAGCACGAGCGAGAAGGTCTCACCGGTGCCACCGCAGATCTGGATGTAGGTGAACAGGAACGCAGCGCTGAAGACCGCGGGCTCACCAGCCGCAACGAGCTCGCCGTTGGTGGTGGCAGCCTGCATGGCGACGGCCGAGACGATGCTCGAGACGATGATGGTGCCGTGGATGCCGAAGCACCACAGGAACGCCGCGAAGGTGACGAGGATGACCATGCCGGGCACCGAGGTGAGCGCGGCGAGCGGAGCGCCGAGGAGCGCCATGAAGCCGGAGGGCAGCGTGTAGGCGCCGCCGGTGGCGACGGAAATCGCCGTGTTGACCGCGAGGAAGATCGCGGCGTTGAAGAGCAGCGGCACGATGCCGGCGAAGCCGTTCTGGATGGCGGTCGGGACCATGTCGGGCATCTTGATGTAGATGTTGTGCTCAGCGCAGAGCTTGTCGATGTTCACGACCACGAACACGATCAGGAAGCCCATGAACATGCCCTGGGCGCCGAGGTAGGTGGTGACGACACCCGTGTTGCCGTTCACGGTGGTCTCAAGCGCACCGCAGGTGAGCAGGAAGACCGACACGCACTCAACCACGGAGATGATGGGCGACTTGATGTTGAGGTTGCGCGCGTAGTTGAAGCTCATGATGGTGACGAGCCAGAGCGAGATCATGTTCATCGTGAAGTTGTACGGCGTGTAGAGCACCGTGTAGATCTGGCTGTCAGAGGCGAACAGATTGAGCATCGTGGGGCCGCCGACGGCGCAAATGATCTGGAAGATCGCGCCGACCATGATGACGGCCATGAGGCTCATCATGCCGCCCTGAAGGGCAGACAGGAACTTGTTGCGGCCGAGTGCCTGGCCAAACTCCTGTAGCTTGATCATCACGGGACTGTTGAACATGTTATCCATGTGCTGTCCTCCTTTGGTGTTAACGAAAATTGGTGTTAACGAAAATCATGCGCGCCCGCGCCGGGCGCGCGCCGGGCCGGTCCTAGCCGAGCAGCTTGTCGA
>CAZLGF010000036.1:0-1583 GCA_964558955.1 uncultured Coriobacteriaceae bacterium
GCTCAACGCGCGCAGCGGCGGCGTTTCCGTTACTCAAGTACACTTTAGTAAAGTATACTTTACTAAAGTGTCATCTACTCAGGCGTGCTTACCCTCAGACGCATTTGCCCAGGCAGGACACCCGCCGAAGCCGAACCATGACCTTCAGGAGGCCGCATGTTTATCGGACGCGAGCGCGAGCTTGACCGCCTTGACCGCCTATACCAGACCGAGATATTCCAGCTTCCCGTCATCTTCGGTCGCCGACGCGTGGGCAAGACCTCGCTCATCGCTCAGTTCACCTCGAGCAAGCCCACGATCTTCTTCACGGCCGTCGAGGGAAGCGCGACGCTCAACCTCAGGAACTTGAGCCAAGCCATCTACCAGCTCGATCATCCCGATGCGGACCCCACCCTGGCACCCGTGTTCCAAGAGTTCCAAACAGCGTTTGAGGCGATCTTCGAGCGCGGCCGCGCCGCCCGCCTCGTGTTCGTCATCGATGAGTTCCCCTACCTCGCGCAATGCGATCCCAGCGTCTCCTCCGTACTCCAAATGCTCATCGATCGCCACCGAGACACCTCGCACCTCTTCATGATCCTGTGCGGCTCCTCGCTCTCGTTCATGCGCGAGCAGGTGCTCGGCGAGAAGAGCCCGCTCTACGGTCGGCGCACGGCGCAATTCGAGATCATGCCCTTCGACTTCTTCGATGCCATGCGGTTCGTGCCACGCACCGACCCCGCAGACGCCGTCGCCTATTACGGGATGGTCGGCGGCATCCCCCTCTACCTCAACGAGCTCGATGACACCGCGTCGCTCCTCGAGAACATCGAGCGCGTCATGCTCGACCCGACCTCCCTGCTCTTCGAGGAGCCCACGAACCTCCTCAAGCAAGAGGTCCGCAAGGCCCCGCTCTACAACTCAATCATCGCGGCGATCGCTGAGGGAAAGACGACGAGCAACGAGATCGCCACCACCGTCGGCGTTCCCACGTCAGAAGCGACCTACTACCTCAAGGAGCTCCAGCGCATCGGCTTGGTGCGACGCGTCGAGCCCATCGTCGCCGTGCGGCGCAGGTCGTACTACGCCCTGACGGACAACCTCTTTCGCTTTTGGTATCGGTTCGTGCTTCCCAACCGACCCGTCATCGAGCGAGGCATGACCGGCCGCGCGCTCGCGCGCATCGCCGCGCGCCTTCCCGAATACCTGGGGCCCGTCTTTGAGCAGGTGTGCGGGGATTGGCTCTGGCGCATGAACGTGGACGAGGGCCATGAGCTGGAATTCGATGACCTCGGCACGTGGTGGGGGCCGAACCCGGCAACCCGCACCGAGGAGGAGATCGATATCGTGTGCACCACCGACGGCGCGCCCTCGCTCATCGCCGAATGCAAATGGAAGCGCGACGACGTCGACGCCGCGGTCTTACGCAAGCTCAATGAGCGCGGAGGACTTATCGGAGCCGACGTTCGGACCGAGCGCTATCTCTTCGCGCGCAGCGGATTCTCATCAGAGTGCCAGGACCTTGCCCGCCAGACCGGGGCGCATCTCGTCACGCTCTCGGACATGGTTGGGTGAGCCCCTGCAAGGACAGCGGCCCGCAGGTTCGC
>CAZLGF010000036.1:1683-3811 GCA_964558955.1 uncultured Coriobacteriaceae bacterium
GCAGGTTCGCGGACCTGCCGGGTCGCTGGGCCGCCTGCAGGCCCGCCTGCCCGCCGGCCGCGCTACGCGCGGGGTCCCTGCGCGGCCTCGAACTCCTCGACGACGGCGAGCAGCTCCGCGCCGAACGCGTCGGCCTTGCGCTCGCCGATGCCGGGAACCTCAAGCAGCTCCGCACGGCTTGAGGGTCGGCGGCGACAGATGCCGCGGAGCGTCTTATCGCTACAGATGATGTAGGGCGGTACCGCGTGCTCGGCCGCGAGCTCGCGGCGACGGGCGCGCAGCAACTCGAAGAGCTCGGCATCATCGCCTATGCGCGGGCCACCGAGGCCGGCCTCCTCGCGCACCAGGTCGACCGCGCTGCGCACGCGATCCCGCTGCCGGCGCCCCGCCGCGCGGCGCTTGATGGTGAAGGTGAACGGGACCGCCCCGTCAGTCTCGCAACCTGCGGAGGCGCCGGAGCCGAACACCTCGTCTGCCCCACAACCGGCGGAGGTGTCGGACCCGAACGCCTCGCCCACCCCGCAGCCGGCAGAGACATCAGACCCGAGCACCTCGCCCGCTCGATCCCCCAGGGAGACGACCGGGTACTGCCCGCCCGACACAGAGAGGTAGCCGCGACCCGCGAGCTGCTCGATCACGTCCTTGATGCGCGCAACCGGCATGTCGGCGAGCGCGCCGTAGTCCGGCAGTGCGTCAAGTCGCGCCGCGCGCACCCGCTCGCGCTCCGAACCATGCAGGGCGTCAGCGATGAGAGCCTTTCCGAAGCGCCCCGGGCACGACGCCACGAACCGCACCGCCGCGCGGGCCGCCTCGGTTACGTCCTCGACCTCGAAGGACGTCAGGCAGTTTGAGCAATTGCCGCATCCATCGGAGCCGTGGGCGCGTGAGACAGGCTCCGCTCCCACGCCGAGCGCGCCCACGTCCCCGAAGTAGCGCAGGATGTAGGCGCGCAGGCAGCCCGTGGTCTGGCAGTACCCCTCCATCTGCGCGAGAAGCCGATAGCGGTTGCGCCGCGCCTGCTCGCGCTGCTCGTCATCGAGCGTGTCGTCGTCATCGCTCCGCTCGATGAGGTAGCGCCGCACGCGGAAATCGTTGCCGTTCCACAGGAGCATGCAGCTGGCGGGATCGCCGTCGCGGCCCGCGCGGCCGGCCTCCTGGTAGTACGCCTCGATGCTCTCGGGCGCGTTGTGGTGAATCACGTAGCGGACGTTGGGCTTGTCGATCCCCATGCCGAACGCGTTCGTCGCGACCATGAGTGGCGCCTCGTCGGCGATGAAGGCGTCTTGACTCCGCCGGCGCTCCTCCGTCGGCATGCCGGCGTGATACCGCCCGACCGCGATGCCCGCGGGCGCCAAGGCGCGGCTGAGCGTCGCGGCCAGCTCATCCACCGCGCGCCGCGTCGCGCAGTAGACGATGCCGCTCTCATCAGTATGCGCGAGTGCGTAGTCGCGGATCCACGCCGCCTTGGCCTTGTCGCCCAGCTCCTCCACCCCAAAGAAGAGGTTCGCGCGATCAAACCCGGTCACCACGGTCGCGGGCGCGCGCAGGCCGAGCAGAGAGACGATATCCGTCCGAACGCGCTCGGTCGCCGTGGCGGTGAATGCCGCGACCGGCGGGCGCGTGGGCAGCGACGCCACGAAGGATGAGATCTCGCGGTAGGACGGGCGAAAATCCTGGCCCCACTGCGACACGCAGTGCGCCTCGTCCACCGCGACCAACGGAATGCCAACGCCGCCAGGAGCCGACGCCGACTGGGCGAACGCCTGGAAGCGCGGGTCGGCGAGACGCTCGGGCGCGACGTACATGATCTGGTACCAGCCCTCGGACGCGCGCTTGAGCACCGTGTTCTGCTGCGCCGGCGTGAGCGTGGAGTTGAGGTAGGCCGGTCGGGCCCCCACCTCCTTGAGCGCGCGAACCTGATCCCCCATGAGGGAGACGAGCGGACTCACCACGAGCGTGAGGCCTGGCAGCATGAGCGCCGGCACCTGATAGCAGATGGACTTGCCCGCGCCCGTGGGCATGACTCCGAGCGCGTCGCGACCAGACAGGATCGCGGCCACGAGCTCGGCCTGCCCGGGCCGAAACGTCGCGTACCCAAAGAAGCGCGCGAGCGTCTCGCCCGCGCGAG
>CAZLGF010000036.1:3911-6851 GCA_964558955.1 uncultured Coriobacteriaceae bacterium
CCGATGTGGAGCTCCATCCACACCATGTTGTACCAGCGGTTGAACTTGAAGCCGCAGGCGCGGAACTCGCCCACCAGGCGATAGCCCATGCGCTCATGGAACCGCGCGCTGTCGTTGGTGAGGCGCTCGTCCTCCACCTCGGTGGTGGCGATGCACGCCTCCATGTTCAGGATGCCCTGAATCCCCAGCGCCATCTTGAGCGCATCGTGCAGCGACCGTCCCACACCGCTGCGGCGCTCGGAGCGGTCCACGTAGATGGAGGTCTCGACAGCCCAGTCGTAGGCAGGGCGCGCCTTGAAGGGACCTGCGTACGCGTATCCCACGACGCGACCGTCGCGCTCGGCGACCAGATAAGGGTAGCGCTCCAGCGTGCGCGCGATGCGGGCACGGAACTCCTCGAGCGTCGGCGGCTCGTACTCAAACGTGATCGCCGTGTCGCGCGCATAGGGCGCGTAAATCTCATGCAGGCGCGGCGCGTCCTCAACGCGCGCCACGCGGATGCTCACCGGGGATCGTTCCATCGCTCCACCTTCGCTCTCTCACGGTCGCGGGTCCGTGGCGGGGTCCGCGGTGGGCCCGCGTCGGGCCACCGCGCCTCGCCGGACGCCGCGCGCCGCCATGCGCCGTGCTCTGTTTTGTGATGCGCATAAGTGTAGCGATTGTCGCGGATGCCGGACGCGTCGGGGATGAGGTGAGGGGCGGGGCGGAGGTGGACGAGACCGCCTCAAGCAAGGCGGTCCCGGGCAGGGTGGCTTGGCAAGGCGGAGAGGTGAGAAAGACGGCTGCGAACGCTGGAGCGGGGGCTAGCGAGGCTGCCTCGAGCAAGACAGAGGCGTGAACAAGGCGGCCCCGAGCAAAGAATCGACGGATCGGACCGCTTTCACCGATGAACAACCGGTAAAAATGCGCCAATCCGTCGATTCTTGGGAACGACGTGCCCACCCCGAAGCGGGAGGGAGGGCTGGAGCCTCGGGCGGGCGGCCCTGGCCCGGCGGGCAGCTGCGGCCCCGGCCCGCCCCGAAGCAGCCGGCCCGCCCGCAGCCCCGGCCAAGCCATGGCCCGGCACGCACGCCTCGGTCGCGCCGGTCCGCACGCCCGCGGTGCCGGCCCGGGCGACCCCACCGGGCCGCCCGGGCCGCACACGCGGCCGGCCGCGCACGCAGCTGCGCGGCCGGTCGCGATCCGCCTTAGGCCTCGAGCTCGGCCTGGGCGGCCTGCTCCAGCTGATAGGCCTCGCGATCAGCGGCCTTGACGAACGGGAGCCAGAGGAAGAACGGGATCACGATGTTGGTCACGATGGCGAGGAGCACCCACGCGATACCACCGGACATGAACGCCATGACGCCGAAGGGCATGCCGAAGGTGTAGGCCACGCCGTTGGGGTACGGAGCGAGCCCCAGCGAGATGGCGAGGTACGCGACACCGAGACCGATGACGCCGTTCAGCAGGAACGGAACGATGAACTTGAAGTTCAGCACGAGCGGCATGCCGAAGTTGAGCGGCTCACCGATGCCGAAGAGCGCCGGGCCGATGCCGAGCTTGCCGAAGGCCTTCATCTGCTGAGATTTGCATAGGAACAGGAGGATGATGCAAAGCGCGATCTGACAACCGCCGAAGTAGAAGATGTTGACGAACGCATTGGTCACGATGTTGGGCATGGCCTCGCCCGCGCTGTACGCCGCGAGGTTCGCCGCCTCCATCGCGAGCCACACGGGCTGCACGAACGGGTTGATGACGTTCTGGCCATGGATGCCGAAGAACCACAGGAGCTGCATAAGGAAGATCACGACGAGCACGGTGCCGATGTTGCCGCCCAGCTGCTGCATCGGGATCTGCAGCAGCGTGTAGACCGCCTGGTGCATGCAGCCGATGGAGGTGAGCGAGAACGCGTACCTCACCCCGAAGAACAGCACCGACGCGAACACGAACGGGATGAAGCCCTCAAAGACGCGCGCGGTCGCGGGCGGCACGCCGGCCGGCATGGTGATGGTGATGCCGCGCTTCTTGCACTGCACGTAGATGAGCATGCAGACCGTCGCGATGATGATGGCGCTGAAGGCGCCCGAGGAACCGAGCCACGTGGTGGGGATGGCCGTGGTCCCCTCGGTGTCGGTACCGATGGGCGTCACGAACATGTAGCACATGAACGCGATGACGGCCGTGGTGACGCCATCGTCATCCTCAAGGTACTTGGTCGTGAGGCTCCGCGCGATGAGCACGACCATGTAGAGGGCGAGCAGGCCCATGGTCATGGTGTTGCCCAGGCCGAAGACGGAGGTGAGGCCGCTTGCCTGGAAGAACTCGGTCACCGGGCCCAGGGGCACGACGGCGAGCAGGGTGCAAAACGAGCCCACGACGGTGATGGGCAGGGTGCCCATCAGGCCCTCGGAAAGGCCGCGCAGATAGTTGTTGGATGCGATCTTGTTGACGATCGGGGTGATCTTTTCGAAAACCCCCTCTACCTTAGACTGGATGCCATTGGATGACTCACTCATGGTCCGTCCGTCCTTCCTGTCCTGGTCTCTACCAGGACGTCCGCGTTGGTGTATGCCGCGTCACAGCGGTCATTATCCAAAGCGGTCTGACGGATGGCTTGCCCCGTGGTGATGAAAAAATGTAACGATTCTGACGGCCGGCCGGGGCGGCGGGGGCGGCTGGCGCGCGGCGCGCACGCCTGCGGCGACCCACGGGGGCGGCCCGGCGCGCGGGCAAAGGCGAGCGAGGGCGTCCGGCGCGCGGCGCGCACGCCTGCGGCGACTCACGGGGGCTGGCCGGGGGCGGCGCAGCGCACACGCACGCGGCGGCGCCCATGCCCGGCGCGGGCGGAGGCGAGCGAGGGCGCCTCGGGCAAAGAATCGACGGATCGGACCGTTTTTGCCGGTGGATTACCGGTAATAATGCGCCGATCAGTCGATTCTTTGGAGCGCCGCGCGGCGGGAG
>CAZLGF010000036.1:6951-12065 GCA_964558955.1 uncultured Coriobacteriaceae bacterium
CCCGCCGTTGAGTAGTGGGCCGCGCCGTTGGTGACGTTGTCCTCCAAAAGCGCCCGATAGCGCCGGGGAGGCACGCCCTTGACCTCTTTGAACTTCTTGATGAAGTAACTCACGCTCTGAAACCCGCAGGCCACACTGATGTCGAGGATCGAGCGGTCAAAATCGAGCAGCTGCTCGCACGCCCGGTCGATGCGGTAGCGATTCACGTACTCGGTCGGCGTGAACCCCATGTTGCGCTTGAAATACCGCGAGAAGTACTGCGCGTTGTAACCCACCAGATCCGCCAGGCGCGAACTCGTGATGCGCTCGGCGTAGTTATCCTCGATGTAGGAGAGGATCGTCTCGATCGGCTCGAGCTCGTGCGCGGACAACCCCCGATCCACCAAGTGCCCGCCCTTGATCAGGATCTGCAGGATCTTGAGCAGATTGAGCTTGACGTCGAGCTGGAAGCACGGATGCCTCTCGGCGCAGTCGCGCACGATGGTGACGAAGGCGTCCTCGATGTCCGTCCCCGCGCACGAGATCGGCCCGGCGATGGTGGTTGCGCCCTCGATGAAGGGGTTGATGTACTGCCATGAGACGTAGTCGGTGAAGGCGAAGGCGAGCAGCTGCTTGTCGAACACGCACACGTACAGGCGGCACTCGTCGACCGCGAAGGTCTGGTGCAGCACGCGCTCGTCGACCGCGAACATCTGCCCGGCCTCGACGCGGTTGAGCCGCCCGTCCACCAGCACGTCCACCACGCCCTCGGCGACGTAGATCCACTCGATCTCGTCGTGCCAGTGCAGGTAGCAGATCTGCTGGCCCGCATGGGCCCGCTGGTCGAAGATCTCGAGGGGGAACGAGTGGTCGCCATGGGCATGCAGCTCGCGTAGCGCTCTCATACCCCGTCCTCCCTGCTCGAATCTCCACCGCTCACCGGCGCCCCCATCATACGCAGCGACCCGACGCATGTCAAAATCGTTATACGAATCGCTCAGCGCGGGACAATCGCGCCGCGCGCCCGCGGGCTATGCTTGCCCCGTCACCTTGTATGCCGCTCATCCTGTCAACCTCTACCGCGACGCCGCGGCGCGCGGGGGAAGGTGAAACCATGATCACCCGCTATCGCTACGGCTCGCCCATCGAGACCGACGTCGTGCTCGACAAGCCGGCGCTCAGCGACGAGCTGCCCTCCTATCTGACCGTCCATCTCCCCGGCGATCCCCTGCCGGGGACGGACGCTGCGGCGGGCGCCGAGGCGGCGGACAACCCCGATCAGGCCGATCAGGGCGCGAACCGCTCAGGCAACCTCGCCGACAAGCTCTTCTTCCTCTATGAGATGGACCCCGAGGACATCGTCTACGGCCTCGGCGAGAACATCAACGGCGTCAACAAGCGCAACTTCACCTACGTGTCGCGCTGCATGGACGGCGCGCGCCACACCGAGGACCGGCAAAGCCTCTACGCCGCGCACAACTTCCTGCTGGTCTTCGGCACGCGCACGTTCGGCCTGTTTTTCGACGCGGCCGGCATCGTGTCGTTCGACGTGGGCGAGACCCACATCGACCAGCTCGTCGTGAGCCTGGACGACCCCGACGTCGATGTCTACCTCATCGAGGGCGAGGGCCTGGAGGACATCGTCCGGCAGTTCCGCACGCTCATCGGCCAGAGCTACATCCCGCCCAAGTGGGCCTTCGGCTACCACCAGAGCCGCTGGTTCTACAAGAAGGAAGAGGACTTCCGCGAGATCGCCGCGCGCTACCGCGCCGCCCAGATCCCGCTCGATGCCATCTACATGGACATCGACTACATGGAGGAGTACAAGAGCTTCACGATCAACCGCGAGGCCTTCCCCGACTTCGAGGGGCTCGTCGGCGAGCTCGCCGACGAGGGCGTGCACCTCGTGCCCATCATCGACGCCGGCATCAAGGTCAAGCCGGGCTATGGCGTCTACGAGGAGGGCGTCGCGCAGAACCGCTTCTGCAAGACGGCCGACGGCGCGGACTTCACCTGCGGTGTGTGGCCCGGCTACTGCCACCTCGTCGACGTGCTCGACCCCGACAACCGCCGCTGGTTTGGCGATCAGTACCGGTTCCTCCTCGACAAGGGCATCGACGGCATCTGGAACGACATGAACGAGCCGTCGATCTTCTACACCGACGAGCGCCTGGCCGACGCCTACGCGACCGTGGACAAGCTGCGCCATGAGGAGCTCGACCTCAACACGTACTTCGCGATGCGCGGCAAGTTCGCCCGCCTCTCGAGCAACCCCGAGGACTACAAGCTCTTCTACCACACCATCAACGGCGAGAAGGTCCGCCACGACAAGGTGCACAACCTCTATGGCTACAACCTGTCGCGCGCGGCCGGCGAGGCGTTCCAGCGTCTGTCGCCCGAGAAGCGCATCCTGTTCTTCTCACGCGGCTCGATGATCGGCATGCACCGCACGAGCGGCATCTGGACCGGCGACAACATGGCCTGGTGGTCGCACCTCAAGATGAGCATCTGCCAGATGCCCAACATCCAGATGTGCGGCTTCCAGTTCACCGGCTCCGACGTCGGCGGCTTCGGCAGCGACACCAACGAGGAGCTCATGACCCGCTGGCTCGAGTTCTCGATCTTCACGCCGCTCATGCGCAACCACTCGCAGAGCCGGCGCGCCCAGGAGCTCGACACCTTCGAGCACGTGGACACCATGCGTCGCCTGGTCGAGCTGCGCTACGCGCTCATCCCCTACCTGTACAGCGAGTTCGTGAAGTCGACGATCGCCAACGAGTGCTACTTCAAGCTGCTGTCGTTTGTGTACGACGACCCGCGTGCGCGCCGCATCGAGGACCAGCTCATGGTGGGCGAGTCGATCATGATCGCGCCCGTGTACGAGCAGAACGCCCGCGGCCGCTACGTGTACCTGCCCGAGCCCATGCGCATGGTGCGCTACCGCGCGCTCGATGACTACGACCTCATCGACCTGCCAGCCGGTGATCACTACGTGGACATCGCCCTGAACGAGCTCGTGCTCTTCATCCGCCCGGGCCACCTGGTGCCGCTCGCCGCGCCCGCGCAGACGACGCGCGACATGGACTTCGACCGCCTCACGGTGCTGGCCAACGTGGCGGAGGGCGACGCCGCGAGCTACACGCTCTACGACGACGACGGCTACACCACCGAGATCGACGTGCCCGCGCACTACCACCTCATCACGGTGGACGCCGCGGGAGCGCACTGCGCGACCAAGCAGGTCGAGCTCCGGTAGCACGAGGCGCGGGCGGGCGCGGGCTGACCCACGCGCCTGCCCGCGCCCGCGCCGGCCCCAGACGGCCCGCTCCGCCACCGGCGCGCGCCGGCCTCAGACGGGCGGCTCCGCCATCGGCGCGCGCCGGCCCCGGCGGGCTGCTCCGCCACGGCGCGATCAGGCCCGTCAACGTTAACAGTTAGTGACATTAAACCCCCGCACAGGGCGCTGATTATCATAGTGATACCTGTGCCTCGTAGTTGCGGAGAGAGGCGCCGGCTTCGTGCCGGCGCCTTATGCGTGGCACAGGCCATGTCGGGGATCCGTTTCACACCTATCCAGGAGGTCACATGGTTCACGCCATCTTCGACCGTCGCACGTTCACCGCGAGGCTGGCCGGCACGGCCGCCCTCACCGTCACCGGGGCGCTCGGGCTCACCGGCTGCAGCGACAGCAGCTCCGACGGCGCGACCAGCGGCAGCGCCTCATCCGGCGCCACCACGTACCAGATCGGCGTCCTGCAGCTCACGCAGCACGCCGCGCTCGACTCGTCCAACGAGGGCTTCATCGCCGCGCTCGACGCCTCCGGCATCGCCTACGAGGCCGACCAGCAGAACGCCAACAACGAGCAGTCGACCTGCCAGACCATCGCCGAGCAGTTCGTGAACGATGGCGTTGACCTGATCCTCGCCATCGCCACGTCGGCCGCGCAGGCCTGCGCCAACGCCACGACCGAGATCCCCATCGTGGGCACCGCGATCACCGACTTCGCCGCGTCAGAGCTCGTGGCGTCGAACGACGAGCCCGGCGGCAACCTGACCGGCAGCTCGGACATGACGCCCGTCACCGACCAGATCGCCCTGCTGCAGGAGCTCGTGCCCGACGCCCAGACCGTGGGCTTGCTCTACTGCTCGGCCGAGAGCAACTCAGAGATCCAGATCGAGATGGCCGAGGAAGCCCTTGATGCGGCGGGGCTCAGCTATGAGGAGTTCACCGTCTCGAGCTCCAACGAGGTCCAGTCGGTCGTCGAGACCATGGTCGGGCGCGTCGACGTGATCTACGCCCCCACCGACAACACCATCGCCGCCGCGATGGCGCAGGTCTCCTCCATCGCCGACGAGGCGGGCATCGCCACGATCGTGGGCTGCGACACCATGGTCGAGGACGGCGGCACGGCGTCGTACAGCATCAACTACTACGACCTGGGCTACCGCGCGGGCGAGATGGCCGTGCGCATCCTCACCGAGGGCGCCGACCCCGCCACGATGCCCATCGAGTACCTCGAGGCCGACGAGTGCACGCTCATCGCCAACCAGGCCTCGGCGGACGCCACCGGGATCGACCTCTCGTCGCTCGACGACGCGACCATCGTGTAAGCACCGGCATCAAGCGGGCGCGGCAGCCGCCACGACCCGATCAGGTACGTTGGAGCGCAGGCTCCGGCAAAGGAGGACATCATGGAACTCATGAACCAACCCATCTCACGTCGCACGGCGGCGGCGGGCCTCATCTCGCTCGCGGGCTCCGCGGCCCTCGTCGGGTGCAGCTCCTCGTCCGACTCCGACGCCGGCTCGGCGTCGACCTCGGGCACGACGTACAAGATCGGCGTGCTCCAGCTCACCCAGCACTCGGCGCTCGACTCCGCTAACACCGGCTTCATCGCCGCGCTCGACGACTCCGGCATCGACTACGAGGTCGATCAGCAGAACGCCAACAACGAGCAGTCGACCTGCCAGACCATCGCCGAGCAGTTCGTGAACGATGGCGTTGACCTGATCCTCGCCATCGCCACGTCGGCCGCGCAGGCCTGCGCCAACGCCACGACCGAGATCCCCATCGTGGGCACCGCGATCACCGACTTCGTCGACTCCGGCCTGGCCGACTCCAGCGACGAGCCGGG
>CAZLGF010000037.1:0-7968 GCA_964558955.1 uncultured Coriobacteriaceae bacterium
GTCCTTGAGGTTGAGGCGCAGACGCGTCATGCAGTGCGTCGCGCTCGTGATGTTGGCGGGACCGCCCACGGCCGCAAGAACGTCTTGGGCGATCTGCTTGTTGTCTGCCATTAAAACTCCCTCCCTTGAGGTGGACGCTGGGACTTGGCGCACGCAGCGGCGTTGCCGGCACACATCGGCTGCTCTGAGAGGGGAGGGGGCGAACGACGGGTGAGACACCGGCATGAAAAAACGCCCCCGTGCACTTCCAGAGCAACGAGACACCTCATACGAGATGCCCGCTCGGTAGTGCCCCGCGGAGCGATGCCGTGAGTAACACCCAAGTCAGCAGTTATTGTGGACTGAACGCCGCCAAGATGTGCCGGGCAGCGGGCGAGCGGTCGAAGCGCGCCGGTGAACGGCTTTGCGGTCGCGCAGCCTGACACCCGCCGGCTACGGGACAGCGCGACACCGGCCACGCCGCGCGGCGTCAGTCCGTCGCCTCATCCCCCGCCGCGTCCGTCGACACGATGCGGTTGATATGCATCGCGAGGTAGACGATCTCCTCGCGCGAGAGCTCGATGTCATGCTCGTCGGCAAAGCGGTCCGCGATGGTGTGCGCGCAGGCCACGACCTCCGGATACTGCTCCTCAAGCAGCTCGTAGAGGCCCTCGTTGCCCGCGTCGAGCCGCTCGTGATCAGCCAGGCGCCTGAATAGGTAGCGCAGGTGCGTCGCGAAGCGCGCGTAGGCGAAGGAGTTCCGATCGATCTTCACCGAGAAGGCGCGCTCGACGATGGAGGTGGCATCACCCAGGATGCGCTCGGCACGCGCGGCCTCACGCGCCTCGCGACTGCTCGGTGAGATCTTGGCGTTGACGATCGAGAGCGCCACGCCCGCGGCTTCGTTGCGGGGCACGCGCACGCCGAACGCGCGCGTGAGGCCGCGCACCGCGAGCTCGCCCAACTTGTACTCGAGCGGATGGCTCTGCTCCACGTCGCGGGAGAGCGGCATGGGCACCATGATGTGCTCGCGGGAGCGCTTCAGCACGAACTGCAGGTGGTCGGCGAGCGTGATGGGAAGGTTTGCGCTGAGCTCGTAGGAGACCTGCTGCGTCACGACGCCGGCAAGCTGCGCCGCAAACTCGAGAACCTCCGGGTCGACCTCATCGATGAAGGCGAGGTACTTGGGATCGATGCCGTAGAAGGTGCGCCGAACGTCATCGAGCGAGATCTCGCGCGGCAGATTGCCGAAACCGACACCGCGTCCCAGCGCGATGAGCTGACGCCCCGCGGCGTCCTCGCACACGGCGGCGTTGTTGTTGATGCGCCTGATGGCCCTCATAAAACCCCTCACCGAATCAGCAGTATGGCCGTTCGTTCGCCGACGGCCCATGGTCAGCCCCATCATACCGTGAGCCCCGCGTCGGCGAGGGGATTATCGATTAGCGCTGACCCAGCGGGTCACCCCACGAACTCCTTGATCGCATCGAGCAGGCGCTCCGTCTCCTGCCGACCCTGGATGTAGAGCTCGAGCAGCTTGGCGGGGTCATGCTCGACATGGCCCACCGTGACGGGGAGGGGCGGGGCGATGACGAGGGCGCGCCCCGCGTCCTCGTAGGCCGCGATGCGCTCCCGCTGCGCGTTGTAGCGCTCATGGCGCGTGGCGAGCGCCTCAAGCAGATAGGGATAGGAGGCGTAGCGGGCGCGGGCCGCGGCCATGGGCTCATACGGGCCCTTGCGGTAGCTCCGATCCTGCGTGAGCACGACGAGCGCGCGGTCGAAGCCCTCGTCCTCGAGGGCGTGCTCGACCGGCACCGAATCGGCCACGCCACCATCGAGATAGAGATGCCCGTCGATCTCGACCGGCGGGGTCAGAAGCGGCAGCGAAGTCGACGCGCGCACGGCGTTGAGATCGCGTATGGCGTTCACGACGGGAAGGTAGGCGGCTGTTCCAAAGTCGATGTCGGTCACCACCACCGTGAGGCTCATGGGGTTGGCCTCGAACGCGCCGTAGTCGAAGGGATCGATGCGATTCTGCACCTCATCGAAGATGAAGTCGTACCCCACGAAGCTGCCCGTCTGCGCGAGGGTGCGCTTCCCCATGTAGCGACTGTCGTTGCAGAAGGCGAGGTTCACCCGGTTGACGCGGCCGATCTGGCGCGCCGCGAAGCTCAGGCCCGCGAGCGCGCCCGCCGAGACGCCGAAGCACGCGTCGAAGCGCACGGCGTGCTCGAGCAGCACGTCGAGCACGCCCGCCGTGAACTGACAGCGGAAGCTCCCGCCCTCCAAGATGATCGCGACCTTGTTCGCGTGCTCCCCGCTCGTCCCCGTCTGCTCGCTCATGCGCGTCTCCCGATCCCTCGTGCGCGTACCGACATCCGCCTTCTACCCATCACCCGCGGGAACATCGGCGACGGTGCACGCTCGGCGCAGGCGTCGCGCCTACAGGCCCCCGCGCAATCGCTGAACGTAGATGAGCAGATAGAGCACTTCGCTCTCGTCGCACGTCCATCCCCAGCGCGTCAAAAAGTACGAGACGATCCGTTCCACGCAGGCGTAGCTCTCAGGATACGACTCGCGCATCACGTCAAGCATGGGCGCCATCTTACCCTCGTGCGCGGCGTCCTCCTCGATGCGACCCACGAGAAAGCGCAGATGCATGACGAAGCGAGCGTAGTTGAAGCTCTCGGTGTCGAGCGGACAACCGAACGAGCCCTCAACGATGCTCACCACATCGGCCACGACCTCGGCAATCACCTTCGTCTGATGCAGATCGCCCCGCTCGGCCTCGGCATCTATAAGATGCAGGGCGATGTTGGCGACCTCAGCCTCGGGAAGCTCCACCCCGAGCCGCGAGCGCACGAGCGTCACCGCGCGCCTGCCAACCGCAGTCTCCTTGGGGTAGAAGTGGCGAACGTCGAAGGCGAGGGGCGTCTCGATGAAGAGGCCCTCGCGCACCCGCTTGATCGCGAAGTTTATGTGATCGGCAAGCGTGACGCAGGCATTCGGGTTGAGGTCGACGCCCAGATAGGCCTTGGCGTACTCGATGATGTCCGAAGCGAGAATCACCACGTCGTCGGGGATGTCGCGCAGGGCGGCGAGCGGGGCGCCGCGCACGCCGTAGAACGTGCGCTCGACGATCGAGAGGTCGGTCAGCTCATAGGGAGGGCGGCGAAACCCGATGCCCTTGCCGAACACCACCACATCCTGCCCGTCGGAGTCGCGCCCAAGCGCGCAGTTGTTATTGATCTTCTGAATGATCCACATGCCCCTGCCCCCTACGCGCGGCCCGCCGCGGCAGGCGAGGCGCCATGCGCCCGACGGGTCCGCTCAGAATACCGTACCGTCATCGCCCGCGCGACCCCTACCTGACTGTGAGCGTGAGCGCCACGTCGTTGCGCGCATCCAGGCGCGCCGTGTCGGCCACGACGCCCGCGGGCAGCGTCACCGCAACCTCGGTGGTGCCGCCGAGCCCGCGCTCCCAGCGCACCTCGATCACGCCGTGCGGCGTGGCGTATGAGCAGGCCACGCGATCGGTCCGCGGCGAGAGGTACGGGTCGATCACGACGGCGTCGCACGCGACCGCGTCGTCAGCCACGCGGATGCCGCCAAGCGCCTCGAACAACCACTGCGCATAGCTCGAGAACATCGCGTGGTTGAAGGAGGAGAGGTCCTCGGTGAACTGTTCGGCGAGGGCGCCGCTGCCCGAGTCGAGCATCGCGAGCAAGCTGGGGTGCGCGCGTCGAAGCAGCCAGGTCTCGACGGCGTCGTCGTGCCCCGTACGGTGCAGCAGGTCGAAGGCGAGCATCGTGCCGAAAATCCCCGTGGTGAGCACCCCATCGCGAACGCGCATATCGCGCGCGAGCAGGCGCGCTTGCTCGTCGGGGTCCCCGAGGCCAAGCATGCCCGCGAACGCGCACGCGGTCTGCGTGCCATCGCCAAAGGATGCGTCGACGCGACGAAAGCGCGCGATGATCTCCGTGCGCAGCTCGTCCGCGGCACGTGCGAAGCGCGCGACATCCTTGTCCACGCGGCGCCCTGCCTGCACCAATGCGTCGAGGCACCACAGGATCGCGCACCACCCCACGAACTCCTTGTCGGGCGTGCCGCTCTTGAAGCCCTCGGCGCCGCCCGTGAGCACGCTGCCGTGGTCGCCCAGGCAGTGCGACGCCAGCTCCGCTGGATCGAACGACAGCACGTACGCGCCAAACCGCTCGAGCCCTCCCCACTCGCGCTCGATGAGATCGCGCCGGCCGAAGAAGCGGTCGGCCTGCACCGCGAGATAGGGATAGGCCAGCTGCCAGAGGAGCGGCCCCTCGCCATAGGCGGGGCCATTCGAGCCGATGCCCATGAACGGCGCGGTCTCGGGCAGACCGCCGCGCTCCGTCTGATCGCGGCTGAAGTCGCCGAGCGTCTTATCAATAAGGCCCGCCTCGTCGAACAGCATGAAATTCGAGGTGGCAAGCGACACCATGTCGCCACCGTAGCCGAAGCGCTCGCGCGAGCAGTCCTCGAAGATGCCATGCACGTTGTTGAGCTTGGTGCGCACGGCCGCGTCCATGAGCGCATCGAAGGACGCGCAGTCCGTCTCGACCATACCGATCTGCCGCACATCGGTGTGTATGTAGCTCGCCGTGATCGAGCGGATGTGCGCCGCGGTGAGGCCGCGCGCCAGCACGTAGCGGAACGAGTGGTAGGTGAAGGTGCTCGTATAACGGTTCAAGCCCTCCCGGCACCGCAGCACATCGCGCTGGATCGCCGGCGTGGGCGCGCCCGGGCCGCCCGGGCACACGCCCCGCGGGGTCTCCATCCCCACGAGGCCGGCCACGTTCGAGTCGTAACGCGGAACGCCCCGCTCCGCCACCTCCGCATACGTAAGCTCGACGCGCGCGCCCGCTGCGGCTGTGAACGCGATGTCGATCACGCCGGCCACCATCTCGCCGAAGTCCACCAGCACGCCGTCGGGGACCTCGACGAGCGAGACGGGCTCGACCGTCCCCAGCCGCCGACAGGGCGGCACGGGTGCGGGCGCGAGCACGCGGTCGTGCCGCCACGCCCGGACGGGGCGCCACGGTGCCTGCGCGGGATCAAAGGCGAGGTCGGCGACCTCACCGAGATAGAGATTGTTGAAGCGCAGGCCGCCCGGTCGCACCTCCCAGGAGGCGTCGGTCAGAACCACCGGCGTACCGCCAGCCATAACGGCCGCCAGCACCTGTGGCGTCCCCACCTCAGCTAGGCGCTCGCGCAGGTTGTACTTCCCGAAGAGCGTGAGCGGCGCCGGGTTGTAGAAGCCATTTCCCAGCTCTATCTCGATGCGGTTCTCACCGGGCATCACGAGTGCGCCCACCTCGAACCGATCGACATACACGAGCTTGGTGAAGTTGGTCCAATGTCCTAAGAGCTCAACGTTTCCCAGCGCGCGCCCGTTGATGAGCACGCGCGCGTAGCCCAGCACGGCGATCGCGAGCGTGCAACCATCCGCGAGCGCCGTCTCGTCGAGCGTGAACGAGCGTCCCACCACGTGATTTGGATGCTCGTCGTAGTACCCCGCGTCATCGGGGCCGTACGCGTACGGCTCGCCGCTCACCCAACTGGCGCGCGCGAGCGCCTCCTCGATCGATGCCATGCCGTCTCCTGTCGCCACGTGCTTGCATCAGCGTGCGGACGGGGGCGCGTGATCGCCCCCGTCCGCATCGTGCGCGCGATGCCCTACGCGCTCTGCGCGGGCGTCTCCTTATCCTTGCCGAAGTAGCATCCGTCATCGTGGTAGGTAAGCATCGTAAGCACGAAGCCCGCGATGACCTCAATGATGACGACCGCGATGCACAGGAGCATGTCGCGCAGCTCGCCCGTCGTGGGATTGACGTAGGTGAAGAAGGCGAAGATGCCCATGCCGCCGCTCATGTAGACGACCACGTTCAGGATGCCCATAGCCAAGCCGCCGATGGCCGCGAGCACGATGTTTTGCACAAGCAGGAACTTGCTGGGCACCTGGATGCCGTAGAGCAGGGGCTCGCCGATGCCGCAGAGCTGCGATACGGTCGCGGGGATGGCGATGCCACGGGTCTTCTCGCTTTTGGTCCGCAGAATGACCGCAACACCCTGTCCCACGCCGATGAAGCCGCCGAGCAGCGTGGTGGCGCTCACCGGGTCGAAGCCCAGCGTGGCGAAGTTGTTGAGGAAGATCGGCACGAAGGCCCAGTGCAGGCCGAACATGACAAGCGTCGACCAGGCGCCGCCAACGACAAGCCCCGTCAGCGCGCTGCCCACCGTCGGGATGTTATAGATGCCCGTTGCGATCATGGTGAGGATGTTGGAGATGAGGCCGGCGAGCGGGCCGATCACGAGATAGGTGAGGGGCGCCATCACGGCGAACACGATGACCGGCGTGGCGAAGTTGCGAATGATCTCGGGAAGCGATTTTTTGAGCGCGCCCTCGAGCTTGGCCGCGGCCCACGTTGCCAGAAGGATCGGGATGACCGAGGAGGTGTAACCGGCCGACGGGAAAATGATCGGAATCCCGAAGAAAGTGGCGTAGTAGCTCATCTCAAACGGCGTGCCACTGAAGACGGTCCCCACGGGATCGCCGCCCGCGAGCGCGACCATCGTGGGGTACACGAGCGCCGCGCCGATGCCCATGCCGATGAGCTCGTTCAGACCGAACTTCTTCGATGCCGTGTAGCCCAGCAGGATCGGCAGGAAGTAGAAGAAGCCGTCGCCGATGGCGTACCAGATGAGATATGCGCCCGAGGTCGCATCAACCCAACCGAGCGAGTTGGCCATGGCGATGAGGCCCTTGATCATGCCGGCCGCAGCAAGCGGCATGAGGATGGGGCCCATGGCGCCCGAGATGGTGGACATCAGCATGTTGAAGGGGTTGCGGCTCTCACCACCTGACACGAGCTCGTCATCGGCCGGGACGTCGCCCGCGCCGGGGACGCCGAACGATCCGACGAGCTCGTCGTAGACGTCGTCGACCTTGGCGCCCACCACCACCTGATACTGACCGCCTGCCCGCATGATCTGGATCACACCATCCAGACTCTCAAGCGCCTCCTTGTTTGCCTTGCTCTCGTCCTTGAGCTTGAAGCGCAGGCGCGTGATGCAGTGCGCCAGGCTGCTGACGTTTCCCACGCCTCCAACGTTCTCCAAGATGTCGGACGCCAAATCGTGGTATGTGCCCGCCATGTTCATCCCTTTCTTCGTGGTGAACTCGACACGCAGGGTCCCGGCGTTGAGTGTCGCCGACCCCACGGACTCCAAACGCTTGACGCCCGCCAAGTCAACCAAGCCCTGATCCTTGATCGAATAGACCGCGCACTCGTCGAGCTCGGTCTGGGTTCCGATATTGGCGGCCCCACCGATGAGGGCGGTGAGCGCGTCGCGCGTGGCATCGTCCATGGTCCTGCACGTCCTTCCTCGTCCTATAGCAAGCCCCGTGGGTGTGCACCCCCACGTGCGGCTCGGCATAAAAAAGACCGACACTCGCGCCGTGGCGCGGGTATCGGTCATGCTCCCTGACGGGATAACAAACCTGCTGTCGCCTTGTCTCCGGCGCAGCGTTCATGTCGCATCCTAGATTAGCAAGGCGCGCGCATCTGTCAATAATCTTGTTCGTAAGCGCACGCCTGAGTGGCACATCTTTCGAGGTAAACGGTATGTCTTGCTAATTATCACTCACTATTTTAGCAATATCCTACATTCAGGCGCTCGTATCAACGCGTGTGAGCGGTTGCCGCGATGACGGGCATCCAGCGCAGGCGCCTATCCGCAGAGCGGCATCCTCGGCCCCGTCGCCCTCCAGTAGATAGGGTGGCCGCCCCGGGCCTGGCCGATCCGGTCGTCGGGGCGGCCACCTCGGGCCTGGCCGATCCGGTTGTCTGGGCGGCCTGGCCGGCACGCTGCCCAACCGGCCCCGGCTCAAGCGGCCCCGGCTCAAGCGCTCACACAGGGCCTCCCTGTATCCCTGACGGAGAAGACCGCGCTCTG
>CAZLGF010000037.1:8068-11914 GCA_964558955.1 uncultured Coriobacteriaceae bacterium
GGCGGGCGCAGCAGAGGGGGTCAGCCCAGACCGCGCGGACCCCCGCATGGCTCGCTTAGTCGAGGAACGCCTCGTTCAGCTGCACGCCGAAGTCGTGCGCGATGGCGCGCAGGCTGTCATCCTCGATGGTCTGACGAATCGGCTGGCCGGTGGAGAGAACCTTGACGTAGATCTCGGCGCTCTTCTCGATGGTGTGCGCCAGACCGAACGTCGTGTCAAAGTCCGGACCCGACGAGAACAGCCCGTGCTGCGCCCACACCGCCGCCTGATAGGTCTCCATGAGCTCGCTGGTGGCGCGGGCGATGTCGACCCCGCCCGGCACCATCCACGGCACCACGCCGACGCCCTCGGGGAAGACCACCGGGCACTCGGTCGCGCTCTGCCAGAGCGCCCGCGAGAAGTCGCGCGCGGTGAGCGGCAGCACGTAGGTGAGCGCGATGACGTTCGTCGCGTGGCAGTGGTAGATCACGCGGTTGGCGCCATCGGTCACGCGCTTGCGCACGCTGTGGTTCATGAAGTGCGTGGGGAACTCGCTCGTCGGCACCGCGCCGCGCTCGAGGCCCCAGACGATGCGCCAAGCGCTCCCCGCCTCGTTGATCTCGACGATGCCGATGTTCGCGGCCGGGTCGAGCTCGACGTTTCTGAAGTACTTGCCGCTGCCTGTGGTGATGAAGTACTCGCCGCCGAGGTTCGCGCACGTCACGCCCATCTCGTGCCACGCGCCGGGCTCGGGCGCGAAGGCGGGGCGCGCAGCCTCAACCTCCGCCTCGGTCATGCGGTAGGTGAGGTTGCCGCCGTTGCGCTCATGCCAGCCCTGCTGCCAGCCATCGGAGCACATGCGGATGAAGCCCTTGATGATGTCCAGATCTTCCATTGCCATAGCATTCTCCTTTTCTTGGCTTTCTCAGACGTCCCTATCGGAGCGCGCGTCGCGCACCTAGCACACGACCTCGACGGGAACGTTCAAGATCTTCGCGATCTTCTGAATCGTCGCGGTCCAGCTGCCCTGAGCCGCGGCGAAGTGATGCGTGGGCCCGCACGCGCACCAGCGGTTGTTCCATTCGCGCGCACCGATGGCGAAGCGCGTGCGCATGTTGGTGTCGCCCGTGCCCAGGATGGGCCCCTCCTCGTTCACGCCCTCCGAGACCACGAACGAGAAGCGCCCGTCCGCGTCCTGCGTGATGGCGAGGTACGTGACCGGGCCGGGCGCGGGATAGAACTGGGTGAGGTAGCCGCCGCCCGTCTTGCCGTGGAACACGGGCACGTTCTTGATGGTGGGCTTGCGCGCCGTCGAGAAGTCCGCGTCACCCGAACCGGAGTGACCGATGACCACGATGTCGTCGTCAAAATCAAAGGTGTAGAACTCCGAGAGCTGGCACGCGCCGCTGATGAGCTTCATGATGCCCATGGCCATGGCGACCTTGATGTCACCCTCCACCGCGCAGACCGTGCCCTGCTTGATGAGCATCGAGAACGCGGGGATGAGCATGGAGTCGAGCACGCCCGCCTGTCCCTGGGCAAAGCCGTTGTAGTGCGAGGCCACAAAGCCCAGGTTCTCGTCGCGCACCCACTGCTCAAACGCGAGCACGTAGCGCGCCATCTCCCACACGTCCTCGACGGTGGCGCCGCCCTCAAAGTCAAACGTATCGAGAATGTCCTCGGCCTTGGCGTGGATCGCCGCCTTGTCGTCGACCCCGTCGGCGATGGCCCACATGGCCTCCCAATCGAACTGCTTGGTGTAGAGGAAGAGCCGGTTGTAGAGGTTGGCCTCATCGATGTAGAGATCCATCATGCCCGGGTAGGGGCGGCCGATCTGGGCGAGGTTGGTGTCTCGGAGACGACGGCGCACCTGCGCGGCTCGGCACCAATCCTCGATCTCGGCCTGCGCGGCGGGGTCGCCACCCTCCACCACGCCGGTCACCACGGCGCTGCGCTTGCCCGCGCGGTTGAGGTCGGCCACCATCTCGCCCACGGCGCCGCCCGCATAGCCGGTACCCAGCCAATCGCCGATACCGGCGGTGTCAAAGTCGAGGCAGCGCACCTTCTGCAGGTTCACGAGCACCACGGGCACGTCGAGATCGCGCACGGCGGGCAGCATGTTGTACGAGGTGGCATAGGTGAGCAGCTGCATGAAGACGAGGTCGACGTCGGCCGCGCGGAAGCGCTCGCCCACCTCGGCCGCCGCCTCCTTCGTGGTCACGATGCCGCCGTCCACGAGATCGACCGTATCGGGCATGGTCGATGTGAAGGCGGCGTACTGCCCCTCGAACTCGGGCACGAGCTCGGGGAACTGCGGCAGGTACGCCTCGAGGGCGATGGCGAAGACGCCGACCCGCGCTTTGGTCTCAACCAGCATGACGTTTCTCCTTTCGGCACGGCGCCCGGCCGCGGTTGCACGGCGCGCTCACCCCGCGCCCGGGCGTTCCGCACGGCTTATCGAGGACGGATCTCCTTGATCTCGAAACTGTTCCGCACCAGCTCGCGCGCCGCGGCGAGATCGGCCACCTCGCCCGTCGCGATGAGCTGGACCATCAGATTGCCCAGCGCCGTCCCCTCGACCGGGCCGGCGAACACCGGGATGCCGCACGCATCGGCCGTCACCTGGTTGAGATAGGCGTTCTGGCACCCGCCGCCCACAATGTTGATCGCGGTGTACTCCCGCCCCGTGAGCCCCGAGAGCGCCTCGATGGCGCGCGCGTAGTCGGCCGCGAGCGAGCGGTAGATGACGCGCGCGAGCTCGCCCGTCGTCTGGGGCACGCGCTCGCCGGCCTCGCGGCAGGCGGCCTGCACCTCGTCGATCATCGACGCGGGCGCCAGGAAGCGCGCGTCGTCGACGTCGACCAGGGCGTCGAAGCCCGTCGCGGCGTCGGCCTCCTCGGCGAGCTCGGCGTAGCTCGGGGCCGTGCCCGTGCGCTCGCCCAGCTCGCGCCTGAGGTTCTGCGCCATCCAGAGCCCCATGATGTTCTTGAGGTAGCGCACGGTGCCGTACGCGCCGCCCTCGTTGGTGAAGTTGGCCGCCGCGCTCTCCGTCGTGAGCACGGGCGTGGTGAGCTCGCATCCCAGCAGGCTCCAGGTGCCGCTCGAGAGGTAGACGGCGCGCTCGTCGCGCGCGGGGACGGCGAGCCAGGCCGATCCCGTGTCGTGCGTCGCGGGCAGCACCACCTGGCAGTCGAAGCCCACCTGCTCGCGCATGGCGGGGGTGAGGGGCCCCAGCACCGCGCCCGGCTCGGCGATCGGCGGGAAGAGGGCGCGGTCGAGGCCGAGGCGATCCATGAGCTCGACGTCCCAGTCGCGGCTCTCGGCATTGACGAGCGCCGTGGTGGACGCGTTGGTGAACTCACAGCTCACGATACCCGTGAGCAGGTAGTTGAGGTAGTCGGGCACCATGAGGAAGGTCCGGGCCCGCTCGAGCTGCTCGGGATGCTCGCGCTTGAGCGCCACGAGCTGATAGGCGGTGTTGAACTGCTGGTACTGGATGCCGGTGCGGGCGTACTGCTCGGCAAAGGACAGGATGCCCGCGCGCTCGAGCTCGTCGCGGATGCCGGCGGTGCGCGCGTCGCGGTAGGCCACCGCGTCGCCGATGCGCGCGCCTTCCTCATCGAGCAGGACGAAGTCGACCGCCCAGGTATCGATGCCCACGGTGCTCGGGACAAGGCCCCGCTCCGCGCAGGCGCGGATGCCAGCCACGACGTGCGCGAAGAGCGCGTCGATGTCCCAGCAGAGATGCCCGTCGCGCTCGACGAGGCCGTTCTCAAAACGGTAGACCTCGGTGAGCGTGAGCACGCCGTCGACGACCTCGCCCACGATGTGGCGGCCGCTCGACGCGCCGATGTCGATTGCGAGATG
>CAZLGF010000038.1:0-11839 GCA_964558955.1 uncultured Coriobacteriaceae bacterium
GAAATCAAGGAATGACCCAGCCTGCTGAGTGGTACATATCTGTGCGTCAGCGCGCAGCGCCCTGCTGATCAGAATCGGAGTCAGCCCCCTATGCCCAACGAATTATCCTGCCAGCCCTGCTCAACAGATCTGTTGCACGTGGGGCTTGACGTCGGGTCGACCACGACCAAGGTGCTCGTCCTCGATCCCGCGACCAATGAAGTCCTCTACTGGCGCTACAAGCGCCATGGCGCGCGCCAGGCGGCGAGCGCCGCGGAGGCCCTGCGCGAGGTGCACGCCCGCTTCGGCCAGTCGGGCAGGCGCGTCCGCGTCGCGGTGACGGGCTCGGGCGCGCGCGACATCGCGCAGGCGCTCGGCGCGTCCTACATCCAGGAGGTCGTCGCCAACTCGATCGCCATCCGCGCGCTCTACCCGCAGGTTCGCTGCGCCATCGAGCTTGGCGGCCAGGACGCCAAGACCATCTTCTTCCGCGCGGAGGCCGAGGGGGCCGCGCCGTCCGTCTCGGACATGCGCATGAACGGCAGCTGCGCGGGCGGCACGGGCGCCTTCATCGACGAGATGGCCAAGCTGCTCGGCGTCGAGCAGGGGGGCTTCGAGGCGCTCGCGGCCGAGGGCACGCGCGTCTACGAGGTCTCGGGCCGATGCGGCGTCTACGCCAAGACCGACATCCAGCCGCTGCTCAACCAGGGCGTCTCGCGCGCGGATCTTGCGCTCTCGGCCCTGCATGCGGTCGCGCGCCAAACCATCGGCGGCCTGGCGCAGGGCATCGAGATCGAGCCCCCCGTCATCTTCGAGGGGGGAACGCTCGCCTACCATCCCACGCTCGTGCGCGTCTTCACCGAGCAGCTGGGTCTCGGCGAGGGCGACTACGTGGTCCCCGACGACCCGCAGGTCATGATCGCCCGCGGCGCGGCGCTCGCGCTGGGCGGCCTGTTCGCGGACGACGGCGCCGCGGTCGACCTCGAGGCGGGGATCGCCGCTCTCGAGGAGCTGCAGGAGCACCCCGTCGACGAGACGGTGACGCTCGCGCGCCCGTTCTTCGAGAGCGACGAGGAGCGCGCCGCCTTCGCGCGCCGCCATCCCGCCGAGGAGGCCGCGCGCGGCCCGCAGGCCTTCGAGCGCGGGGAGACGGTCCACGCCTACCTCGGCATCGACTCGGGCTCCACGACCACCAAGTTCGCGCTCATCGACCGCGCGGGCGCCCTGCTCGACTCCTTCTACGCCTCCAACGAGGGCAAGCCGCTCGACGTGGCGCGCGCGGGCCTCATCGACCTCAAGCGCCGCTGGGATGAGGCCGGCGTCGCGCTCGCGATCGAGGCCGTGGGCACCACCGGCTACGGCGAGCTCCTCTTCGCCCGCGCCTTCCACGCCGACTACCACACGGTCGAGACCGTCGCTCACGCGCGCGCCGCGTCCACGAGCGTGCCGGACGCGACCTTCGTGCTCGACATCGGCGGTCAGGACATGAAGGCCATCTGGCTCGACCACGGCGTCCTCACCGACATCGTGGTGAACGAGGCCTGCTCGGCGGGCTGCGGGTCCTTCCTCGAGGGCTTCGCCTCGACGCTCGGCATCCCCGTCGAGGGCATCGCCGAGGCCGCGTTCCAGTCGTCCGACCAGGCGATCCTGGGCAGCCGCTGCACCGTCTTCATGAACTCGAGCGTCGTCTCCGAGCAGCGCCGCGGCAAGGGCCCCGACGACATCATGGCGGGGCTGTGCCGCTCGATCATCGAGAACGTCTTCACCAAGGTGATCCGCGTCTCCAACCTGAGCAAGCTCGGCGATCGCGTGGTGGTGCAGGGCGGCACCTTCCGCAACGACGCCGTGCTGCGCGCCTTCGAGCAGTACCTCGGGCGCGAGGTCGTGCGCGCGCCGCACCCGGGCCTCATGGGCGCCATCGGCGTCGCGCTGCTCGCCTGCGAGCAGGCCGAGCGCTCGGAGGAGCGCCGCGGGGCGGCCGGGGCCTCGACCTTCATCGGCCTCGACGCGCTCGAGGACTTCTCGCACCGCGAGTACGCCGGGGTCACCTGCCGGCGCTGCGGCAACCACTGCAGCCGCGCGGTGGTGGCCTTCGGCGACGGCGCGCTCTACGTCACGGGCAACCGCTGCCCGCGCGGTGAGGAGATCGACTGGATGGAGCTGCTGCGCGAGGTCCCCGAGGCCGCCGCGGACGCGCCCGCCGGAGCCCTTGCGGAGCAGCGCCCCGCGCGCGCCGGCGATGGGGCGGCGGACGCGGACGACCGGCGCGCTGCTACCGAGTCCGCCTCCGCCGCGGGCGGCGCGCCCACCGGGCCCGCCATCGACAAGCGCCCGCCCCGGGTCGCGCCCAACCTCTTCGACGAGCGCGAGCGCCTCCTCTTCAAGAACTGGCCCTGCGACCCCGTCGCGCCCGCGCGCGGCGAGACCATCGGGATCCCGCGCGTGCTCGAGTTCTGGGATCAGATGCCGTTCTGGTCGACGCTCTTCCGCGCGCTCGGCTTCACCGTGCGCATCTCGCGGCCTTCGACTAGGCGCACCTTCGAGCGCGGCCTGCCGCACGTGACCTCCGACACCATCTGCTTCCCGGCGAAGCTCGTCCACGGGCACGTCCGCGACCTCGCCGACGCGCACGTCGATCGCATCTTCATGCCCATCATCACCACGGTCCCCACCGAGAACGTCGCCAAGACGAGCGAGTGGATGTGCGCGGTCGTCAAGGGTTACCCGTATGTGCTCAAGAACTCGGATAACCCCGAGGAGCGCTTCGGCATCGCCTTCGACGCGCCGCTCTTCCACTGGTACACCGTGCGCGACCGCGATCGGCAGCTCGCGGAGTTCCTCCAGCGGACCTACGGCGTGAGCGCCGCGCAGGCCACGGAAGCCATCCGTCAGGCCGACGCCGCGCAGGACGAGTTCGTGCGCGCGCTCAGCCGTCGCGGCGAGGAGGTCCTCGCCGACGTGCGGCGCCAGGGAGGCTACGCCGTGGTGGTGGCGTCGCGCCCATACCACAACGACCCGCTCGTGAACCACGGCATCCCCAAGCTCTTCAGCAACCAGGGCATCGCCGTGCTCACCCCGGACGCCGTGCCCGGCGTGCGCGAGGTCGACCTCAGCAAGAGCCGCCTCGACATCGTCAACAACTTCCACGCCCGCATGCTCAGCTGCGCGGTGATCGCGGCCTCCTCGCCCGAGCTCGAGTACGTGCAGCTCGTGAGCTTCGGCTGCGGACACGATGCGTACCTCTCCGACGAGATCGTCCGCATCATGCGCGAGATCGGCGACAAGGCCCCCTTGATCTTGAAGATTGACGAGTCCGACGCGACGGGCCCCGTGCGCATCCGCGTGCGCTCGTTCATCGAGACCACGGAGCGCCGCCGGCGCGAGGAGGCCGGGCGCCCGGCTGCGCAGGTGGCGCCGCGGCCGCTGCCCGAACCCTATGAGGTCAAGTACACCAAGCCCATGCGCCGCGAGAAGGTGGTGCTCGTGCCCAACACGAGCCACGCCTTCTGCCGGATCATGACCGCCGCGCTGCGTCGCCAGGGCGTGCGCGCCGAGCCGCTGCCCGTGGGACGCGAGGAGGCCATCAGCCTCGGGAAGCGCTACGTGCACAACGACATCTGCTTCCCGGCGCAGATCACCATCGGCGAGGCGCTCTGGGCGCTCGAGAGCGGCGCGTACGATCCCGATGACGTGGCCATCGTGACGGGCAAGTACATCGGCGACTGCCGCCTGACCCACTACATGCCGCTTTTGCGCAAGGCGCTCGACGACGCGGGTTACGAGCAGGTGCCCGTTCTCACCAATGACACCGCCGACGCGCACGACGCCTATCCCGGGTTCAATCTGACGCTCGCCGCGAGCATGGAGCTCGCCTGGGGGCTGCCCATGATCGACGCCCTCGAGGCGCTCGTGCGCCGCATCCGCCCCTACGAGCTCGAGCCGGGCGCGACCGACGCCGCCTTCGAGCGGGCGATCGACGCGCTGGTGGCGGGCATCGAGGCGCACGGCCTGCGCGGCGCCGAGGAGGGGTTTGCCCGCGCGATCGAGATCATGGGCGCGGTGCGCTACGACCGCTCCCACCCGCGCCCGACCGTGCTCATCGTGGGCGAGTACCTGCTCAACTTCCATCCGGGCGCAAACCACGAGATCGAGCGCTACCTCGAGCAAAACGGCCTCGAGATCATCGAGGCGCGCATGACGGACGTGATCCGCAAGAGCTACTTCTACAAGCATGCGCAGGTGAAGGAGTATCGCGTCGACCTGCCCATGACGGAGCGCATCTGGTACGCCGCGGCCGACCAGCTCTTCGACGTGGCGCACGACCGCTGCGACCGCATCGCGCGCGCCCATCCGCTCTACGTGCCGCCTACGCGCATGCCCGAGCTCGTGAAGGAGTCCGATGACGTGCTCCATCACACGTTCGACGCGGGCGAGGGCGTCCTCATTCCAGCGGAGATCCTCGAGCACGCCGCCCGTGGTTGCCGCTCCTTCGTGATTCTGCAGCCCTTTGGGTGCCTGCCCAACCACGTGGTGGGCCGCGGGCTCGTGCGCGCCCTCAAGGAGCGCTATCCCGACGCGCAGATCCTGCCGCTCGACTACGATCCGGACGTCAGCTTCGCGAACGTGGAGAACCGTCTGCAGATGCTCATCATGAACGCGCGCGAGCAGTCGTAAGCGTCCGCGGGCAGCTGTGAGCGCTCGCGGGCAGCGAGCTGCGGATTCGGGCGTCGCGGGCAGCTGTGAACGCGCACGGGCGGCGGGCAGTCGTGAATGCCCACGGCGGCGAGCCGCGGGTTCGGGCGCCGGCGCGCCTCCGCGCGGTCCGCATGGCCGCGTGGGAGGGGCAGACGCCCTCGGCCACCCTTCCGATATGCGGTGAGAACGCATGGTCGTACGGGCGCGGCGGTCCAAAATTGCGTTTTGTTATAGTCGGAAGCGGACTTGCTCAGTACACACCCCATCGTGCGCAAAGAACGCGCAGGTCAAAGGCTTGCCAGAATCCGGTCTACTCTGCAAAACGGCGCTCAACTATAACAAACCGAAAATCTTGCATCCGGCGGCGGCCGTATCCATCCGCATCCGGCGGCGGCCGTCTCCGCTTGTATCCGGCATCGCCTCCACCCGCACCCGCCGCCGCCCGCGCCCGCCGGCACCCACTGCCGTCCGCACCCGCCGCTGCCCGTCTCCCCGTCAACCCTAGCCCCGGCCCCCACGGCCCCACCACGGCATCTCCGAGCCCCTGACGGGAGCGCCCGAACGCTCACGCTCGCTTCGTTGCGCCGTGCTGCGCGGTTGGCTATCATTCCTGCTTTCTGGGTACAAGTCAGCGAACCCTATCAGACGATGACACACAGGCTGCATGAGCAGCCCCATCAGGCGTACGACTCGCACTCAAAGAAGGTGCCACATGCTAGACAGATTCACCGATCGCGCCCGCCGCGTCATGTCACTGGCGAAGCAGGAGGCCGTCGCGCTCTCCACCACCAAGGTGGGCACCGAGCACCTGCTGCTCGCTCTCGCCAAGGAGCAGGAGGGCATCGCCGCCGAGGCGCTGCGCTCGCTCGAGATCAGCTACGAGGACATTCTCGAGCAGCTCACGCAGGGCTCCGCGGATGCTTCGACAGCGGAGGACGCGCCCGCGGACGCGGCCGATGCCTCGAATGCCACCGCTGAAGGCGAGGCCAAGCTCGCCTTCACCCCGGCGGTCATCACCGTCATGGAGAAGAGCTTCCGCCTCGCCCGCGAGAACAACCAGACCTACGTCTCGACCGAGCACCTGCTGCTCGCCATCATCGACGAGAGCTCCTGCCGCGCGGTTGACGTGCTCATGCGCCTTGGCGTGACGGCGGCGTCGATCCGCCAGGCGGTCGAGAAGCTCACCTCCAAGGATCAGGGCGGCAAGCGCCCCATGGCGGGCGCGGGCGCGGGCCGGCCGGGCGCGGGCGTGCCGTTCTTCTCAGGGATGTCCGGCCAGGGTAAGCCCGACGAGGAGCCCTCGGCACTCGCGCAGTACGCCACCAACCTCACCCAGGAGGCGCGCGACGGCAAGCTCGACCCGGTGATCGGCCGCGAGCAGGAGATCTCCCGCATGATGGAGATCCTCTCGCGCCGCACCAAGAACAACCCGCTCATCCTCGGTGACCCGGGCGTCGGCAAGACCGCCATCGTCGAGGGGCTCGCCCAGGAGATCGCTGCCGGCAACGTGCCCGAGAACCTCATGAACAAAAACGTCTGGTCGCTCGATTTGCCGGGGCTCGTGGCCGGCGCCAAGTATCGCGGCGAGTTTGAGGAGCGCTTGAAGGGCGTCATCCAGGAAGCGACCGACGCCGACGACGTAATCCTCTTCATCGACGAGATGCACACGCTCATCGGCGCCGGCTCAGCCGAGGGGTCGATCGACGCGAGCTCGATGCTCAAGCCGGTGCTCGCGCGCGGCGCCTTCCAGATCATCGGCGCCACGACGGCCGAGGAGTTCCGCAAGTACCTCACGAAGGACCCGGCGTTCGAGCGTCGCTTCCAGTCGATCGATCTCGAGGAGCCGAGCATCGAGGACGCGAAGCGAATCCTCACCGCCCTCGTCCCGCGCTATGAGGAGCATCACCACGTGCGCTACACGCCGGCCGCGATCGAGGCCGCCGTGACGCTCTCGGCGCGCTACATCCAGGACCGCTTCCTGCCCGACAAGGCCATCGACCTCATCGATGAGTCCGGCGCTCGGGCGCGTATCGCCAAGAACCGCGCGCCCGAGGCTGTGCGCGCGGCCGAGGCGCGCGTCGCCGAGCTCGCGGCAGCCGCCGAGGAGGCCACGGAGCGCGATGACATGAACCGCGCGGCCGAGCTTACCGAGCAGGGAAAGCAGGCTGAGATCGCGCTTTCCGAGGCGCGCGCCGCCTGGACGGCCGAGCTCGACGCGAGCCCGCTCACCATTGATGTCGATCAGATCGCCGACATCGTGTCGGACACCTCGGGCGTGCCCGTGAGCTCGCTCACCGAGGATGAGTCGAGGCGCCTGCTCCAGTGCGAAAGCGTCCTCAAGACGCGCATCGTCGGCCAGGATGAGGCTGTGGGGGCCGTCGCCAAGGCCATTCGGCGCTCGCGCTCGCCGCTCAAGGACCCGCGGCGACCGGGCGGGTCGTTCATCTTCCTCGGCCCCACGGGCACCGGCAAGACCGAGCTCGCGAAGACCCTCGCCGAGTATCTCTTCGGCAGCAAGGACGCGCTCATCAGCTTCGACATGTCCGAGTTCTCGAGTGAGTACGAGGTGTCCAAGCTCATCGGTTCGCCTCCGGGCTACGTGGGCCACGAGGAGGGCGGCCAGCTCACCAAGGCCGTGCGCCGGCACCCGTACTCCGTCGTGCTCTTCGACGAGATCGAGAAGGCGCACCCCGACATCTTCAACATCCTTCTGCAGGTGCTCGACGAGGGGCGCCTCACGGACGGTCAGGGCAAGACGGTCGACTTCCGTAACACGGTGGTCATCATGACCTCGAACGTGGGCGCGCGCGAGATCGCCCAGGACGCGAGCGTGGGCTTCGGCACCACGGGCGAGGCCGGCCTCACCGCCGGCGAGATCAAGAGCCGCGCGATGGGCGAGCTCAAGCGCCTCTTCCGCCCCGAGTTCCTGAACCGCGTCGACGACATCGTGGTCTTCCAGAAGCTTTCGGTCGAGAGCCTGACCGAGATCGCCAAGCTTCTCGTTGACGATTTGCGACAGCGCCTCATCGCGAACGGCATGAACATCGAGCTCACCGACGTCGCGATCGCCCAGATCGTGTCCGAGGGGACCGACCTCACCAACGGCGCGCGCCCGCTGCGCCGCGCGATCCAGCGCCTCATCGAGGATCCGCTCTCTGAGGAGCTGCTGGCGGGCGAGTGGCGCGCGGGCGACACGGTGCTCTGCGACGTGGTCGAAGGCGCCTTCGTGTTCAGCCACGGGGTGGGCGAGATCCCCGCGCCACGCCCGACTGGCACGCTCGGGGCGTCTTTCGAGCCGTCCGCGCCGCGCTCCGGAAGTGCGGCCCCGCTCGCGGGCGCGGGCGGTCCCGGCGGCGCCGAGCGCGTGGGCTTCGGGGCGCGGTAGGCCAGCGGGCCTGGGCTCGGGGCCCAGGGGCCAGGTCCCGAGTCGGTCCCCGGCTCCATGCTCAGGAGCCAGGGCCCGCGCGCTTTGTCGGCGCGCGAAGTGGCGTTTCATGCGACAATGGCAGCAGGCTTGAAGCACATGGGGGTGGAGCGTCACGGTGGATAGCGAAGAGATTCAAAAGCGCATGAACGAGGCGATTCGGCTCACGGCTCCCGGCCAGCCGATCCGCGCCGCGCTCGACATGATCATTGCCGGGCACCTCGGCGCCCTCATCTGCGTCGGCGACACCGAGCACGTGCTCGAGGCTGGCAACGACGGTTTCCCCCTCAACATCTCGTTCACGTCGAACCGCCTCTTCGAACTCTCCAAGATGGACGGCGCCATCGTGATCGATGATGACGTGACCCAGATCCTGCGCGCCAACTTCCACCTCAACCCCGATCCGTCGCTCGCGACGAGCGAGACCGGCATGCGCCATCGCACCGCCGCGCGCATGTCGGTCCTGACCGACGCGATCGTGATCTCGGTCTCCGCGCGTCGCTCGGTCGTCAACGTCTACGTTCACGGCAAGTCCTACCAGATCCAGTCGGTCCCCGACATCATGGCGTCGGTGAGCCAGCTCGTGTCGACCCTGCAGACCACGCGCTCCCAGCTCGACCGTCTGCTCGTGCGCCTCACGGCCCTCGAACTCGACGACTACGTGACGCTTGCCGACATCACCAACATCTTCTCGAGCTTCGAGATCCTCCAGCAAGCCAAGGAGGAGCTCCAGTTCTGCATCGTCAAGCTCGGCGTGCAGGGCAAACTCGTGCGCATGCAGCTCGAGCAGCTCGCGGGCGCCAGCATCGAAGCCGAGTACGACCTCATGATCCGCGACTACGCGTCCGACTCGTCCGAGGAGAACGCCGCGCGCATCCGCGCGCGCTTCGCCGCGATGACCCCGCAGGACCTCACGAACCCGCAGAAGGTCGCCGAGGTCCTGGGCTACGACGACCTCGACGAGGACTCGGTCTTGACGCCGCTCGGGCTGCGTACGCTGAGCCAGGTGTCGGTCGTCCGCGACGGGGTGGCCGAGCGCATCGTCGACGAGTACGGTTCGCTGCAGGATCTTATGGACGACATTCGCGAGGATCCCGAGCGCCTCGTCGATTTCGGCGTCAACAACCCCACCATCCTCGCTGACTCCCTCTATCGCATCCAGGGCCGCCGCTCATGACGGCGGGGCCGGGCGTCGAGGGCACCGCGCGCGGGGAGTCGACCGCGGGCCGCGCGTGCGCGGTGATCGTGGCTGCGGGCACGGGGTCGCGGTTCGGCAACCCCGACGGCAAGCTCCTGGTCACCCTTGCCGGGCGCCCGCTGCTCGCGTGGACCGTGGCGGCGTGCGACCGCGCCGCGTCGATTGGGTGCATCGTCATGGTGTGCGCGTCTGAGCGCCGCGCGCAGATGGAGGCGGCGCTCGCGTCTGACGCGGTGGCCACCCCGCTCATCTGGGTAGGTGGGGGAGCGACGCGGCAGGAGTCGACTGCCGCGGGCGTGGCGGCCGTCCCGGCCGGCTTCGACGTCATCGCCGTGCACGACGGCGCGCGTCCCCTGGTTGAGCCCTCCCTCATCGATGAGGCGGTGGAGGCGCTCCGCGCGGACCCCGCGCTGGACGGCGTGGTGTGCGGTCAGCCGGCGGTCGACACGCTCAAGGAGGTCGACGCGGACGGCGTGATCAGGGCCACGCCGGACCGCGCGCGCCTCTGGACCGTGCAGACGCCCCAGGTCTTCCGCCGTGCGCCGCTCGAGCGCGCGCTCGCGCGCGCCGCGCGCGAGGGGTTCGTCGGCACCGATGACGCATCGGTCGTCGAGCACGCCGGCGGTCGCGTGCGCGTCCTCGCGGCCCCGCGCGACAACATGAAGGTGACGGTTCCCGAGGACCTGCTCCCCGCGGAAGCGATTCTGCGGGCGCGGGGAGAGGAGACGCGGTGTCGCTGCACATAGGTCACGGATACGACGTACATCGTCTGGTGGAGGGCCGCCGCTGCATCATCGGCGGGGTCGACATCCCGCATACCAAGGGATTGCTCGGGCACTCCGATGCGGACGTCCTCGCCCACGCGCTCGCCGATGCCATCCTCGGCGCCTGTCGCAGTGGCGACATCGGCACGCTCTTTCCCGACACTGATCCCGCCTACGCCGAGGCCGACTCGCTCGTCCTGCTTGAGCGCGTGATGGAGCATGCGCGGGCGCGCGGGTTCGAGCTCGTGGACGCCGACTGCACGATCGCCGCGCAGGAGCCCAAGATCGGCCCGCATCGCGAGCGCATGCGCGAGAACCTGAGCCGCGCGCTCGGCGTGCCGCGGGAGCGTGTCGGTGTCAAGGCCACCACCACCGAGCGCCTCGGCTGGGAGGGCGAGGGCCAGGGCATCGGTGCCTGGGCCGTCTGCCTGCTCGAGGACTGATCGGGCACGTCTCACGGAAGCAGCGATCGCTGGCCGGCACCGTCTCAGCGCGTCCGCAGCGGCGTCAATGCGCCCGCCCGGGCTTTCCGCAGGCGGGCGCATCGGGTTACCATAGGGCGAACCGCCGCGGGCGGCCTCGTCATCTCCAAGGAGCACGCATGAAGATCTACAACAGCGCCACCCATCGCAAAGAGGACTTCCGCCCCATCGATGAGGGCAGGGTGCGGATGTACGTGTGCGGTCCCACGGTGTACGACAACATCCACATCGGCAACGCCCGCACGTTCATCAGCTTCGACGTGATCCGTCGGTGGCTCATCGCCAGCGGCTACGAGGTGACGTTCGCGCAGAACCTCACCGATGTGGACGACAAGATCATCAACCGGGCGAACGAGCAGGGCCGCACGGCCGCCGAGGTGGCCGAGGAATATTCGGAGCGGTTCATCGGCGTCATGCGCGCGGCCAACGTGCTCGATCCCGACATCCGCCCGCGCGCCACCAAGGAGATCGGCCCCATGATCGGCATGCTCAAGAGCCTGATCGAGCAGGGGCACGCCTATGCGGCGGATAACGGCGATGTCTACTTCTCGGTGCGCAGCGATCCGACGTACGGCGAGGTGTCGGGCCGCAAGATCGACGAGCTCATGGTGGGGGCGCGCATCGCCGCCGGCGAGGAGAAGCGCGACCCGCTCGACTTCGCGCTCTGGAAGGCGGCGAAGCCCGGTGAGCCCCAGTGGAACTCGCCGTGGGGCCCGGGGCGCCCCGGCTGGCACACCGAGTGCGCCGCGATGGTCCATCGCTACCTCGGCTGCCCGATCGATATCCACGGCGGTGGCTCCGATCTGGCCTTCCCTCATCACGAGAACGAGTGCGCGCAGGCCACGTGCTGCTGGCACGAGGGGTTTGCCAACACCTGGATGCACACGGGGATGCTGCTCGTGGACGGCGAGAAGATGAGCAAGAGCCTCGGCAACTTCTTCACGCTCGAGGAGGTGCTCGAGAAGCACACGGCGGCGGCGTTGCGCCTGCTCATGCTGCAGACCCACTATCGCTCGCCGCTCGACTTCTCATGGGAGCGCCTGGACGGGGCCGAGAGCTCGCTCGAGCGCATCGCGACCTGCGTGGAGAACCTGCGCTGGGCCGCGGAACATGCCGAGGGCGAGACCTCGGTCGATGCGGCGCGCGCGGCGGCCCTCGTCGCGGCGACCGAGTGCGCGGCCGCTGAGTTCAAGGCGTCCATGAACGACGACTTCAACACCGCGGGCGCCGTGGCCGCGTACTTCCAGCTCGTGACCGAGGCCAACACGTACCTCGACGAGGCCGCGGGCGCGGTCGA
>CAZLGF010000039.1:0-11827 GCA_964558955.1 uncultured Coriobacteriaceae bacterium
TGGGCATCTGCTGGTCGGTCACCCGCAAGATGGGCACCACGCCCATCCTCGGCATCATCCTCGGCCTTACCCTCGTGTCTCCGCAGCTCCTGAACGGCTTCTCCGTGGCGAGCGCCTCGGCGGAGGACCTTGCGGCCTACACCTACGACTTCGGGTTCTTCTCCTTCGTGGGCACGGGCTATCAAGGCCAGGTCATCGCGTCGCTTATGGCGGCCTTCGTGCTCGTGGGGCTTGAGCGGCTCTTCACGCGCATCACGCCCGACGTGGTGCGCATGATCGTCGTGCCGTTCATGTCGCTCGTGCCGGCCGTCTTCATCGCACACCTCGTGGTGGGCCCCATTGGCTGGGCGATCGGCGACGCCATCGCGGCCGCGGTGAACGCGGGTCTCTCCTCCGACTTCCGCGTGGTGTTCGCGGCGCTCTTCGGCGCCCTCTACGCGCCGCTCGTCATGACGGGTCTTCATCACATGACCAACGCGATCGACACGCAGCTCGTCAACAGCCTTGGGTACACGACGCTGTGGCCCATGATCGCGCTCTCCAACATCGCTCAGGGCTCGGCCGTGCTCGCCATGATCGTGCTCCAGCGCGGCAACGAGCGCGCCCAGCAGATCAACATCCCCGCCTGCGTCTCCTGCTACCTGGGCGTCACCGAGCCCGCGCTCTTCGGCGTGAACCTCAAGTACAAGTTCCCGCTCATCTGCGGCATGATCGGCTCCGCGTGCGCTGCGATGGTCTGCACGGGCCTCGGCGTCCAGGCACTCTCCGTAGGCGTCGGCGGCATCCCGGGTATCCTCTCCATCAAGTTCGAGTTCTGGATCATCTTCGCGGCCTGCATGCTCATCGCCATCGCGGTGCCGTTCGCGCTCACCTTCATCGTCGGGGCGCGGCAGCTCTCCGCCTCCGAGCGCGGCCTCGCCGCCCCGCGTGCCGCACGTTAATCATCTGACCGAATCAACGACGTCGCCGCGGCGGACCGCCGCGGCGAGAGAGGAGCGCGACCATGCCCGCACGCGAGCACGATGCCGGACGCAGCGTTGTGTATCAGATCTACCTCAAGAGCTTCTGCGATAGCGACGGCGACGGCGTCGGCGACCTGCCCGGTGTCACGAGCAAGCTCGACTATCTCGCGCGCCTGGGCGTCGACTACCTCTGGATCACGCCGTTCTACCCCTCGCCGCAGCGCGACAACGGCTACGACGTCTCCGACTACTGCGCTATCGATCCCGTCTACGGCACCATGGGCGACTTCGACGAGCTCGTGCACGCGGCGGACGCGCGGGGCATGGGCATCATGCTCGACATGGTGCTCTGCCACACCTCCGTCGACCACGCGTGGTTTCAGCGCGCCCTCGCCGGTGATGAGCGCTACCAGCGCTACTACATCCTGCGCGATGGGCGCGGCTCCACGGGCCCGGGCGATCCGGGCGAGCCGCCCACCAACTGGCAGTGCGCCTTCGGGGGGAGCGCGTGGGAGTGGGAGCCGCGCCTCGGGAAGTGGTACCTGCACCTGCACGACGTGAGCCAGCCCGATCTCGACTGGACGAACCCCGAGGTCCGCGACGAGCTTGCGGGGGTGGTGCGCTTCTGGCGCGACCGCGGCGTGGCGGGCTTTCGCTTCGACGTGATCAACCTCATCTCCAAGCCTGCGGTCTTCGAGGATGACGCTGAAGGCCTGGGTCGACGCCTCTTTTCGGACGGCCCGCACGTGCACGACTACCTTAAGGAGCTCGTCGCACACGCCGGCATCGAGGGCATGCCGACCGTGGGCGAGATGGCCGCGACCACGCTTGAGGACTGCATTCGCTACACCAATCCTGTCGAGCGCGAGCTCACGCAGGTGTTCAGCTTCCACCACCTCAAGGTCGACTACGGAAACGGGAACAAGTGGGAGCTCGCCGCCCCGGACATCGACCGCCTGCGCGAGGTCTTTGCGACCTGGCAGGAGGGGATGCAGGCGGGATCGGGCTGGAACGCGCTGTTCTGGTGCAACCACGACCAGCCCCGCGCGATCACGCGCTTCGGCGGGCGCGCGGATGTGGGCGCGCGCGGCGGCAGCTGGGACCTTGTGGGCAAGATGCTCGCCACCTGCACCCACTTCATGCAGGGCACGCCCTACATCTTCCAGGGCGAGGAGCTCGGCATGACCAACGCCGGCTTCACCTCGATCGATGCGTACCGTGACGTGGAGAGCGTCTACCACTACCATGCGCTTATCGAGGCGGGCGCCACGGAGGCCGAGGCGCTTCATGTGGTGGGCGAGCGCTCGCGCGACAACGGGCGCACGCCCATGCAGTGGAGCGCCGCACCCCATGCGGGCTTCACGGCGGGGGAGCCGTGGATCGGGATTCCCGCGATCTACCAGACCGTGAACGTCGAGGCCGAGGAGGGCGTCGAGGGCTCGATGCTCGAGTTCTACCGCGGGCTCGTGCGGCTGCGACACGAGCTCGACGTAGTAGCTCATGGGCGCGTGGGCTTCCTCGCCAAAGACGACGCGGCTCCCCAGGTGATCGCCTACGAGCGCTGGCTCGAGGGGGACGCGGCCACGCGCGCCGCGGAGGCGGGCCAGCCGGCGCGCTTGCTCGTGGCGTGCTCGTTTGACCCCGAGCCGTGCGCGATCGAGCTCATGCAGCGCGACGGCACGCGCGTGGACCTCGGCGCGGCGTCGCTCGTGCAGGGAACCTATGCCGAGGCGCCCGCGCTTGGAGCGAGCGCGCGCTTGAGCCTTCGCCCGTACGAGGCCGTGGTGCTGGCGCTGCCGGCGTAGGCGTCGCAGAGATGGAGGCGGTGCTTGGCGGCGTGGGCGCCCGGCGCCGCCTGGGTGCGGCGCGCACAAGCGCGCCCGCGCACGTGTTACCGGCAGATGATGAGTCCCATGGCGGCGAGCATGCGCGGAATTTGCGCGACGGCCTGGCGGTCGTACTCCCTCGAGGCCTCGGTCAGCTCGTCGAAGGGCACGAGGTCGGGATGCGTGCGTCGCTCGTCATCACGTTCGGCGCCGAAGATCCAGCCGTGTCGCAGGCGCTCGTTCACCCAGCGCTTGTGCTCCATGCGGGCGAGCATCTCGATCTCCTCGGGCTCAAAGGCGCTGACGCGCTCCTCTCCCTCCGCCACGTCCGACGCGTGCTCGATGCGGTATCCCAGGGCGCGCACCTTGGCGGGGATGTCGCGCGCTTGATCGAGGTTGGATTCCTTCAGGAGTTCAGGCTGCGCGTCAAAGCTCGGATACTCGGGCTCGCGGCCGTGCGCGCGGCATTGGTTCACCCACGCGGGGTAGATGACGGTGCGGGCGAGGTCTTCCGCCGAGATGTCGTCAAGTGAGCGCACCTCGCGTGCGAGGCGCATGAGGCCGCGCTGGTCGATGAATCCGCCGGGCGCCACGCGTTCGCGTGCGAACGCGAGCACGCGCGGGTCAAAGAACGTGGACGCCGAGACCTCGGCCAGCTTGAGCGCCCGGGCACGCGGAGCAAGGTCCTCTGCGGGATCGATGCGCCTGATCGCGATCGTGCCGCCGGCGGCATACGCGAAGAACGGCACGTTAAGGGCCGGGATATCGGCGATGGTCATATGGTCGACGCTTCGCCCGCGCGCAAGCTCGAAGGCGAGGGCTGCGAGGTAGCCGAGGTCGCGCATGAGCGATGTGGGGTGGCAGGGCTTCGCGTTGGGGCTTTGGCTGCGCGGCAGGCGTTCAAACAGCGCGTGCTCATAGCGCTTGGCGACCGCCGGCACCGCGCGCCCCTCGTACGGCGTCGCAAGCTCATGGTCGATGAGGGTCGCGTGGATCTGGTTTGGTTGATCGCCAAATCGACGCACGCAGATGTTGGCGGCGCGAATGTCTCGATGGTAGAAGCCGTGATCGTGCATGCGGGCCACCTGATCGAGCACATCGTAGAGGATCTTCTCATTCTCGAGTAGGCGCGCAGTGCTTCCCACGGGGCTGAGCGGTGCTGCACACGATGCGTTCGCGCCTGCGATGGCCACCCCGTCAAACAGGGCGTCTTCCAGGTTGGTGCCCGCATCCTCTTCAACCACAAACGGCACCACCGCGTTGTTCACGAAGCCGCGTGCGGTGAGGTCGTAGACGTCGGGGCCGATGCAGAGCAGCTGGTTGCGCGCGAGCGCGGCGACTTCGGATCCGTAGAGCGTCTGATCGTCTCCGATGAAGGCGATCGCGATGGCATCGAGTGCGAACCCGTCGCGCGTGTGCAGCGTGCCACGCCACGCCTGCTTGCGGGCGGAGGAAATCATGGGTTGCGCGGCCTGAGCCACGAAGATCCCCATCCCTGTTTGAAGGCGCATCACGGGGGATGCGGCACGCCCGACGCGTATGGGCATGTCAACGGTTTCCGTCATGCGCGCCCTCCTTCGATGGTGCCGCCCCATCACACAAGATCGAAGCACGATCCGCACAGCTGCAGTACGTCTCCGCGCGCAAGCTCCACGCTGTCACAGATGCATACCGCCGCGGGGTCGACCCCGGCGCGCCGCGCCCAGTCCGCCGCGGTCTGAGCGGTTCGATGCTGGAGCACGAGATACCGCGTTCCGCTGTCCGTCCTCCGCATCACGTAGGTGCCGTTCTTGGATCCGAGGTCGCTTAAGACGATGCTGGCTCGCCCGTCTTGCGCATCCACGCGGATGAGCGCATGGTAGCGGGAGTCGCCTCTGCCCTCCACCTGGGCGCCCTGCGCATCAAAGCGGCTGGTCGCCACGGAGCACGCGGAGATCTCGGCGCGTGACATGCCGGCAAGTGCGGCGGGCACGCGGGCGTTCTCGTCAAAGCTGCTCCCCAGAACGAGCCAGGTGCGACTCGTGGTTTCCTGAGCCATGGTGAGCGAGGCGATCGGCTCGATCGATCCGTCCGCGCGGTGCCGTCTGAGCGTGACGATGCCAGCAAGGGCTTGCGTGCGCACCGGCGCGACAGCGGGAGCGCGTGTGGTCGCCGTGCGGTTGGGGCCGCTTGGGCGGATCACGTGGGCGGGGCCGAGGATGGAGCAGACCACGGTGTTCCAGATCAGCAGGCACTTCGGGGCGAGCCATGTGGGTATGGCGGTTGAGGTGCTTGGATGGTCGAGCGAGAAGAACGCCTCCTCGAGTGTCTGATGGATCAGGGGAAGCGGCTGCTCGCCCAGCTCGCCGTCTGTCTGCGCGCCCAGATGCGTACGGTAATCCTCGTGGCAACGACGAATCAGGCCGCGGTAGGAAGCACGCCCTTCGGTGCCATTCGTGCCGATGCAGTCATGGGCGTGCCAGGCGTCGTAGAGCTCGCGCGCGAGCGCATCGAGGCTGGCTCCGTCTTCCCAGAGTCTCAGCGTATAGAGCGGATTCACCGCGGCGAGACACCAGATGGGGAGCAGTGCGCGCATGCGCGCCGCGAGTGGGTCTGCGCTCGCCTCCGCTTTCCGGGTGATGCGAGCGTACAGCCGCTCCTCGTCCTGCAGCACTTCCCACAGCTCCTGGGCGACCGTAGGTGCCGCTGTCCCAGGCGCCTCTTCGCGAGTAAAGGCATCCAGGGCGCGCGTCGTACGATCGCGGGTGGTACGGCTGTGGCGCTGGAAGGGAGGCCAATCTTTCGCAAGTTCGGTGCGGAGCGCCTCAGGTGACTTGGACCTGAGGTTCAGCGGAGTGGAGTCCCGGATGGTCTTGACGTTCGCGTCGAGGTGCGCAAACAGCATCTCGAGCTCATGGGCGGTATCTGGCAGCGCGTCGTGTGCGAGCAGCGCGTCACCGAGGCGGTAATAGACGTAGTTGCAGTTGAAAATCCATCGCTCGACCTCTTTGTGCTCCGTGCGCTCGGGGCGGAGCGATTCGAATGAGTCGAAGGGGGCAGCTTCAGCGCGGTGCGCGGCGATCCACTCCGCGATGAAGCGCACGAGCACGTTGACTGGCTTGATGGTGTTGACCGCGCGCATGGAGTGCCTCGCCCACTCGATGTGACCTGTTACGTTGTGCGTCGGAAATCGCTGACGTACCCTCATTCTATGGCAAGGTGTGGTAGCGGGGTGAGGGCCGATGCAGAGGATGAAGAGCGAAGGTGACCAGAGCCTCCCATACGAGGCATTTGTAAGCTACAGCCATTCCGAGCGGGATGCTCTCGTTGCGCGCATGATCCAGCGGTTCGTGGAGAACTACTCCATCCCGCGGGCGTTGCGTGCGCGGGCGGGTCGTGCATGTCTGGGAAAGGTGTTTCGTGACGAGGCCGATCTGGCGGCGGGACCTTCGCTTGCCGCGCGCCTGCAAGAAGCGCTCGAAGATTCCCGCTGGCTCATCGTGGTGTGCTCTCCGGCCGCTGCGGCGTCCCAGTGGGTGAACCGTGAGGTCGAGACCTTCGTGGCCTGCCACGGACGCGAGCACGTGCTTGCGGTGCTTGTCGCTGGCGATCCCGATGAGGCGTTTCCACCTGCCCTGATGGCAGTCGAGGCGGCCGGCCCTGATGACGGCCCTGCCGACGCGGGCCTCCGCGATGCCCCGCTCGCCGCAGACCTACGCCATGCGCCGCACCGTCGGGAGCAGCGCCTCGAGTTGCTTCGCGTCGTTGCCACACTGATCGGATGTGACTATGACGACCTCGTACGCCGTCAGCATGCGCGCTTTGTGCAGCGCGTTGCCGCTGCGGCGGCGGTAACGCTTGCGGTGGTTGCGGGCGTCGGTGCGATGCTGCTGCACCAACAGGGCTTGGTGGATGCCAGCGCGCGTGCCGCGCAGGAAGCGTCGGCGGAGAACCTGTCCGCTCGTGCGCTGAGCCTCCTTGAGGATGGCAGACGCATGGAAGCGATCGAGCTCGGCATCGAGGCGCTCGAGGCGGGCGAGCTGGCGGGGAGCACGACATCGGCGATCAGGGCGTTGTCCGATGCGCTTGGCGTCTATCAAAGCGTGCTCGGAACGGGTCCCGTGTACACCTTGACGGGGATCGGAGACGCGTCCACCGTCGAGGTGTCGGCGTCCGGTGGCTGGATGGCCTGCAGCGAGTCGGGGCGCGGTCTTGATATCTATGACATCGAGACGGGCGCGCTTCGTTTTACGCTTGGATCGGTGCTGGACTCGGATGGCGAGGCGCATTCCGCTGATGGTTCCGCCGCCTTTGATGTGGGCGGGTCTTTGCTCGTGACCTATGGGGACCGCGGCCTTGCCGCGGTCGACCCCGAGACCGGGGCGACCTTCTGGACGCGCGAGTTCGAGGGAAGCATCTGGGACGTGGAGGCGCTCGATGACGCGCGGCGCATCGCGGTGCTCATCCTCAACGATGACGGCAGCTTGACCTGCCAGATGCTTGACGTGACGGATAACTCGATCGTGCTCGATGTGTCGCTCGATCTGGTTTCAGATGGCACGGTGCCGTGCGCCATGGACAACGAGGATGACCGGGTGGCGATTGCAACCGCCACGCGCGTCGCCATCGTTGACCTCGAGACGGGAGATGTCTCCTACGCTGCGATCGACGCGCCTGAGCTCAGTGATATCGAGCTTGTGGGGGAGACGCTCGTCGTTCTCGAGCAGAGCGGGTCGGTGAGCGATGGGGACACGCAGGCATCGGCGCGGATCACCGCTTACGATCTCGGCGATTCCTCTCTCATGTGGGAGTACACCTGCTCGTGGGATGCCTATGAACTCGACTTCACGACGACGCCCTTTTTGACGGACGCGACGATTGCCGGTGTTGTCGAGGACGGCGCGCTCGGCGAATGCGTGCTTCTGGTGAGCGCGGGAAACGATGCCATCGCGCTTGATGCGACTTGCGGAGACGTGCTCCTGGAACTTACTGCCCAGGCGCCGCTCGTGCAGCTTACCTGCGTTACGTCTGGTGGGAGCGGGGTCGTTCGCGCGACCGACGTCATGGGAGGCCGCCTGGTGGCGCGGTTGGCGGCAGGGCAAGAGTTCCTTGAGGTGGATGGCTACGAATACCCAGGGTACGTATGGCGCGCGGACGAGGTCATCATTGGTGACGCCCGGTACGCCATCGGGTGTTCCGCCGAGGAGACCGGCTCCGTATATGTCTATCGGGATGCGTTGAACGACGTTCCCGATGCCTCGGGCGTCATATGCCTGTCCGACTCCATCTCGTCAGGCGGCGTGTTCGTCAGCGATGACGCAACCCGTGTGGCGCTCTTTGACGGCGCGACGGCCATCCAGGTGCTTGACGCTTCCACGCTCGAAGCGCTCTCGGTCATCGACGTGGCATCAGCGTGCGAGGAGACCGGTGACGTTTCCTCGCTTTCGGTGTTCTTCGTGGATGAGGATTCCGATCTCCTGGTGCTGTCCACGCCGGTGGGGGCGGACTGCATGCCGCATCTCTGGCTCTATGACGTGCTTACGGGCGATCTGGTGGCCACGTGGTCGTGGCCATACGCGGAGGACGGGAACGCCGCTCCCAACACGGAGCTGTCTGCTGAGCGGAGCGGGCACGTGACCGTGAAGATGCCGGACTATGGGTATGCGGCGTTGGTGGACACCTCGACGCTCGAGACGACGCGCGAGTTCGCGATCAGCAACGTGCCCCTGTGCGACGTGTGGTACGCGCGCGATGATCGCATCATCGTGGTGTACGCCGAGGATATGGTGGCGCTCTATGATGGTGATACCGGCGAGTCCGTGGGCGATGCGCTCGATGAGGTGCTGGTCGAGGAGGACATGTATTCCGGCGCGTGGGCCGTATCGCCCGACGGCGCCTTGCTCGGGGTCATTTCGCTCGACGGAGCGCTCCTCCTCATCGACCTTGACTCCGGTGAGCTCGTTTGGAGCGTGCCCTTGGACGCGGCCGGCGTGGAGTTCATTGTCTTCACGCCAGCAGGTGACGAGCTTATCGTGCAAGACGAGAACCGCACCCTCATGCTCATCGATGCCGAGACGGGCGCGACCCGTGCCGAGCTTGACGAGGAGCTCCCCCTTGCGCGCATGTGCACGGTGTCGGAGGATGGGAGCACGCTCTATCTGATAACGACCGATCTGGTGAGCGATACGCTGTACGTGGTCAACGTGGGCGATGATCAACTTGAGGTTGAGCGGTGCGTTCCGCTGGCGCGATGCGTCGACGCCTCGGGCGCGTACGTCTTTTGCTGGCTCGGCTCAAGCGTCTACGCGCAACCGCTGTACACAGCCGATGAGCTGCGGCAGATGGGCGAGGAGGTGCTTGCGCGCCACGAGGCCTACGAGTCGGCTAGATGAGTTCGAAGCACGAGCCGGCGAGTTGGATGATGTCCCCGCGCTGGAGCTCGAGCTCGTCGACCGTGGTGATCTGGCACTCATCGAGGCCGAGACGCTCCGCCCAATCCGCGCGCGAAAGGCGTCGTCTGCCAGAGAGCGCAAAGACGTGCACGCCGGCTTCGGTGCTCCGAACAACGGAGGTACCATTCTTTGACCCCACGTCCCGGGCAACGATGCGCGCATGTGATCGGTCATCCACACGGAGTGAGAGCTCGACATGGAAGCGCGAGTCTCCCGCTCCCTCGATGAGGGTGCCCTTCGCGTCGAGGAGTTCGCTATGCACATACGCGGCGCCGAGATGAAGATATTGGTCGCGGAAGGCACTCTGGGGGAGCGGCGCGTGGCTGTCGTAATGCCCGCCGATGACGTGCCAGAGGCCCGTCGAGCAGACGGACTCGAGCATGAGCCGGTCGATCGTCTCGATGCGTCCCGTGCGATAACGCCGACGCAGTAGCACCTCGCCTGCAAGCGCGGTCGCGGTGATCGGCTGCAGGGGCAGGGGCAGGGGATGAGGGGAAACGGTTGCGTCGCGCACGGGCCCTGTGGGACCAACCGTCTCAGACGGTCCCAATATTGTGCAGATGACGACGTTCCAGATCAGCTGCGATTTCCCCAATAGCCACCGCGGGAGCCCCGCAGGAGGCTGCTCGTCATCGAGCGAGAACGCCGCGTTTTTGAGCATGGTGGCAAGTTCGGGGAGAGAGCGCTCCTCAGGATCCTCATCATCGATGTTCTCCAGGTAGAGCGCCTGGGCGCGCAGGGTGGCGGAACGCCAGCGTTCGGCGAGGACGGTCGCCTCGGGTCCCTGTTCATGCCATGAGGAAAACGAGGCGCGCAAAAGATCGACGAGCTGGGACACGGAGTCTTCGTCGTCCCAGAGCAGGAGCGACATCATGGGGTTGATGTCGGCGAGGATCCAGAGCGGCAGGAGAGCCCGGCAGCGTGTCGCAAGCGCATGTGATGCCCGTGCGCTTGCTGCGCGGAGCTCGGCAAACAGCTGAGCTTCTGCCGTCATGCGGTCTGAGAACGCGTGCAGCGTCTGCTCGAGGTGGGGGATGGTCGAACTTTGGGCATGCGCGAACGCTGCGAGCTGCTCAGTGAGACGGTCGAGCGTGTTTCGGCTTTCTGGTTGGAAGGGAGGCCAGTCGCGGGCGAGCTCGTGTGCCGCTGCGTCGTTCGGGCGCGATCGGAGGTTGAGTGGGGTCGAGTCGGAGATGCTTTTGAACGTGGTGTCGAGATCGTCGAGGATGCGTTGCAGCGCGTCTTGTTCGTTGGGCAGCGCACCGGTTTGGTAGAGCAGGTTGCCGAGGCGGTAATAGGTGTAGTTGCAGTTGAAGATCCAGCGCTCGACGTCTTTTTGCGTGATGCGACGGTTGCGGAGGCTCTCGAACGAGTCAAAGGGCAGCGCTTCTGCGGAGTTCCGCCGAATCCACGTGGTAATGAACTCCGTAAGGACGTTGATCGGCTTCTGCTTGCCCTTGGGTCCCATGCCGTTCGTTCCGCCTATGCGCTCGTGTGGGTGTGCGGCCGCCGTGCATACCCCGATCCTGCACGTTCATGTCTTGGCGAGAACAATAACCCCAATGAGTTTGAGCCGTTTCCCAATGAACTTGGCTGCGGACGAGGAGCCTCCGTGCTCCACACTCCTTTAAGCTGCGGAGACGCTCGCAAAAGCAGTCAGGCGTCGGGAGCAATGACTTTGGGAGCGGCACAATAGAGGGGTTCATTTCCCAATGGGCTTCGTGGCGTCGTGATGTAGTTGAGATGCTAGCGGCAGGTGAGGAGCGTCGGATAGGGAGTTGGCATGATAGGTGGAATCCTCTGTAGTCTAATGGGTTGCATTGGAGTGAGCGCGATAATCGTGTCCCCTTCGATTTGGTCATACCAGTACAGCATCACGCTCACCCTTTTGTTGTTCGCCATTGGCATGTACTTGTACAAACGCTTTGTTGATCAGGAGGCAGAGAAATCGGGCGATCCAATTCGGGTACGTGGTGATTACTGGTGCCTTTTTGTCACCACAGTATCTTGGATAGGATGCTTTGTTATCGGCCTCACTTTGGGCTCGCATGTCTTCGTTTTGTGGTTCGTTTGGTGTATCTATATCAGCTGGTATTACTCAACACATTATGGGAAGCGATCGCATAAAAGATGATGCGTTGCTCACATAATGAAAGAGCGAGTTTGTTTTCAACAGTTGCTATGACACGAGCGTGCCGCGAAATCAGCGACCATGTTCTCGCTACGGCGAAATGGTGAATAAAGAGCGTCAAAAGCAATCGAAAGCTGAGTTGTTAGAAACCGAATGGACGATACGGTATCTTGTTGCGCGCTTGTAGCATTTTGTAACGTTCCATAAGGTCTGTCTCAAGTTGGATTGCCTTATCGAGCATCGTCCATGCATCAACAAAGTTTCTTGATGCCATGGCAGCTGCGAAGGCTTGTATGTATTTGCTTTTCTGTACCTGATTAATCAATCTTCCCAGTTCCTGCGATTCGGTAGCGGTTCGAGCATCTTGCTTAAGTCTTGTCAGAATACCAATCGCTTCGTCGAAACGATTCGCATTGGCATGGGCGACGGCTTCTTCTATCTGCTTGTCTCGCTTTTTCACATAGGCGAGAGTCTCTT
>CAZLGF010000040.1:0-11768 GCA_964558955.1 uncultured Coriobacteriaceae bacterium
GCCTTCGACGCGCGCATCGCCGACCTGCACGGGCGCGTGGACGGCATCGAGGACGTGACCATCTCGGGCCACACCCACAACGACCTGAGCATGGCGACGGCGCTGGCCATCGAGGCCGTGCGCAACGGCGCGACCCAGGTGGAGTGCACCATCAACGGCCTCGGCGAGCGCGCTGGAAACACGGCGCTCGAGGAAGTGGTCATGGCGATCAGGATGCATGGCGCCGAGCTCGACGCCCATACCGACATCGTGACCACCGAGCTCACCCGCGCCTCCAAGCTCGTGAGCTCGATCACGGGCATGAGCGTGCAGGCCAACAAGGCCATCGTGGGCGCCAACGCGTTCGCGCACTCCTCGGGCATCCATCAGGACGGCGTGCTCAAGGCGCGCGACACCTACGAGATCATCGACCCGGCCGACGTGGGCGCCGGCGGCTCGCAGATCATCCTGTCGGCGCGCTCGGGCCACGCCGCCCTGCGCCATCGCATGTCCGAGCTGGGCTTCACCTTCTCCGACGAGGAGTTCGAGGACATCTATCAGTCCTTCCTCGAGGTCGCCGACAAGAAGAAGGAGGTCTACGACGAGGATCTCGAGTCGATCGTGCACGAGCGCGAGCGCGTGAGCACCGCGGTGTGGGATCTCAACGCGCTGCAGGTCTCCTGCGGCTTCCCGCTTACCCCGACGGCCACCATCAAGCTCGCCAACATGGACGGCGAGATCTTCACGGCCTGCGAGTACGGGACCGGCCCGGTCGACGCGGCCTTCAAGGCGGTCGACAAGATCGTCGCCGTCGCGAACGATCTCTCCGAGTTCTCCGTCAAGGCGGTCACGCGCGGCATCGACGCGCTCGGTGAGGTGACAGTGCGCGTGACGGCGGAGAACGGCGAGGTGTACATCGGCCGCGGATCGGATGGTGACATCATCGTGTCGTCCACGAAGGCCTATCTGAACGCCTTGAATCGCCTGATCTCCGATCAGCAGAAGTAGCGGCTCGTGCGGGGGCGGATGAGACGCCCCCGTATGGTAGGGGAATCGCAATGAGAGGAAGCCTATGTCTAGACCGATGACGGTAGCCGAGAAGATTCTGGCGGCGCATGCCGGGCTTGAGGAGGTGCGGCCGGGGCAGCTCGTCGAGTGTGACCTCGACCTGGTCCTCGCGAACGACATCACGGCGCCGATCGCCATCGACGTGTTCCACGAGCTCGGCGCCACCGAGGTCTTCGATCGCGATCGGGTGTGCCTGGTGCCCGACCACTACGCGCCCAACAAGGACATCAAGAGCGCCGAGCAGACCAAGAAGATGCGCGACTTCGCGCACGAGCAGCGCATCACCAACTACTGGGAGCAGGGCTGCGCGGGGATCGAGCACGCGCTTCTGCCCGAGCAGGGCGTCGTGGTGCCGGGCGATCTCGTGATCGGCGCCGACTCGCACACCTGCACCTACGGCGCGCTCGGTGCGTTCTCCACGGGCGTGGGCTCCACCGACGCCGGCGTGGGCCTCGCGACGGGGCGCGCCTGGTTCAAGGTGCCGCCGACCATCCGCTTCGAGATCGAGGGCGACCTCGTGGACGGGGCGACCGCCAAGGACATCATCTTGCACATCATCGGTCTCATCGGGGTCGACGGGGCGCTCTACCAGGCCATGGAGTTCGCCGGCTCCACCATCGAGGGGCTCTCGATGGAGGGGCGCATGACCATCTCCAACATGGCCATCGAGGCCGGTGGCAAGGCGGGCATCATCGAGGTCGACGACGTGGCGCGAGCCTGGCTCGAGGGCCGCTGCACCCGTCCGTACGTGGCCTACCACGCGGATCCGGACGCCGAGTACGCGCAGGTCATCAAGATCGACGCCGCCGACATCAAGCCCTGCGTCTCGTGGCCGCACCTGCCGTCCAACACCCATCCCGTGGCGGAGAGCACGCACATCGCCATCGACCAGGCGGTGATCGGCTCGTGCACCAACGGCCGCATCGAGGACATGCGCGCCGCCGCCGCGGTGCTGCGCGGGCGTACCGTGCACCCGAACGTGCGCTGCATCGTGATCCCGGCGACTCAGGCGGTCTTCAAGCAGTGCATCGCGGAGGGCCTGGCCGACGTGTTCATCGACGCCAACTGCGTCTTCTCCACCCCTACGTGCGGCCCCTGCCTCGGTGGCTACATGGGCATTCTGGCCGCAGGCGAGCGCTGTGTCTCGACGACCAACCGCAACTTCGTGGGACGCATGGGCGATCCCACGAGCGAGGTGTACCTGGCGAGCCCGGCCGTCGCCGCAGCCAGCGCCGTCGCCGGGCACATTGCAGCACCGTCCGACCTGTAACGACCTCTAGGGGATGCCGGCCTGCGTGCCCGCCGCTCAAACAGTCCTCGCTCGCGTTGCTCGCTGCGGAACTCGCGACGGCCACGCAGACCGGCATCCCACGTCACGTTCTCAGCCCCAAGACCCAAGACGAGGTGAAGGGCCGGGGTTGTCCGCCGCGCGCAGTTCCACAGCGCGCAGCGCGAGGACTGTCTGAGCACGGAGGATAGCTCCGGTCCCCATCGAGAGCATCAGCGAAAGGATTTCACATCATGCAGTTTGAAGGCACGGTATTTCGGTACGGGCGCGACATCGACACTGACGTCATCATCCCCGCCCGCTACCTCAACAGCTCCGACCACGCGCACCTGGCCGCGCACGCGATGGAGGACCTCGACCCCACGTTCGCCACGCGCGTCAAGCCGGGCGACATCGTGGTGGCCGAGGAGAACTTCGGGTGCGGGTCGAGCCGCGAGCACGCCCCGGTGGCGCTCAAGGCGGCCGGCGTGAGCTGCGTGATCGCCAAGAGCTTCGCGCGCATCTTCTACCGCAACGCCATCAACGTGGGCCTTGCGATCCTCGAGTGCCCCGAGGCGGTCGACGCGATCGCGGATGGTGCGCGCGTCGCGGTGGACACCGAGACCGGCGTCATCACGAACAAGGACACGGGCGCGACCTTCACGGCCGAGCCGTTTCCCCCGTTCATCGCGGAGATCATCGAGGCAGGCGGCCTGGTGGAGCGCACCCGGGCGAAGCTCGCCGCGAACGCCTAAGCAACGATCGACGTTTTAGCTGCGGGTCCCCCACCCGCGAGATTGGAGTTCCGCCGTGAAGAAGACCTACCAGATCTGCTGCCTGCCCGGTGATTGCATCGGGCCCGAGATCATCGCCGAGGGCAAGAAGGTGCTCGAGGCGGTGGGTGCGCGCTTCGGCGTCACGTTTGCGTGCACGGACGCGCTCATCGGCGGCGCAGCCATCGACGCGACCGGGAACCCTCTGCCCGATGAGACGCTCGCGGCGGCGCGCGCGGCCGACGCGGTGCTGCTCGCCTCCGTCGGCGGGCCCCAGTGGGACTCGACCGACCCCACGGTCCCCCGTCCCGAGCAGGGGCTTCTCAAGATTCGCAAGGAGCTCGGCCTCTACACCAATTTGCGCCCCGTGCAGATCTTCGACGCGCTCGCGGGCGCGTCGACGCTCAAGCCTGAGGTCATCGACGGCGTCGACCTGATGATCGTGCGCGAGCTCACGGGCGGGCTGTACTTCGGCGCGCGCGAGCGCTTCTATGACGAGGAGGGCGCGGGGATCGATGGCGCGCCCGGGCAGCGCGCCTACGACACGCTCGAGTACCGCGAGTACGAGGTGGTGCGCATCGCGCGCCAGGCGTTCGAGGCCGCCCGGAAGCGTCGCGGCAAGGTGTCGAGCGTCGACAAGGCCAACGTGCTCGAGACGAGCCGCATGTGGCGCGAGATCGTGCATCGCGTCGGCGACGAGGAGTACCCCGACGTGGAGCTCGAGGACGTGCTGGTCGACAACGCCGCGATGCAGCTCATCAACCGCCCGGCGACGTTCGACGTGGTCGTGACCGAGAACATGTTCGGCGACATCCTCTCCGACGAGGCGGCGCAGATCACCGGGTCCCTCGGCATGCTCGCGAGCGCGAGTTTGGGCGACGGCGTGGCACTCTATGAGCCGAGCCACGGCTCGGCGCCCGACATCGCCGGGAAGGGTATCGCGAACCCGCTCGCGCAGATCCTCTCGGTCGAGATGATGCTGCGCTACAGCTTCGACATGGGTGAGGCCGCCGACGCCGTGCGCGCCGCGGTGACGACCGTGCTCGACGAGGGTTTCCGGACGGCGGACATCGCTGACGCCACGACGCCGGAGGACAAGGTGCTCGGCACGGCCGCCATGGGCGATGCCGTGGTCGCGCACCTCGCGTAGGCGCCGCACGACGGCTTCATCGCGCCGCCCCCCGCGCGAGCTTGCAGAGGCGGCGCCCGGTTGCAGTCGGCGTTCACGGGACGCCGGGGAGAGGAGGGCGTGTTGGACACGCTGATCGTGTACTGCCACCCGTATGAGAAGAGCTTCCATCACGCGATGCTCGAGGCGCTCTGCGAGCGCTGCGAGCGCGCCGGTGAGACCTACGAGGTCATCGATCTCTACGCCGACGGGTTCGACCCGGTGCTCAGCACCGCGGAGCTCGCCGTCTATGACGAGGGCACGGCGCTCGACCCGCTCGTGAAGCGCTATCAGGAGATGGTGGCCCGCTGCCGCAAGCTCGTGTTCATCTTCCCTGTCTGGTGGAACGACATGCCCGCGATGCTGCGCGGATGGTTCGACAAGGTCATGCTGTCCGGTTTCTCGTGGATCGCGACCGAGCATGGCCTCGAGGGCACGCTCACGCATATCGCGTCGGCTGAGGTCTACACGGCGTCGTCGAATCCCACGGAGTTCTTGCAGACGGCGACCGGCGACGGCATCCAGAAGACCTTCATCGAGGGCACGCTCTGGCAGCTCGGCATCGGACAGGGCACGTGGACCAACTGCGGTGGCGCAGACCTCGCGTCGCCCGAGGCGCGCGCGGCGTTTTTGGCGAGGCTCGCGGGGCGCTGATCGCCATGGCGCCGCCCCCACGCGGCGGCAGGCTCCCCGCTTGGCGTGTCTGGTCGCCGTTGGGTGGGCGGGTGCTGCCTTGAACATGCGCGAGGCCCTTATACTGCAAGAAGGGGCGGGAATCGCGCCGCCCGGGCATGATGAGAGGGGAATACCATGCGCGACGATCTGGTAGCAACGACGCCCAAGCTTGGTTTCGGCTTCATGCGCCTGCCCAAGCACGCTGACGGCGCGATCGACCTCGAGCAGACGTGCGAGATGGTCGACCGATTCATGGATGCGGGGCTCACGTACTTCGACACGGCCTTCGTCTACGACAACGGCGGCTCGGAGCGCGCCCTCAAGGAGACGCTCATCGACCGCTATCCGCGCGATCGTTTCACGGTGGCGACGAAGCTCAACGCCTGGCAGCAGGCTCCCGACGCCGCGGCCGCGCGCCAGCAGTTCCATACGAGCCTCGAGCGCACGGGGGCGGGGTACTTCGACTTCTACCTGCTCCATGCGGTCCAGCAGGGCAACATCGAGAAGTATGACGAGTACGGCATCTGGGACTTCGTGAAGGAGCAGCGTGATCGCGGGCTCATCCGGCACTGGGGCTTCTCGTTCCACGACAGCCCCGACATGCTTGATCGCCTGCTGACCGAGCATCCGGACGTCGACTTCGTGCAGCTGCAGCTCAACCCTGCCCACTGGGAGGTTCCCACGGTCGCCGCGCGCGCCAACTACGAGGTGCCTCGGCGCCACGGCGGGCCCATCGTGGTCCTGGAGCCCGTCAAGGGCGGCATGCTCGCCGATCCCATGCCGCAGGTTCAGGAGATCCTGCGCGCGGCGAACCCTGACGCATCGCTCGCCTCGTGGGCGATTCGCTTCGTCGCGTCGCTCGAGGGGATCATCACCGTGCTCTCAGGCATGTCGAACCTGGAGCAGGTTGAGGACAACGTCTCCTATATGCGCGACTTCCAGCCGCTTGATGAGGTCGAGCAGGCCACCATCGCCCGTGCGCAGGAGGCGATCGCCCAGCAGACGTCGATTCCGTGCACGGGGTGCCACTACTGCACCGAGGGCTGCCCGATGGGCATCCCCATCCCTGAGATCTTCAAGGCGCGCAACCGCCAGCTCGTGTGGGGGCGCGACGAGGAGGGCAGGGAGCGCTACGAGCGCGCCATCGCCCAGGGCGGGAGCCCCGCGAGCGCGTGCATCGCGTGCGGCCAGTGCGAGAGCGCCTGTCCGCAGCAGATCAGCGTGATCGAATGGCTCGCCGACTGCGCGGAGCACCTCGTAGCCTGATCGCGCGCCGCTTGGCCGTGCGCCGTTATCCGAGCCTTTGGGCGACCGCGCGGACGACGGCGTCTGCAGCGCGCGCCGTCTTGGAAGCGTCCTCGATCGCAAGCGTCACCTTGCCCTTGATGCCCAGCTCGCTTATCTCGGAAAAGAGCACGCGCGGTCCGTCCACCACGGGCGAGACCGCGCTCGCGGCACAGCGGGCCTCCTCGACGATCTCATCCGCGAGGTCGTCGATGCTTGTAGACGCGTCTGCGCCTTCGTGGCTCGCATTGTCCGCCTCGACGGGGGTCAGGTGACGGGGGACCGTGAAGGGCACGCTCACGCGGTTGGCGGGCAGGAGGTGCACGAGCGCGGTCGTTGAGATGGTCGAGTTGGGGATGATGACCGTCTGACCCGAGGAGTCCTTGATGGTCGTGTGCCGCCAGGTGACGTCCTGCACGATGCCGCTCTTGCCTCCCACCTCGATGTTGTCCCCGGGCGCGACGATGCCGATGAAGGTGACCTGCAGGCCGCCGATGAGGTTGGAGAGCGTGTCCTGGAAGCCGAGCGACACGGCGATGCCCCCGACGCCCAGGGCGGTGACGATCGACGTGGTGTTGATGTCGAAGCACGAGTCGAGGATGGCGCTTCCCCCGATGATGAGCACGGACCCGCGCGCGATGTTGATGATGATGCTCGAGGAGGGGAGGGGGTTGCGATCCTGATGGAGCGCGCGTGAGACGACCTTCGTCGTGACGCGGGACGCGACGATGGTGGCGATCGCCAGGATGATCGCCCGCACGGTGCGCTGGAAGAGATCGTTGGTGATGATGCTGTGGATGGTGGAGAGCAGGTCGGCCATGAGGCCCCTCCTTCCGGGTGCGCCGGCGCGGTCGCGCGCCTCCGGGCGCGCGTGCGGCATCGTCTCACTATAGCAGATGGCCCGTGGGCGGCCGGGTCGTCTGACACCCGGTGCGCGCATCGCGCCTCCCGCTCATTTGCGCGGCGCGCGCGGCGTCCATGCGGGTAGGATAGAGGGCGGCATATCTCAGCATCCCCGTAGAGAAAGGCATGACCATGGCTCAGGGACGATCGGGCAACCAGCGGAGCAACCCGCGGCGCGACGCGCGCCGCGCGGCGGCGGAGCGGCATACCGCGGAGGTGGCGGAGCGCTGCGCGAAGGACATCGAGCGCTCGCTCGCCGGCGTCACGCGCATCGAGGGCGCCCCACAGGTCGAGGTCGCCGAGCCCGGTCTTCCCGAGGTGACGGTCGTCGCTCTGGACGCGGTGGCGGCGATTCTCGAGCACGGTCGCGGGTACGCGCAATTTTGCGACCTCGCGGTGCTCGACTTCGCCTCGTTCGTGAACCCGGGCGGCGGCTACATCCGCGGCGGTCTCGCCCAGGAGGAGGCGCTCTGCACCGAGTCCTATCTGTACAACGTCCTCGATCAGCAGCGCGACTGGTACGGCGAGAACCGGCGGCGCAACATCAACTGCGAGCTCTATCGCGAGCGCGCCCTCGTGGTGCCAGCGGTGCGCTTCGAGCGGGATCGTATGCACGCGTACGCCGACGTCATCGTGGCGGCCGCTCCCAACGCCAAGCGCGCCCGGAGCGACTACGGCATCAAGGACGACGTCCTCGTCGACGCGATGCGCGACCGCATCCGCTTCGTGCTCGCCATCATCGACTCGCTCGGCCGTGAGAAGGCGGTGCTCGGCGCCTACGGCTGCGGCGTCTTCGGCTGGGATGCCGAGGTGGTGGCCGAGCTCTTCCGCACGGAGCTCGCGCGCGGCGTCTACGGCGTCAAGCAGGTGATCTTCGCCGTTCCGCGCACGCGCTACGACGAGCACCACGCCATCTTCGAGCACGCCTTCTCCGCGTTCCCCGACAAGCCGGCGACCTCATACGCCGAGCACGCGGCCGCTGCGCGCGCCGCGGCGACCGCTGCCGAGGCCGCGCGGGCGGCGGATGAGGACGATGACGAGGACGACTGGCGGAAGTACCTGTGATCGGCTGCGCCGGCAAGGCGCGGTAGCGCCCGCCCGGTGCGCTGCTCAACGCGCGGGTATCCACGAGGAGGCGCTCACGTCGAGTGCCTCCTCGTTTCGTTTACCGCGTCGAGCCGCCGTCCTCGCCGCCGCGCAGGGCGACGACGCGAGCGGGCTCCTTGAGGAGGGCGGCTGAGGAGCGGTTGTGTGGGCAGCATGCGTCGAGCAGCGCGTGAAAACGGGCGGTGTGACCCGATTCGATCAGGTGCACGAGCTCGTGCATGACGACCATCTCGAGACAGCAGGGAGGCCAGGCGGCGAGCATGGCGTTGATGCGGATGGTGCGCCGATGCGGGGTGCATGAGCCCCAGCGGCTCGTCATCGTCCGGATGCGCCAGCTCGCGACCGAGACGCCGACACGCTGCTGGGTCTCGTCGGCGAGTTCCTCCACAGCGCGGGTCGTCTCGAGGTGATACAGCCGATCGATGAGCGCGTCGCGCGTGCCAGCGTCGGCGAGCTCGTCCTCGGTCGCGGCGATTCCCACCTGCGCGAGCGCGTCGGTGAGGACGACGAGCGCTCCCCAGAGCGGGATGGTGCCCCGATCCTCGTCATAGAGCGCCTGGTCAGGTGCGGTGGCGCGCTCCTGACGCCGGGCGACGTGCTGCTCGATCCAGGACGCGCGCCGATCGAGGAAGGCCTGCGCGTCCGCCGCCGTCGCGCGCAGCGGGATGCTCATGCGCACGGTGCCGTTTGATCGCACGCGAAGATTGAGGTTGCGCACGCGCTTGCGCTCGACCGTGACCTCGATCGCGCCCGCGCTCGTGCGCACGGAGAGCGTGAACGTGCGGGCGCGCGCCACGGGGCGGCGGGTGTCTGGCATGGATGTCACCTCGAGTCGGTGGGAGGTCACGGGCGGGGGCGCGCGGCGGATCGTCGGGCGCGCCGGGCCTGCTGGGGGATCGGCGGCTCGATTGTACGGTATTTCGGATTCGCCCCGCCCCGCCTCACCGGTCAGGTTATAGTATCCGGAGCCATCCGGGGCTGACGTCGGAGCGCATCCGTTGCCGTCCTCTCGCCCCGATCATGAAGGGGAGAGTCATGTCCAACGAGGGCAAGAGGGTCAAGGCCCATTACCGCGGCACGCTCGATGACGGCACGCAGTTTGACAGCTCGTACGATCGCGGCGAGCCGATCGAGTTCACCTGCGGCGCGCATCAGATGATCGCCGGGTTCGACGCCGCCGTGCTCAACATGGCGGTGGGTGAGAAGAAGACGGTGCGCATTCCGGCGGCCGATGCCTACGGCGAGCGTCGCGACGACCTCGTGCTCCGGTTCCCCGCGGCGCAGGTGCCCCACATCGAGCAGATCAGCGTGGGCGATAAGCTCTTCCTGTCGGGCCCGGGCGGCCAGCCGATTCCTGTCACCGTGCTTACGGTCGATGAGGAGGGCGTGCTGCTCGACGCCAACCACGAGCTGGCCGGCAAGGACCTTACCTTCGACATCGAGATCGTCTCGGTCGAGGAGTAGCCGCGCGCGACAGCGTGCTAGAAGCGCACCTCGAACTCGGTATCGGTGGGATCGGCGGTCAGCCACTCCCGCTCGGCGAGCCAGACGGTGCACGCCATGCGCCGATACGACGCATGCAGGGTGTCGAGGTGGCGGATGATCTGCCCCGGCGCGCCCTGAAGCTCCAGATCGACCGATCCGTCATCGAGGTTCTTCACCCAGCCGGCGAGGTGGAGGTCGCCCGCGATGCCCTGATTGGTCCAGCGGAAGCCCACGCCCTGCACCTCGCCGGTGAAGCGCAGATGGAGGCGGACGAGGTCACCCGGCCCCTCATCGTGCGTGAGTCGTTCCTGCAGCTCCTTGACGAGCTCCTGCTCAAGCGGGCTGCGCGTGCCCGTGTCGGCGCTCTCGGCGCCGGCCTGCGGGTTGAAGAGGGCGCGAAGTCGATCGAGGTATCCCATGGGCGCTCCTTGCTCGCGCGCGCCGCTGGCCACGGTGGGCGCGGCGCACGGTCAGGCGATGCGGCCGGCTTGGCCTAGTCAGCGTCGCTTGCGGTAAAGCCGGCATCAACGTTCAGTCTACCCGAATCGGCCGCCTGCGTCGCCAGCTCGTCGCAGCGCTCGTTGAGCTCATGGCCGGCGTGGCCCTTGACCCAGACAAAGGTGACCTGATGGGGCTCCATGGCCGCGAGCAGGCGCTTCCAGAGGTCGACGTTTTTGACGGGCTTCTTCGCCGCCGTCTTCCACCCGCGCTTCTTCCAGCCATCGATCCAATGCTTGTTGAAGGCGTTGACGAGGTACTGCGAGTCCGAGTGGAGCTCGACCGTGCAGGGGCGGTTGAGGGCCTCGAGCGCCGCGATCGCGCCCATGAGCTCCATGCGGTTGTTGGTGGTGCGCTCATAGCCAGCGGAGAGCTCGCGCGTGAACGTCTGGCCGTGGCGGTTGGTGTAGGTGAGCACCGCGCCGTAGCCCCCGTTGCCGGGATTGCCACGTGCTGAGCCGTCGGTGTAGATGGTGACCGTCACCTCGGATCCCTTCATTCGATGCGCGCAGGCGCGATGCCCGCGGGGCTCATTATCGCCGAGCGCGCGGGAACGCGTCCAGATCACGCGAACCGAACGCGCGTGATACGCGCCATCATGCCGAATTCGTGCAGAAGTTCAATGTGTGGCGCGAAATCATCTTTCACATAATGAACAATCAACCGTGATATTGAACATGCGTGTGGTATACTGGCACCTAAATTGAACTAAAAAGTTCAATTCTCGGCGCGAGATTCACGCGGTGAACGCTCGCTGATGCAGGGAGGTTCCCATGGCAGGCAACACCTTCTCGGAGCGATTGGTCGAGGCGATGGCGGCGGCGGGGGTGAGGCAGGCCGATCTGGTGCGCGCTGCGGTCGAGCGCGGCCGGAAGCTCGGAAAGAGCCAGATGAGCCAGTACGTGAGCGGCAAGACCACGCCGCGGCGGGGCATGACGGCGCTCTTGGCGGAGCTTTTGGACGTCGATCCCGCCTGGCTTGCCGACGGCGTCGAGCCCGCGGCGCCTGAGCCCGCGAGCGTCGCTGAGCCTGAGGAGACCCCGACGCCCGTGGACGTCGCACCTGAGGCGGAACCCGTCTCTGCAACGCCCGCCGCGCAGTCCGCATCTGTGCCCAACGCCGCGCCTGAGCAGGGCTCCATGCGCCCGCCGATGCGCGAGTTCAAGAAGTCGTCGAAGCTGGACAACGTTCTCTACGACGTTCGTGGACCCGTCGCCGATGAGGCCGCTCGCATGGAGTCGGAGGGGCGGCGCATCCTCAAGCTCAACATCGGCAACCCCGCGCCCTTCGGGTTCCGCACGCCTGACGAGGTCGTGACCGACATGCGTCAGCAGCTGCCGAACTGCGAGGGGTACTCCGACTCGCGCGGCCTCTTCTCGGCGCGCAAGGCGATCATGCAGTACGCGCAGATCAAGGGGCTGCCCAACGTCGACATGGACACCATTTACACCGGTAACGGCGTTTCCGAGCTCATCAACCTCTGCATGCAGGCCCTGCTTGACGACGGTGACGAGATTCTCATCCCAAGCCCCGACTACCCGCTCTGGACGGCGTGCGCCGC
>CAZLGF010000041.1:0-11653 GCA_964558955.1 uncultured Coriobacteriaceae bacterium
CGAGTCAACCTACCTATGAAAGGGCATGACATGATCCTTCCTGATACCAAGGTCGAGCTCGCCCGCCGCGGCAACAAGGTCGTCTACGATCTGGGCGACCGGATCGCCAAGGTGTTCAACGAGGCCAAGCCCGTCTCCGATGTCTTCAACGAGGCGCTCAACCTCGCGCGCATCAACGAGACCGGCATCCGCTCCCCGCGCGCCCTCGAGGTCGCCGAGGTCGAGGGCGACGCGTACGGCTGGGCCCTCATCACCACCAAGGTTCCCGGCGTCACCCTCGCCGAGAAGATGGACGCCGAGCCCCAGCGCTTCGGTGAGTACCTCGAGCAGTTCGTCGACCTGCAGATCGAGGTCCATGGCTACACCTGCACCCTGCTCAACCGCCAGTACGACAAGTACGCGCGCATGATCAACTCCCTCGAGCAGATCAACGCGACCACGCGCTACAACCTGCTGGAGCGCCTGAACGGCCTCAAGAGCACGGGCAGCGTGTGCCACGGCGACTTCAACCCCACGAACGTCATCGTGAGCGACGACGGGCAGCTCTCCATCTGCGACTGGGCCCACGCCACCCAGGGCGCCCCTGCCGCCGACGTGGCCATGACCTACCTCCTGTTCGCGCTCCACAGCAAGGAGCAGGCCGACGCCTACCTCGAGCTCTACTGCGACCGCGCCGACATGCCGCAGCAGATCGTGCGCCAGTGGACCTCGATCGTCGCCGCGTCCGAGCTCGCGCGCAACCGCAAGTCCGACGAGGAGTTCCTCATGAGCTGGATCGACGTGGTTGACTACGTCTGATCGCCCCTCGTAGGCTAATCTGAGCTTCGTGCGCGTCGCGGCCCCGCGTCCTTGGGAGGCGGGGCCGCTTTATGATGGGAGGTTGCCGATGAGCACCGCGCAGCGACTGGTGCGGACGCGCGACGCGCTCGCGCTCGCGGCGATACTCGCCGTATGCATGGCCATGGGCTCGATCTTCGACCTCGAGCTCTCGCGCGCGGTCTTCGATCTCGAGAACCCCTTCGGGGTGGTGCTCGCCGCCTACGGGCAGGTGCCGGCGGCGGCGTGCTGCGCGCTCGCGGGAACGCTGCTCATCGTGACCTTCGACCGCGCGCGCCCGGCGTCGTCGGCCGCGCTCGGCGCGATCGGGATCGCGCTTGTCGCGGGCGCCCTCGTGGTGACCACCATCTGGCCGCGCTCCTATCTCGACCTCGCGCTTCCCGTGCGCGCGCTCATCGCAGGCGCGCTCATCGCAGGCGTGGACGCGGTCGCGCTGCATGTCCTGCGCGGGGCGGACCAGGCGCGCCTCAGACGCTACGCAGCCTATCTCATCGCCGTGGTCGCGCTCGACGCCATCATCGTCGACGTCCTCAAGATCATATGGGCGCGCCCGCGCATGCGCATGCTCGCCGTCACCGCGGGCGCCGAGTTCCAACCCTGGTGGGTCATCGGCTCCGGCCAGCGCGAGGCCTTGGAGGCGGCGGGCGTCGCCGCCGAGGAGTTCAAGTCGTTCCCCAGCGGGCACACCGCGAGCGCGACCTGCGCCATGGCGCTCGCGCTCGCCCTGCCAGCCGTCAAGCCGTCCCTCGCCCGACGGCGCGCGGCGCTCTTCTGGGGATCGGCGGCGGTGCCCGCCGCCGTCGCGGCCTCGCGCATCATCATGGGCGCGCACTTCCTCACCGACGTGGCCGCCGGCTACGCGATCTGTTTCGCGATCACCGTGCTCGCGCTCGGCGTCTTCTATCGCGGACGCCTGCCCGCACCCGATGCGCAGGACACACCGGACACGGCACCGACGACCCCCGCGCCCCGTGCGTGCGTGAGGACTACGCGAAGACCCAGGCTGCCACGACCCCCTCGTGGCAGGTCATGCGCGCCAGATCGGCCTCGATGACGTTGGAGATGCCGAGATCTCCCAAAAGCTCAACGTGATGATGATCGAGCTCCCAGCGCATCCCCGCCTCGGAGACGCGCGCCCCCTCCGAGAGCGCGACGAAGGAGAAGCGCCGCCCGCGCGCCCCCTCAATGGTCCAGACGTCGCCCGGACGCAGGATCCTCCCCGCGTACCCGTCCTCCCAGATCTCGATGCGCGCGCCCGCAGCCGCCGCGCGCGCGAAGCGCCCCATGACCGCGATGAAGTGATCGGGCGCGCCTCCCCCGAAGCACGTGGCCCGCACGGTCGCGCCGGGCCACCTGAGAGCCACGGCCCGAAGCGCGAGCGAGAGGTCGGTGTCGTCCTTGTGGGGGTCATACCGCTCGACCGCAAAGGGTTGCTCGCCCTCCCCCGCCGCGGCCTCGTCGACGCGACGCGCGCCCCGCGCGCTCACGGAGTCGCCATCCCCGCAGAACAGGTCGCAGGGCACGCCCGCGGCGTCGGCCGCGTCGAGTCCCCGATCGATCGCCACCACGGCCGCGCACCCCGCGGCGGCCCGCCTGATGGTGTCATCGCTCGAGCGCTCGGGCGAGCCGCCGATGAGCAGCACGCGGCGCTGGCCCTCTCCTTGACGCGCGCCGACCTCGACCACCTACACCGCCTCCTACCTGCACAGATCTTGGTATCGAGCGCCACGGGCGCGGCGCTCGTCCCCGCATCGTACCAAAGGCCCGTCACCGTCGCACGCTTGCGAGCCCATAGCTACCACCCCGCCTGTTGGAGGATGGACAACGTCGGCCGGGTGGTATCCTAGGATGGTCCAGGTTCCCGTGCAGCGCGCGCTGGGACTCACGCCGATACAGACCGCACCGCGTACGCCGAACCCGAGACGCCGTATCAGGGAGCGGTACCCGCTCAAATCGAGGGGATGTGAGCCATGAAGCGAGCGCAGGGCACAACGAAGGCAGTGGAGCCCCTGCTGATCATCACCGAGGACGACCTCTACATGCACGCGAACGGCACGTGGCAGCGTAGCTGGGAGAAGCTCGGCGCGCACCCTGACGTCTGCGACGGGAAGCCCGGCTGGAACTTCGCCGTGTGGGCCCCCGATGTCAAGAGCGTGCACGTGGTGGGCGACTTCAACGGCTGGGACGTCACGGCCAACCCGCTCTACCAGATCGCCCAAAGCGGCATTTGGCAGGGCTTCGTGCCCGGACTCGAGGAGGGCGCGCTCTACAAGTACGTCATCGAGACCGACGAGGGGACGCTGCTCTACAAGGCCGACCCTTACGGCTTCTATGCCGAGAAGAACCCCGGAACGGCCTCGCGCCTCATGGACATCACGGGCTACGCCTGGGAGGACGCCGCCTGGATGCGCGAGCGCGCGCGGCGCGACCATATGAAGCAGCCGCTCAACATCTATGAGGTGCATCTCGGCAGCTGGCGACGGCACGGGGACGAGCCCCAGGGCGAGCCGGACGAGAACGGGAACTACCCCGGCCCCGGCGACCCCTTCCCCGCACAGCGCGGCACCTTCTACACCTACGACGACCTCTCGGTCGAGCTCGTGGCGTACGTGAAGGACATGGGCTACACCCATATCGAGGTCATGCCCATCATGGAGCACCCCTTCGACGGGTCGTGGGGCTACCAGCCCACCGGCTACTACGCGGCGACCTCGCGCTATGGCACGCCGCAGCAGTTCATGCACTTCATCGACGCCTGTCATGCCGCGGGCATCGGCGTCATCCTCGACTGGGTCCCCGGCGGCTTTTGCGCCAACGACGAGGGCCTCGCGTCCTTCAACGGCCACATGCTCTATGAGCGCGAGATCCATCCCAACTGGGGCACCCACAAGTTCGACTTCGGGCGCGGCGAGGTGCGCAGCTTCCTCGTGTCCAACGTCCTGTTCTGGATCGAGATGTTCCACGCCGACGGCCTGCGCATGGACGGCGTCTCGAGCATGCTCTACCTCAACTTCGGCGTCGACGACCCGGGCCGTAAGAAGTTCAACAAGTACGGCACCGAGGAGGACCTTGACGCCTCGGCCTTCATCCGTCAGGTCAACGCCGCCGTGGGCAAGGCTTTCCCCGACGTCATGATGATCGCCGAGGAGTCCACCGCATGGCCGCTCGTCACCTACCCGCCTGAGGAGGGCGGCCTCGGCTTCCACTACAAGTGGGACATGGGGTGGATGAACGACACCCTGCACTACATGCAGACCGACTTCCCCTGGCGCCCCGGCGCGCACCGGCTGCTCACGTTCTCGATGATGTACGCCTTCAACGAGAACTTCATCCTGCCGCTCAGCCATGACGAGGTGGTCAACGGCAAGTGCTCGCTCATGGGCCGCATGCCGGGCGACATCTGGCGGCAGTTCGCGGGCCTGCGCACGCTCATCTTCTACCAGATGGCGCATTCCGGCGCGCAGCTCAGCTTCATGGGCAACGAGGTCGCGCCCTTCATCGAGTGGCGCTACTACGAGTCGCTCCAGTGGTTCCTCGCCGACGAGTTCGAGACCCACCGCAACCATCGCGTGTTCGTGCGCGCCCTGAACCACCTCTACCTCAACGAGCCCGCCTTCTGGGAGCACGCATACACCGAGGACGGCTTCACGTGGATCGACGCCGACAACTCCGGCCAGTCGATCATCTCCTTCGTCCGCCACGGCAAGCGGGCCTCAGACGACCTCGCCATCATCATCAACTTTGACCCCGCCTCCTACGAGACGTTCCGCATGGGCGTTCCCCGCGAGGGCGACTGGAAGATCATCTTCGACTCCGACCGCCCCGAGTACGGCGGCAGCGGATATCGGCTCGACGAGCTCGACGAGACCGTCTGCTCGAGCCAGCCCTACCCGTGGAACGGCTGCGACAACTCGATCCAGCTCCCCATCCCCGGCCTCGCCGCCGTGGTGCTGAAGCGCGTCGGCAAGAGCTCCTACGTCCCGCCGAAGCCCAAGCGCACGCCGGCCGCCAAGCGGAAGACGACCACCAAGCGCTCGACGACCTCCAAGGCCTCCGCCACCAAGACCAAGCCCTCAACCAAGCGCGCTACCACGTCTGCCGCGAAGCAAACAACCAAGGCCGCGACCAAGAAGACCGGCAACAGCGCTGCGTCCAAGGCGGCCACGACCCGCGCGAAGAAGTCCGCTCAGTCCACCACCCCCGCCGCGGGGGCACGTGCGACGAAGAAGACCTCACAGACATCCGACAACCCTGATGCCTGATTTGCGCGATAATACGGGCGTCCCTTGGATCTATAGGCTATTCCGGGCTCGGCCCGGCAGGAAGGACCGCATGAACAAGATCTTCGACTCCAAAGAGGACTTTCTCGAGAGCTACCAGTCCTCTGTCACGTCGCTCTCCGGCAAGCCGTTCGAGCGCACGAGCGACCTCGATCGCTTCCAGGCACTTGCCCGGCTCGTCGCCTCAAAGGCGCGTGGCATCGAGACCGAGACCGAGCAGCGCGTGACCGAGCAGGGCACCAAGCGCGTCTACTACTTCTCGATCGAGTTCTTGATCGGGCGCCTGCTCGATAACTACCTCATCAACCTCGGCGTCCGCGACATCGTCGCCGACGGCCTGCGCGACCTCGGCGTCGAGCTCGACGACCTCTGCGAGCTCGAGCCCGATCCGGCGCTCGGCAACGGCGGCCTCGGGCGTCTCGCGGCGTGCTTCCTCGACTCCATGGCGCACGAGGGCATCGCCGGCTTCGGCAACGGCATGCGCTACCGCTACGGCCTCTTCAAGCAGAAGATCGTCAACGGGGCCCAGCAGGAGACCACCGACGAGTGGCTCTCCCACGGCTACCCCTGGGAGGTCCGCCGCCCGGACAAGGCGGTCCGCATCGGCTTCGGCGGCCGCGTGGAGAGCTACGAGGAGGGCGGCCGGACGTTTTTCCGCACGGTCGACACGGACGACGTCCTCGCGGTGCCCTACGACATCCCCGTCGTGGGCTACGGCGGCACGACGGTGAACAAGCTGCGCGTCTGGAGCGCCGAGTCCGTCGGGGAGAAGTTCGACCTCGAGGCCTTCAACCGCGGTGACTACGCCGCCGCGGACGCGCACCGCGCCGAGGCCGAGGCCATCTCGGCCATCCTCTACCCCAACGACGCCGGCGAGCATGGCCGCCTGCTCCGTCTCAAGCAGGAGTACCTCTTCGTCTCGGCGGGCATCTACAGCCTGCTCGACACCTTCCGCTCGGAGCACGGCTCCAACTGGAAGGTCCTGCCCGACTACGTCGCCATCCACACCAACGACACCCATCCGGCCATGTGCGGGCCCGAGCTCATGCGCATCCTCATCGATGAGGAGAAGCTCGAGTGGGACGAGGCGTGGGACATCGTCACCCGCACGATCTCCTACACCAACCACACGATCCTGCCCGAGGCCCTCGAGAAGTGGCCCATCGAGACCTTCTCGCGCCTGCTGCCGCGTCTCTACCAGATCATCGAGGAGATCTCCCGCCGCTGGCGCGAGGGCTTCGACACCTCCCAGCCCGATTGGCAGAACCTGCTGCGCAACACGGCGGTGCTCTGGGACGGCAGCGTGCGCATGGCGAACCTCTCCGTCATCTGCAGCCACTCGGTGAACGGCGTGGCGAACATCCACACCGAGATCCTGAAGTCCGCTACCCTGAAGGACTTCTACGTGCTCACGCCCGAGAAGTTCAACAACAAGACGAACGGCATCTCGCACCGCCGCTTCCTCGCCGAGGCCAACCCCGGCTACGCGCGGCTCATCACCGACGCCATCGGCACGGGCTGGCTCGATGACGCCTCCGAGCTCTCCAAGCTCTCCGCGTTCGAGAACGACCCCGCCTTCCTCGAGCAGGTCGGCGCCGTCAAGCGCGAGAACAAGGTGCGCCTCGCCCGCTACGTCAAGCGCACCTGCGGCGTCACGATCAATCCCGACACGATCTTCGACGTGCAGGTGAAGCGCTTCCATGCCTACAAGCGCCAGCTCCTGAACATCTTCAAGGTGATGGACATCTACAACCGGCGCCTCGCCGACCCCAACTTCCGCGTGGAGCCCACCACCTTCATCTTCTCCGGCAAGGCGGCCTCGAGCTACGACTTCGCCAAGGAGACGATCCGCCTCATCAACTCGGTCGCTGACGTCATCAACAACGACGACCGCGTGAACGAGGTCATGCGCGTCTGCTTCATCCCCAACTTCCGCGTCTCGAACGCCCAGCTCATCTACCCCGCAGCCGAGATCTCCGAGCAGATCTCCACGGCGGGCATGGAGGCGTCTGGTACCTCGAACATGAAGCTCATGATGAACGGCGCGATCACCCTCGGCACGCTCGACGGCGCGAACATCGAGATCTGCGAGCTCGCCGGCCGTGAGAACGAGCAGGTCTTCGGTCTCACCGAGCCCGAGGTCGAGGCGCTGCGCGCGAGCGGCACCCATTTCGCGTGGGACGCCTACGCGAACGACCCCGCGCGTCTCGGTCGCGTCATCGACGAGCTCACCGACGGCACGTTCGCGCGCCTCTCGGGCGGCTTCGAGAGCATCCGCCACGAGCTCATGCTCAACAACGACGCCGACCTCGTGATGAAGGACTTCCACAGCTACGTCGACGCGTGGGAGGAGCTGACCGGGAGCTACGCCGATCGCGCGACGTGGAACCGCAAGGCGCTCCACAACACCGCGTGCTCGGGCTGGTTCTCAAGCGACCGCACGATCCGCGAGTACCGCGACGAGATCTGGCACGCGTAGGCGCGCCGCGGCGGGCGATCACGGGGCGGCGACGCCCCGCATGATAGGACAGGGTAGTATCGGCCACGGATCTGAAGGAGAACATCGATGGGTAAGAAAGAATGCATCGCCATGCTCCTCGCGGGAGGGCAGGGCAGCAGGCTGGGCGCGCTCACATCCAAGATCGCCAAGCCGGCTGTGTCGTTCGGCGGCAAGTACCGCATCATCGACTTCACGCTCTCGAACTGCGCGAACTCGGGGATCGACACGGTGGGCGTCTTGACGCAGTACCGCCCCTACCGCCTGCACGCCTACCTCGGCTCGGGCGAGGCCTGGGACCTCGATGAGCGCGGCGCGGGCATCTCGATCCTGCCCCCGTACGCCACGCAGGACGGCGGCGCCTGGTACGCCGGCACGGCCGACGCGGTGACGCAGAACCTCGACTTCATCAAGACCCATGATCCCGAGTACGTGCTCATCCTCTCGGGCGACGCGCTCTATCGCATGGACTACCGCAAGATGCTCGCGACCCACACCCAGAACAACGCCGACCTTACTGTCGCGGTCATGCCCGTGCCGTGGGAGGACGCGAGCCGCTTCGGCATCCTCACGACCGATGACGAGGGCCGCATCGTCAAGTTCACCGAGAAGCCCGAGAAGCCCGATTCCAACCTCGCCTCGAAGGGTAACTACATCTTCACCGCCGACTTCCTCATCAAGACGCTCGAGGATGACGCCCTCGATCAGCGCTCGAGCCACGACTTCGGCGGCGACATCATCCCGAAGGCCCTCGCCGACGGCAAGCGCCTCTTCGTCCACGAGTACAACGGCTTCTGGAAGGACGTCGGCACCATCGCGAGCTACCACGAGACCTCGATGGACCTGCTCGGCTCCAACCCGCCGTTCGACCTCTACGACGACGACGCGCCCATCATGTCCAACGACACGACCCGCCCGCCGCACTACATCGGCCCCGACGGCCGCGTCGATGACTGCCTCGTCTCCAACGGCTGCCGCATCATGGGCACCGCGCGCCACTCCATCATCTCCACCGACTGCATCATCGAGGAGCGCGCGGTCGTCGAGGACTCCGTCCTGCTGCCGGGCGCCGTCGTCAAGAGCGGCGCGCACGTCTGCCGCGCCATCATGGGCGAGAACTCCGTCGTCGAGGAGGGCGTGAAGCTCGGCTCGGTCGACACCACGAAGGACACCGCCGTCGTCGGCAACGACGTCGTCATCGGGAAGGGGGAGTGAGCCCTATGAACAACCTCAAGGCCATGGGCTACATCACCGCGAACTATTCGGCCAACACGCCCTCCAAGCTGCTTGAGAACCGCCCGGTGGCATCGCTGCCCTTCATGGGGCGCTACCGCCTCATCGACTTCCCGCTCTCCAACATGACCAACGCGGGCATCAAGACGGTGGGCCTCGTCATGCCGGGCAACTTCCGCTCGATCATCGACCACGTGGGCCATGGCAAGGACTGGATGCTCGACCGCAAGAAGGGCGGCCTGTTCCTCCTGCCGGGCAACCCGTATGGCACCACCAAGCGCGGCATGCGCTTCCTGCTGCGCGACATCATCTCCAACAAGAGCCTCTTCCAGCGCTCCGACAAGCCCTATGTCGTGATGATGGCCTCGAACATCATCTTCAACCTCGATCTCAACGCGATCATCAACGCGCACGAGACCTCGGGCGCGGGCATCACGATGGTCTACGTCAAGGCCGAGCGCCCGCACGCGGACATCAACGCCTTGAACATCGGTGATCGCGGGCGCGTGCAGTCGATCAAGGTCGGCTGCGAGTACGGCGACAACAAGTTCCTCGATTGCTTCATCATCAACCGCGAGCTCCTGCTCGAGATCATCGACAGCTACAGCAGCGCCGACTACCTCGACCTCTTCGAGGCCATCGCGGGCGACTTCGGCCGCATCGACGTCTGCAGCTACGAGTTCAAGGGACTCGCGGTGGGCATCTTCGATGAGACCTCCTATTACTGGCGCAGCATGGAGCAGCTCAACCCCGACACGAACGACCAGCTCTTCGTCAAGGATCGTCCCATCCGCACCAAGGCGCACGACGCGCCGCCCGCCAAGTACTCCGCCGGCAGCAACGCCACGAACTCCCTCATCTCCGCCGGGTGCGAGATCATGGGCACCGTGCGCGGCTCGATCCTCTCCCGCGGCGTCGTCGTCGAGGATGGCGCGAGCGTATCGAACTCGATCATCATGCAGGGATGCGTCGTCAAGCGCGGCGCGCGCGTGGAGAACGCCGTCATCGACAAGAACAACGTCGTGCCCGAGAACACCGAGCTCCGCGGCACGCCCGACGCCATCCTCGTCGTCGGGAAGTCCTGAGCCACCTCGATGGCCGTACGACCCCGTCATCTCGGTGAGATCGCGGCGCGCTCCATCCGCTGAGCGCGCCGCGCCCGCGCCGTCCGCTCCGCGGGCGGCGCTTCTCCGTGATCCCCGTCCCTGCACGTAAGGAGTTGCCCATGTCGAAAGATAAACTGCAGATCGTGTTCGCCTCAGCCGAGGCGGCGCCGTTCGTGAAGACGGGAGGCCTCGGCGACGTCGCGGGATCGCTGCCCCAGGCGCTCGTCAAGGCGGGCGCCGACGTGATCGTCCTCGTGCCCCTGTACTCCACCATCCCCGATGTGTTCAAGAACCGCATGCAGCACGTCGGCGAGTTCTACGTGAGCCTTGGATGGCGCAACGAGTACTGCGGCATGGAGCGTCTCGACGTCGACGGCGTGACCTACCTCTTCCTCGATAACAAGCGGTATTTCGACCGCAGCTACCCGTACGGCTTCTTCGATGACGGCGAGCGCTTCGCGTTCTTCTCCAAGGCCGTGACCGAGTCGCTCCAGCACCTGCCCGACGGCTTCGAGTGCGACGTGCTCCACTGCAATGACTGGCACACCGCCCTGGCGCCCGTCTTCCTTCGTGAGTTCTACCAGGGGCTGCCGCTCTACGAGCGCGTGAAGACCGTCTTCACGATCCACAACATCGCCTTCCAGGGCCAGTTCTCCGACACGATCCTCAACGACGTCCTCGGCCTCGCGCACATCCCGGCGGCCGCGGGGCAGCTGCGCTGCGACTCCTCGTCCATCAACTACATGCAGGGCGCGCTGAACTACACCGACGCCATCACCACGGTGAGCCCGACCTACGCCTGGGAGATCCAGACCTCGGACTTCGGCGAGCGCCTCGATGGGATCCTGCGCCGTCGCAACAACATCCTCACGGGCATCCTGAACGGGATCGACGAGCCCTCATGGGATCCGCGCACCGACGTCAAGATCCCCGCGAACTACGGCGTTGGCTCCATGGAGGGCAAGGCCGCCTGCAAGCGCGCGCTCCAGCAGGAGCTGGGGCTTGAGGTTCGCGACGACCGCCCGCTCATGGTGATGGTCACGCGCCTCACGCGCCAGAAGGGCCTCGACCTCGTGACCTACTCGCTCGACCGCATCCTCTCGGGCGGCGTCCAGGTGGCCGTCCTCGGCACGGGCGATCGCGCGTACGAGGATGCGCTCAACCACTTCGCCCGCACGTACCCGGGAACCATGGCCACGCGCATCACGTTCGACTCCGACCTCTCGCGCCGCATGTACGCGGGCGCCGACATGTTCCTCATGCCGTCGCTCTTCGAGCCCTGCGGCCTCTCGCAGATCATCGCCATGCGCTACGGCACCCTGCCGATCGTGCGCGAGACGGGCGGCCTGCGTGACACCGTCCAGCCCTACAACTACGTCACGGGCGAGGGCACGGGCTTCTCGTTCGCCCACTTCAACGGCGACGAGATGGGCGATGCCGTCTTCCGCGCCGCGCGCCTGTTCTGGGACAACCGCGACGCGTGGAACGGCGTGGTCGAGCGCGCCATGCGCCAGGACTTCTCCTGGACCCGCTCCGCGGCGCAGTACCTCGATCTCTATCACGGCCTGCATCCCGAGATCCCGCTGCCCGTCGTGGTCGAGGAGCCCGCGCCGACGGAGGCTGCTGAGGAGCCCGCACCCGCTGAGGACGCTGCCGCGCAGGACGCGCCGGAGGCTGCGGAGCTGGAAACTCCGAAGCCT
>CAZLGF010000042.1:0-7486 GCA_964558955.1 uncultured Coriobacteriaceae bacterium
CACAGCGTTCTTCCGCGCGCCCGAGGTCACCGACGCCGTGCGCGACCTGCTGCAGGCGCGCGACGGCCTGATGCTCGGCATCTGCAACGGCTTCCAGGCGCTCGTGAAGCTCGGCCTCGTGCCCTACGGCGACATCGTCGACGCCACGCCTGACGCCCCCACGCTCACGTTCAACACCATCGGCCGCCATCAGAGCCGCCTCGTGCGCACGCGCGTGGCGAGCGACCTCTCCCCCTGGTTCACGGCGTGCGCGCCCGACGAGCTCTACACCGTCGCCATCAGCCACGGCGAGGGCCGCTTCGTCGCGAGCGACCAGGTGCTCGACGAGCTCGTGGCCGGCGGGCAGGTCGCCACGCAGTACGTGAGCGAGACCGGTGCGCCCGGCATGAGCCTCGACGTGAACCCCAACGGCAGCGTCTGCGCGATCGAGGGCATCACGAGCCCCGACGGGCGCGTCCTGGGCAAGATGGGCCACGTCGAGCGCCGCGGGAACGGGCTCTACGCCAACGTGCCCGGCGAGAAGAACATGCCGATCTTCGAGAGCGGCGTGGCGTACTTCGCGTAGCACGCGACGCCGCCGCCCCACAACGGACGACGACGCGCTCGAGAGTCGCGCACGCGGCTCTCGAGCGCCTTCATGAGCAGAGACACGACGAGAAAGGACGCATCCGCAATGCCCACCACGACGCACGTCACAACCCGCAGCTCACGCACGCACGGAGGCGACCCCACGCGCACGCGGCGCCTCATCGAGCGCTACGTGTGGTTCGTGGTGGGACTCGCCATCAACTCGTTCGGCATCGCCCTCATCACCAAGGCCGCGCTCGGCACCTCGCCGATCTCGAGCATCCCCTACGTCTTCGACCTCGCCTTCGAGCCGAGCTTCGGCGTGTTCACCTTCATCTTCAACATGTTCTACCTCGCGGGGCAGATCATCCTGCTGCGCCGCGACTTCAAGCCCATCCAGCTGCTGCAGGTGGTGGCGAACCTCATCTTCAGCGCCTTCATCGACGTCAGCGTGGCCGCGCTCGGCTGGTTCGAACCGCAGGGCATCGTCATGCAGGTGGCCTCGCTGCTGCTCGGATGCGGCATCCTCGCGTTCGGGATCTCGGTGGAAGTCGCGCCCAACGTGATCGTGGTGCCGGGCGAGGGCATCGTGCGCGCGATCTCGACGGTGACGGGCAAGCCCTTCGGGCTGTGCAAGGTCGCCTTCGACACGACGCTCGTCTGCATCGCGTGCGCGCTCTCGCTCCTCTTCTTCGGCTACCTGAACGGCCTCGGCGCCGGAACGGTCGTCGCGGCCGTGATCACCGGCCAGATCTCGAACGCGTACAACCGCCACCTGCCGCTCATCGCGCACATCGCCAGCCTCACCCGCTCCCCGACCGGCGCGCCGGAAAGCGAGCTGTAAGGCGCGCAAGCCGTGCGACAGCGCCCCTGCGGCGCGCGGGGCTCAGCGGCCATCAGCTGGAGCCTTGTCCGTGCGACGACCCCTGAAACGCAAAGCGCGCGGCACCCGGGGACGCCGGATGCCGCGCGCTGAGAACCGCGTGTCGCGCGTGGGTTAGAACGCCGCCTGGACGCTCTCGCCGAAGGTCTCCTCAAGGTAGGTCTTGAAGTCATCGGTCTGCAGCGCGGCGACGAGCGCGGCGATCCGCTCGTCATCCTCAAGCTCGGGGCGCGTCACGATGATGTTCGCGTACTCGTCCTGAATGACCTCGGAGTCGGCGTCCTCCTGCGCCACGGCGTCGGAGAGCGACAGGCCCGCGTCGATCGCGTAGTTGCCGTTGATGACCGAGAAGTCCACGTCGGCGAGGGTCGAGGGCAGCATCGCAGCCTCCTGCTCGGAGAACTCGAGGCCGTAGGGGTTGTCGACGATGTCGGTGACCGTCGCGGTGATCCCGGCGTCATCGGAGAGCGTGATGAGGCCGAGCTCCTCGAGCAGCAGCAGTGCGCGGCCCTCGTTGGTGGGGTCGTTGGGGATGGAGATCGTGGTGCCGTCGGCGATGTCGGCGAGGTCGCTCGAGCGGCCGGGGAAGACGCCCATCGGCTCGAAGTGGATGCGGCCCACGTTGACGAGGTCGGTCCCGTTCTCCTCGTTGTAGTTGTTGAGGTAGTTGATGTGCTGGAAGTAGTTGGCGTCGAGATCGCCGGCGGTGGTGTCCTGGTTGGGCAGGATGTAGTCGGTGTACTCCTTGACGTCGAGCTCGATACCCTGCTCGGCCAGGATCGGCGCGGCGAAGTCGGTCAGGATCTCGGCGTGCGGGCTCGGCGAGGCGCCCACGGTGAGGGTCTGCGTCTCGGTGGCGTCGGCCGAGCCGCTATCGCTCGAGCTGCTGCAGGCAGCGAGCGTGCCGGCGGCGGCGACCCCGGCGAGGCCGGCGATGAGGGAGCGGCGGGAGAGGTTGGGCAGGTTGTTCATGATGGTTCCTTTCTCGGCGCCCTGGAGAGGGCGCTCGGTCTGGTGAAGCGCAGGGGCTAGGACGTCCCCTGCGAGCGATGATCGACCCGGCGCGCGATGATGTCGCAGACGCTCTGGATCACCTGGACGATGATGACGAGGATGATGATGGCCGCGACCATCACGTCACCCTGGTAGCGGTAGTAGCCGTAGCGGATGGCGATGTCGCCGAGGCCGCCGGCGCCGACCGCGCCCGCGATGGCGGTGTAGCCCAAGACGGCGATGAGGGTCACCGCGACGCCGCGCACGATCGAGGGCAGGGCCTCGGGCAGCAGCGCCGAGAAGACCACGCGCGGGGTGCTCGCGCCGCAGGCCTCGACCGCCTCGACGCTCTCACGCGGAACCTCGGCGAGCGACTGCTCGACCATGCGCGCGATGAAGGGCGAGGTGGAGAGCACGAGCGGCGGGATGGTGCCGAGGATGCCCGAGCCCGTGCCCATGATGAGGCGCGTGATCGGGATGATCGAGACCATGAGCACGATGAACGGGAACGAGCGACAGATGTTGACCGCCCAACCGAGCACCGCGTTGAGCGCGGGCAGGGGTCTCAGCGACCCCGGCGCGGTGAGGTAGAGCACCACGCCGAGCGCGATGCCCACGACGTAGGAGAGGGCCGTGGGCACGAAGAGCATGATCATGGTCTCGACGGTGCCCTCGACGAGGAGCTCGCCGTAGGTGTCGAGAAACTCAGCCAGGAACTCAAGCATCCCAATCAACCCTTTCGAGCAGGACCTGCGCCGCATGGCTGGTCGGGGCGGCAAAGACGTCGGCCACGCTCCCCTGCTCCACCACGCGCCCGCGATCGAGCACGACGACGTCGCGGCAGATCTTCTCGACGACGCCCATGGAGTGCGTGATCACGATGATGGTGACGCCCGTCGCGCGGTTGATGTCGCGCAGGAGCTTGAGGATGGTGTTGGTGCTCGCCGGATCGAGGGCGCTCGTGGCCTCGTCGCAGAGGATGTACTCGGGCTCGCAGGCAAGGGCGCGCGCGATGGCCACGCGCTGCTGCTGGCCGCCCGAGAGCTGGGACGGATAGGACGATGCCTTCTCCTTGAGGCCCACCATGTCGAGCAGCTCGAGCGCGCGGGCGCGATTCGCTGCGGTCACCCGGCCCGTGGCCGCCCGAAAGGGGAAGCACACGTTGGCGAGGACCGTCTTTTGCGCGAGCAGGCCAAAGCTCTGGAAGATCATGGCCACGCGACGGCGGTAGGCACGCAGGGCCGCGCCGGTGAGACCGGTCACGTCCTGCCCGTCGACGACGATCCGCCCCGACGTGGGACGCTCGAGCAGGTTGATGCAGCGCACAAGCGTCGACTTGCCGGCGCCGCTCATGCCGATGATGCCCACGATGTCGCCATCGGCGATGTCGACCGAGACGTCCTCGAGCGCGCTCGGCGCTCCCGCGGCCGTGCCATAGGTTTTGGTGAGGTGTTGAATCTGGATCACGAGTGCAACTCCGCTCGATGATGTGGTGGAGAAGGCGGGCCGTCTCCCGCCGGAGACGACCTACTGAAGGCGCCCGGTCTTCTCATGCGCGCGAACGCCGCGCGACATGACAAGGTGCCCGGGCGAGGGCATCTCCATGACCATCATCATATGTGCGGTGCGCGTATCCATGCTGATTAGGGTACCAGCGCCGCAGGGGGCGCGCAACCCACAACGCGCTCTTTTAACGGGACGCGCGGCGGGGTGGGACAAACCGCGCGCCTGTGATGTCGCGCGCGGCCTAGAGTTCGTCGGTGTCCAGGATGATCGTGAAGGGGCCGTCGTTGACGAGCTCGACGGCCATGTTGGCCCCGAAGACGCCGGTCGCCACCTGCGCCACGTCGTGCCGCGCAAGCTCGACCACGTACTCGTACAGATCACGCGCGCGATCGGGATCGCCCGCCGCGGTGAAGGACGGCCGCCGTCCGCGACGGCAATCGGCGTAGAGCGTGAACTGCGAAACCACGAGCACCGCCCCATCCACGTCGCCGAGCGCCAGATTGGTCTTGCCGTGCTCATCCTCCATGATGCGCAGCGCGACGATCTTGCGCCACAGGCGCTCGGCCTCGGCCTCGCTGTCTTCGTGGCCCACGCCGAGCAGGATCAGGTACCCGCGCCCGATCTCCCCCGCGACCTCACCGTCCACGCGCACACGAGCCTCGCGCACGCGCTGGATCACCGCGCGCACGAGCCCTCCTGTCCTCCTGGGGTGGCGAGCACGCCGCACAGGTCGGTCAGCGCATGGAAGCGGTGGCTGATCGCGTTCTTCTCGGCCGGCTCGAGCTCGGCCATGGTCTTGCCCGGCGCGTCGCACGGCAGGAAGAGCGGGTCGTAGCCGAAGCCGTGCGCGCCGCGCGGCTCGAACCCGATGGCGCCCTCGCACGCGCCCGTGCCCAGAAGCTCCTCGCCCGAAGGCCGCACGAGCGCGACCACGCTCATGAACCGCGCCGTCCGGTCGGGGGCCGGGGTGTTCGCGAGCGCGGTGAGGAGCTTGGCGTTGTTGGCCGCGTCGTCCCCGTGCACGCCGGCGTAGCGCGCCGAGCGGACCCCCGGCTCGCCGTCAAGCGCGTCGACCACGAGGCCCGAGTCGTCCGCCACCGCGGTGAGCCCCGTCTCGGCGACCGCGGCGCGCGCCTTGATGAGGGCGTTCTCCGCGAAGGTCGCGCCCGTCTCCTCGGGCTCGTCGAAGTCGCCGAGCTGCCCGAGCGCCACGAACCGCGCCCTCGGCAGCGCCTGCCCGAGGATGTCCTGGATCTCCACGAGCTTGTGCAGGTTGCCCGTCGCCACGACCACGGTCGTCGCCGGGTCGAGCGTCGCGGCGTCGATGCGCTCCATGCCGTCCCTCCTATTCCTCACGGAATGCCGTGACCTCGTTTTGCAGGGCGATGAGCTTGGCGATGCCCGCCTCCCCGAGATCGAGCAGGGTGTTGAGGCGCGCGCGATCGAAGGGGGTGCGCTCGCCCGTCCCCTGGATCTCGACGATCTCGCCCGCATCGGTCGCCACGAGGTTCATGTCCACCTCGGCATGGCTGTCCTCGCGATAGTCGAGGTCGAGCAGGCACGCCCCGTCGACCACGCCCATCGAGACGGCCGCCACCTGCCCGGTGAGCGGCAGGCGGGCGATCTTGCCCGCGTCGACCCAGGCCATGAGGGCGTCGTGCAGCGCCACCCAGGCGCCCGTCACGCTCGCCGTGCGGGTGCCGCCGTCGGCCTGGATCACGTCGCAGTCAACCGTCACCGTGCACTCGCCGAGCGCCCGCAGGTTGACGACGGTGCGCAGGCTCCGCCCGATGAGGCGCTCGATCTCCTGCGAACGGCCCTTGCGCTGGGCGCGCTCGCGCGCGCTGCGGCGGTTGGTCGCGGCGGGCAGCATCGCGTACTCGGCGGTCACCCAGCCCGCGCGGCTCGCGCGGCGCCACGCGGGAAGGCTCTCCTCGATCGTCGCGGCGCAGAGCACGCGCGTGTCGCCGAACTCCACGAGGCACGACCCAAGGGCGTGCTTCATCACGTCGCGCGTGAGCGTCACGGGACGCATCTCACCGGCCGCGCGGCCCGCGGCGCGGTTGACCTCGATATAGTCCATGAGCTTCTCCTTTGCTGAAGGCGCCCGGAATGCGGGGCGCCAGGTGCGCTCAAGTATCGCACAACGCCGCGGGCCGCCGCGCGATCGCGCATGCGGCGGCCCGGCCGTCATGATATCTGCGTGCGACCGGCGCGGCGGCTGCTGGCGCGATCGCGCTATGGGGTTTTCGCGGGGACGCTTGGGTGCGGGCGCGCGGGGCAGAATGGGGTCAGTCAACGGTTGGTGAGGTGGTCCCGTGTCAAGTAGAAAGCCGTCAGCCCGGGCCAAGCGCGTCGCGTCGTTCATGGCGGAGCGCGGCAGCATGGACGAGGCGTTCGAGCGCGCCGCGCGCGATCAGGCCGATCTGGCCTCGCGCCGGGAAGAGGCCCGCTACGAGCGGGGATGCGCCTCGAAGAATCGCTATGCGACGAGGGCTGAGGCACAAGACGCGATCGCCGCGTGCGCCGAGCACGGCAGGCGGGGCCTGCACTGCTACCGGTGCTCGTACTGCGGGGGATGGCACCTCACGTCCAAGCCGCGCGCGTAGGCGCGCGGCATCTCGGACGCGCCTACGCCAGATACCGGGCACGAAGCGTGGCGCGCGCCTCGTCGTCGACGCCAAGCGCGTGCTCGAGATAGCTCTCAATGTTGCCGTACGCCCCGTTGATCGCGTTTACAGCCGCGTCGAGATAGCGGATGTCGACGCCCTCGAACGCGCGCGTGAACGGATCGCTGGACTCGTCGACCCCGTAGAAGCGGTTGGTCGCGAGGTAGTCCTCGACCACCACGGGCCACGGCACCCCGAGCGCGACCTCGATGAACACGCTCGCCATGCCGCAGCGATCCTTGCCAGCGCTGCAATGCCACAGCGCCGCGCCCTCATCGGCCGCAAGCAGCTCTTCGAAAAAGCGCGTGTACGCCTCGACGCCGATGTCGTCGAGAACGATGTGCGGATACAGGGTGATCATGAGCTGCGCGGGCTCGATCTCACCACGCCGAAGCTGAGCGCGCACCGTCTCCATGTCATCGTTGCTGCGCGAGACGCCCGCCGCGGGGTCCTGAAACACCGGCAGGTGCACGTAGCGCATGCCCGGGAAGTCTTCGACGGGATCGGGGTGCTCGGCGCACTCGATGTCCGTCCGCAGATCGATGTCGAGCTTGAGGTTGAACTCGTCGCGCAAGCGCGCGCGATCGGCCGCGCTCGCAACGGAGAGGCGCTCCGCGCGCAGCAGGCGGCGCGGCTTGATGCGCGCGCCCTCGGCCGCGGGCATGCCGCCCAGGTCGCGCGTGTTGCGCAGCTTCTCAAAGGCGATGCCTCCGTTGTGGGGATGAGCGGGCAGCGAGGTGGCCTGATCCATGAAGTGCTCCGTTTCGTGTGGTGCGCGCGACGGCGCGGTCGATGACTGGGATCACCATACCATGCGCCCCACACTTCTACGGCACGTCTTACGATCATCTGAGCAGAGCCTTACACG
>CAZLGF010000042.1:7586-8674 GCA_964558955.1 uncultured Coriobacteriaceae bacterium
GCTACGCGACGCGGTTGCGCGGCTCCTCGCCGGCGATCACGCGCGCGATGTTCTCCCACGCCCCGCGGTGCGCGCGATAGAAGACGCCCTCGGTCACCCCGCCGATATGCGGTGAGAACACCACGCGCCGCGCGGCCTCCTCGCTCATGTTGAGCAGCGGATTATCAGGCTCGACTGGCTCGGGCGCCACAGTGTCCAGCCCGGCCGCGCCGATGGTGCCCGCCTCGAGCGCCGCGACGAGCGCGTCGTTGTCCACCACTTCGCCCCGGGCCGTGTTGATGAGGATGGCGTCCGGCTTCATGCGCCCCAGGATGTCCGCGTTGATCATGCCACGGGTCTGATCCGTCGCCGGGACGTGCACGCTCACGATGTCGCAGCGCTCGACGAGGTCGTGGAGGGAGGCGTGCGTCACGCCGAAGCGGCTCTCCTCCTCGGCCGAGAGCGGGTGGCGCTTGGTGTATATCATCGGGCAGCCCCATCCCGCGAGGCGCCGCGCCGTGGCCTGGGCGATGGCGCCGAAGCCGATGAAGCCCACGGTGCAGCTTCCGAGCTCACGGATGCCCCGAACCATCATCCGCTGCTTGAGCTCCATCTGATGCCCCGAGCGCACCACGGCGTCGGCGTTGACGGTGTCGCGCAGGCAGGCGAGCATGAGCAGCACGGTCTGCTCCGCCACGGCGTCGGCGTTGACGCCGGCGTTGTTGCACACCGGGATGCCCCGTACCCGTGCGGCGTCGAGGTCGATCGCGTCGAACCCGACCCCTTCCGAGTGGATGAGCTTGAGGTTGGGCATGCCCGCGATCAGGCGCTCGGTCACCGGGCTGATCGCATCGACCAGGATGAAGTCCGCATCGGGCGCGAGGCGCAGCAACTCATCGTCGGACACCTCGAGGCCCGTGGCGACGACGTCCACCTCGCGCGTCACGGGCAGATCGGGGCGGTATTTCTCGATGCGGTCCTTGGACCCGATGGCAAGCAGCTTCATGAGGGCATCCTTTCACGTGAGTGGACGCGGTAGCGCATTGCCCCGGAGGGCGATCGCGCTACCGCGTCACGATTGCCTTGCGTATGTTAGACGAGCCGCGGGC
>CAZLGF010000042.1:8774-11371 GCA_964558955.1 uncultured Coriobacteriaceae bacterium
GCGCTACTCGGCGTCCTCGACCGCCTTCTTCCGGCTGGCGTCGTAGTCCTCGCGCGTCACCACGTCCTCGATGCGCAGGTTGATGCCGGCGACCTCGAGACCGGTCATGGCGCTCAGGCGCTCGGTCACGCGCTCCTTCACGTCCTCGAAGATCGCGGGCGCATAGCACCCGTACTCGATGATGACCGAGATGTTGACGATCACGCGGTTGTCGTCGGTCACCTCGACCGTGACGCCCTTCGAGAGGTTCTCGGCGCCCAGCTGCTCCTGGAAGAAGTGGACGAGGTTGCCCTTCATGCCGAGCACGTGCGGGACCTCGCGGGTCGCCATGGCGACGATCTTCTCGATCACGCCGTTGGAGTAGGTCAGCGAGTCCTCGGTGTCCTCGTACTCGTCCTCATCCTCGTCGTCTGCAGGCGCGAGAGCAGCGTCCACCGCAGCCTCATCCGCCACCACATCCGCGACGATCGCGCCGTCGAGCTGCTCCTCAACCTCTGTGGCTCGCCCCTCATCCACGTGCGTGCTCTCAGCCATAACCGCTCCTTCCTCCATGGGTGGCCCCTGCGTGGTTGAACTGATGGAGACGCCTACCGGCGCCCGTTGAATATGCGACTGAAGAAGTTGACGATTCCGTTATCCCCGTCGCGGATCTGGCCGATCATGGCGCCCACGACGACGAACACCGCGATCACGATGGTGTCCCACAGGCCGATCAGCAAGATGAGCACGGCGAGCACGAGCCCCGTGAACCCATAGGTCACCGTGAAGGGGTGTCCGTAGGCGTACTTCCAGACCGCGGCGCCGAGCCCCTTGATGAAGCCCACGGCGTTGCGCAGGTCGTCATTGGCGTCCAGCGTGGGGATGGTGGGCTCGTCAACGGACTCCGCGTCGGAGGCCGGGCTGGTCTCGATGGAGAGGCGGGGGATCTTCGCGGCCCGCGCGGCCGCATCGTCGGTGTGATCGCTCACGAGGAGGCTCCTTGGATGATCGTGGTGGTGCTGGGAAGGAAGCGCACGCGCGCCGTGACGCCCGAGGTTCCCATCATGGCGGTGCACGCCTGCTCGACGTGGCGCTGGATGGTGAGCGCGAGGGCGTTGAGATCGTGGTTCGTGAAGGCGATGACGTCGATCGTGAAGCGCACCTGCGAGCGGTCGGCACCGCTGACGCGGCAGGAGACCTCCTCGACCATGACGTCGGATGAGGACTCGGCCGCCGCGCGCGCGATCGACGCGAGCGCCGCCGTGGTGATGGCGATGTCGGGGTTGCCGGCGGGATGCACCGTCGTGGGCTCGGGCCGCGCGAGCAAGGCGCCCAGCACGATGACGAGCACGCCGAAGGCCGTGACGCCCGCGCAGGCGAGAACCGCGATCCTGGCCGCGGGGAGCTCGATGAGCTCCGCGACGCGATCCGCGACCGGCGGCACGAGCAGGCCGACCATGCAGCCGAGGGCCACGATGGCGGCCATCAGGAAGACGATTGCGCAGACATTCTTGAAGACGCGCACGGCCTCTCCCTTCGCCCCGTCCTCTGGTCTCGCGCGGCCTTCGCGCGCATGGGGCCATTATACGTGAGCCGGGCCCGCGACGACGTTGCCACGGGCCCGGCTTAAGCGGTTCATCAGAGCTCACCGGGCAGCGCGACGCGCGCGATGCCCCGGCCCTAGGCGCTACTCCTCCTCGAGCGCGGCGACGACCTCGTCGGTCATGTCCATCGTGTGATAGACATCCTGCACGTCATCGAGCTCCTCGAGGCGATCGACGAGGCGCTGGACCTTCTTGGCGTCCGCGGCGCTCACCGCCGTGGGCGTGGTGGGAACCATGACGAGCTCGGAGCCCTTGACCTCGATGCCCTGCTCCTCGAGACCCTTGGAGACGGCCATGAGGTCCGTGGGGTTGGTCCACACGACCCACTCGTCGCCGGCGTCCTCGTAGTCCTCGCCGCCGGCCTCGGCCACGGCCATCATGAACTCGTCCTCATCACCCGCGGCGCCGTTGGCCATCAGGTTCTCTTTCTTGTCGTTGGGGTCGACGATCTCCTTGGCGATAACGACCTGGCCCTTGCGCTCGAACTGGAACGCGACCGAGCCAGAGGTGCCGAGGTTGCCGCCCGCGTGGGAGAACGCGGAGCGCACGTCGGCCGCGGTGCGGTTGCGGTTGTCGGTGAGGCACTCAACGTAGACGGCCACGCCCGCGGGGCCGTAGCCCTCGTAGACGATGTTCTCGTACACGGCGGCGTCGGCGCCGGCGCCGAACGCCTTGTCGATGGCGGACTTGATCTTGTCCTTCGGCATGGACTGCGCCTTGGCCTTGGCGACGGCCGCGGCGAGCGAGGCGTTGTTGTCCGGGTTGGGATCGTTGCCCAGGCGGGCGGCGACGGTGATGTTACGCGAGAGCTTGGAGAAGAGCGCCGAGCGCTTCGCGTCCTGAGCACCCTTGCGATGCTTGGTAGTGGCCCACTTGGAATGTCCGGACATGCGGTCTCCCCTTCTATGCGCATCTGGCCGCGCGAGCGGCCCTCAGAACCATAAACGCATGTATGATATACCGATCCCCTCCGCAGGTACAGACCCATTCCCGCGCGTCATGCAATCTGCGGGG
>CAZLGF010000043.1:0-5901 GCA_964558955.1 uncultured Coriobacteriaceae bacterium
GGAAGATGCGGCGATCGGCGAGGTCGCGATCGAGCTTGAGCTCCATGTTGCCCGTGCCCTTGAACTCCTCGAAGATCACCTCATCCATCTTGGACCCGGTGTCGACGAGCGCCGAGGCGAGGATCGTGAGCGACCCGCCGTTCTCGATGTTGCGCGCGGCACCGAGGAAGCGCTTGGGCGGGTAGAGCGCCGCGGAGTCGACGCCGCCAGAGAGGATGCGTCCCGAAGCCGGTGCAGCGAGGTTGTAGGCGCGGGCGAGACGCGTGATGGAGTCGAGCACCACGACCACGTCGCCGCCCATCTCCACGAGGCGCTTGGCGCGCTCGATCACGAGCTCGGCGACGCGCGTGTGGTTGTCGGCCGGCATGTCGAAGGTCGACGCGACCACCTCGCCCTTGATGGAGCGCTGCATGTCGGTGACCTCTTCAGGGCGCTCGTCGACGAGCAGGCAGATCACGTGGACCTCGGGGTTGTTGATCGAGATGGCCTGGCAGATCTTCTTCAAGATCGTGGTCTTGCCCGCCTTCGGGGGCGACACGATGAGGCCGCGCTGGCCCTTGCCCACCGGCGCCACGATGTCGATGGCGCGGCCCGTGATGGAGTCCTTGCCATGCTCCATCTTGAGGGGCTCATTGGGGTAGATGGGCGTGAGGTCGCTGAACTTGGGGCGGGTGCGGATCTCCTCGGGGTCGAGGCCGTTCACGCTCTTGATCTTGGTGAGCCCGGGGTACTTGTCGTTCGCGCGCGACGGGCGGACGGTGCCCTCGATCCGGTCGCCTGCGCGGAGACGGGCGGCTCGGATGAGGTTGGCCGGGACGAAGGCGTCATCGCGGCTCGGCATGTAGCCGTTCACGCGGAGGTGGCCGTAGCCCTCGTTCGCGATGTCGAGCACGCCCACCACCTCGCGGAACCCCTCGGCGCGGGCCGCCGCCTGATAAACCTCCTCGACGAGCTCAGCCTTCTTCTTGCCGGCAACGTCGATATCGAGCTCCTGAGCCTTCTCGCGAAGCTCGGCCACCTTCCACGTGGCGAGATCATCGCGCGAGAGCGAGGGCTCGGACGGCGCGTTGTAGCGCGTGTTGCGCTGCTTGCGCGCCTGGTTGCGGCTGCCGCGGCGGTCACCGGACTGCTGATGCGCGGCGTCGGCCTGCGCGCGGCCCCCGTCGCGACGCGACGCGTGGGTGCGATGCGCGCCCCGTCCGCCCGCGCTCTCCGCGCCCTTGGCCCGCGTAGCTGACGCGCCCTCATCGGAGGTCGCGGCGGCCTCGTCCGCATCCGGGGCGTCCGCAGCATCCTTGCCCTGCGCCTTCGCCTTCGCGGGCGCCTTGTCGGCGGTGCGGCGGCCCTTCTGCGCGCCGCGACGGGCGCGACCGGGACGGTTGTCCTGCTGCTCGGCTTCCGTCGCCTCATGGGCCGCGTCGCCCGTGGCAGTCGGCGGGACCTCCATCACGGGCACCTGGCCGGCGGCCTCCGCGGCGGCGAGCGCGGCGGCTTGGGCGCGCTCGGCCTCGACGTAGGCCTTGGGCTTCCGGCCACGGCGATGCGGGCGCAGTGCCGGATCGACGTAGGGGATCACGGCCTGGGCCGGCTTGGCGTCGGCGGCGTCCGCAGCGGGCGCGGGCGCGTCGTCGCCAACCGTAGCGATGGCCTCAGCGGCCTTCTCGGCCGCACGGCGCTGGCGGCGCACGACCGACGCCTGCGAGACCTGGGCGAGCGCGCGCGCCTGCGCGACCTCGGGCGGCACCGTCTCATCGGCGCCGGCAGCGGCTGTGTCGGCCGCGCGGCGGGACGCGGCCCTGCGGCGCGGGGCGGCGCCATCAGACGCCGCGGCGTCGGATTCGGACGCGGCGTCCTGCGTGGCGGCCGCCTTGCGCGTGCGGCGGCGCGAACGGGGCTTCTCGGCCGTCTCGGCCGGGGCGGATTCAGCGGGAGCCGCCGCGGGAGTCTCGGAGTTTTCTGCTGCGGGTGCGGTTTGGTCTGACACTCTGTCTGCTCAACTTTCTTCCAACCGGCCATGAACGCGCATGGCCGCAATCGATCAGGAAATGCACGAGCGTCTCAAGCGGACGCGGAAACGGGAATTCTTGCGTGGCCGCGTATGGCGCGACCTGCGCGAAGCGCCGTGCCGAGCGGCGCATACAGCGTGATCCCACAGGATCCGCCTCATCATGCGAGCGTTGGGCGATCGACCTCCCTGTGTGTCGGTCCTTCGCTGCCCGTGCACCATAATCTCTCGCGTAAACGGCCCGCGCGGCGGGTCCCTGTGCCGCGCGCGGACAATCTGCATGCGCTGACCTCGGCTGACGTGAAGGCGCGACAACGATATTAAGCTTAAGAGAAAACGGGGTGCCTTGGGCACAAAGTGCAGTGTAGCACACTTTTCGCTGCGTCGGGCGGGCGACGCGTATGCATCACCCGCCCGACGAAGTCGCTACATCTGCTGCGGGGCGGAAACGCCCACGAGCGAGAGCACGAGCGAGAGCACGTGACGGACGGCGTCGCAGGCCGCGAGACGCGCGCGCGACAGCGCGGGGTCAACCGGGCGCCCCTCGCTCGGCAGCACCTGGCAGGCCGTGTAGAACGAGTGGAACGCGCCGGCAAGCTCCTCGGCGTAGTGCGTGAGGCGGAAGGGCGCGCGGTCGCGGGCGCAGCTCGCGATGAGCTCCTCGAGCTCCGAGATCTTGCGCGAGAGGGCGAGCTCGGTGGGATCGGCGAGCAGCGCGTAGTCCACGTCATCGCCGATCGCGCGATCCGCCACGGCGTCCATGCCGAGCGCCGCGGCCTCCTCGGGCGTCACGCCGGCGGCGCGCCGGAGGATCGAGCAGATGCGCGCATGCGCGTACTGCACGTAGTAGACGGGGTTCGCCTGGCTCTTCTCCTTCACCGCGTCGATGTCGAAATCGATCATCTGGTTGGACGAGCGGGAGATGAGGGTGTAGCGCGCGGCGTCGGAGCCCACCTCGTCCAGAAGCTCGCGGAAGGTCACCATGGTGCCGCGGCGCTTGGACATGCGCACGGGCTTGCCCGAGCGCAGCAGGTTCACGAGCTGCCCGAGCAGAACCTCGAAGCGCCCCGGGAACCCGAGTGCGTCGCAGACGCAGCGCACGCGGTTGATGTACCCGTGATGGTCGGCGCCCCAGATGTCGATCACGTGGTCAACGCGCTGGAACTTGTTCCAGTGGTAGGCCACATCGGACGCGAAATAGGTGTACTCGCCGTTGGCCTTCACGAGCACGCGGTCCTTGTCGTCGCCAAGGTCAGTCGAGCGGAACCAGAGCGCTCCCTCCCGCTCGTAGAGATAGCCCATCTCGCGGAGCGCGGCGAAGGCGCGCTCGACCGCGTTGGTGCCCGTCTCGTCGCGCTCGTAGAGGGTGCGCTCCGAGAACCACACGTCGAAGGTGCAGTTGGCGTCGGCGCAGGTGGCGCGGATGTCCTCGAGCATGCGGGCATACCCGCGCTCGCGGAAGGCGACGAGGCGCTCATCGCTCTCAGCGTCCACCCAGCGCGCGCCATCCTCCTCGACGAAGCGGGCCGCCTCATCGATGATGTAGCCGCCGCCGTAGGCGTTGCCGCCGAGGGCCTCGTTGAAGGCGTTCATATAGGGATGGGCCTCGGGGCACGTCCCCTCCTCGTCGTCCACATAGGCGACGCGATCGGCCTCGAGCAGGGCGTGGGCCGCGTCGAGCGTGAGCCCCCGCTCGGTCATGATCTCCTCGAGCTGCAGGTAGCGCATCACGAGCGAGCGCCCGAAGACGTCCATCTGCGAGCCGTGATCGTTGATGTAGAACTCGCGCTCGACGTCGTACCCGGCATGCGCCATCACGCGGCAGAGCGAGTCGCCGAGAGCCGCCCACCGGCCGTGACCAACGTGCATGGGGCCGACGGGGTTCGCGGAGACGAACTCGACCTGGACCTTCAGGCCGTCGCCCACGTTTGATCGCGCGAAATCCATGCCCTGGGCGCGCGCCTGAGCCAGGACCGCGTTCCGCGCCGCGATCGAGAGGTGGAAGTTGATGAAACCGGGGCCCGCCACCTCCACGTGATCGATGTCCGGCGAGGCGGGCAGATGCGCCACGACGGCGTCCGCGATCGCGCGGGGAGCGCGGCGCGCCAGCTTGGCCGAGCGCAGGGCCATGGTCGAGGTCCACTCGCCGTGCGCGGTGTCGGCCGGGCGCTCGATGCCGCAGTCATCCAGGTCGAACGCGGGCAGGTCGCCCGCCTCCTGCGCCGCCGCGAGCGCGGCGCGGACCAGCTCTTCTATCTTCTCGGGCATGGGGCCTCCCCTGGCCGGAACGGTGCGCGGGGCGCATCCGCAACACGGGTGTTCAAACGGGACAACTGTAACACACCTCTACGAGCGACCCCGGGTGCCGGCGCCTTATGCAGCGCGGAAGGGCTCGAGCGCCTCGAGCACGATGGCGTTCGCCTGATGGCAGAGCTCATCGGTCGGCGCCTCGGCGAGGGTGCGCACGAGCGGCTCCGTGCCCGAGGCGCGCACGAGCACGCGGCCGCGGTCGCCAAGGAAGTCCTGGGCGCGATCGATCGCGGCGCGCACGCCCGCGTCGGCCATGGCGACGTCCCGGTCGGTCACGGGCACGTTCACGAGCTCCTGCGGGTAGAGCTTCACGGGCGCGCAGAGCTGCGAGAGGGTCTCGCGCTCGGCGCGCAGGACCTCCATCACGCGCAGGCTCGTCATGATACCGTCGCCCGTGCACTCGATGTCGCCGAAGATGATGTGGCCCGACTGCTCGCCACCGAGGCTGTAGCTGTTCTCGCGCATGCACGCGTAGACGTTCTTGTCGCCCACCGCGGTGACCTCGTAGGACAGGCGCGCCTCGTCGAAGGCCTTGAAAAGGCCGTAGTTGCTCATGACCGTGGGCACGACCGTGCCCGCCGACAGGCGCCCGTGCTTGTTGAGGTAGACGCCGCAGATGTAGAGGATGAGGTCGCCGTCGACCACGTTGCCGCGCTCGTCCACGGCGATGCAGCGGTCGGCGTCGCCGTCGTAGGCGAAGCCCACATCGAGTCCCTGCTCGACGACGTGCCGGCGCAGGCGCTCGATGTTCGTGGAGCCACAGTCGACGTTGATGTTGAAACCGTTCGGGGCGTTGTTGATCACGCGGACGTCGGCGCCGAGGGCGTCGAACACCGGCTTGGCCACCGAGGAGGCCGCGCCGTTCGCGCAATCGAGACCCACCTTCACGCCCTGGAGCGAGAAGTTGGCGCTCGCGATGAGGTGCGCGATATAGCGGTTGCGACCCTGCATGTAGTCGACCGTGCAGCCGATCGCGTCGCCCGTGGCGAGCGGCACGTCGATCTCGCCATCGATGTAGCGCTCGATGAGCTCGAGCACGTCCTCGTCCATCTTGTAGCCCTCGCCGTTCACGAGCTTGATGCCGTTGTCGGTGTAGGGGTTGTGCGAGGCCGAGATCATGATCCCGCAGTCGAAGCGCCCGTCGACGGTCTCGTAGGCGACGCCCGGCGTGGGGATGACGTGGAGCATGTAGGCGTCGGCACCGGAGGCCACGAGCCCCGCCACGAGCGCGCTCTCGAACATGTAGCTCGAGCGGCGCGTGTCCTTGCCCACCACGACGCGGGCCTTGCGGGCCTGCCGGGCCCCGTAGTACCAGCCCACGTAACGGCCGATCTTGAACGCGTGCTCGACGTCGAGGCCGTTGTTTGCCTCGCCGCGGAACCCGTCGGTGCCGAAGTACTTCATATCGCTCCTCCGTGTATCCCATCGATCGGCGCCATCAGGCGCTGGATGCTCATCGTGTCGAGGCGCGCGGGCGGGAGCCCCGCCAACCCGGCTGCGTGCCGGGCGCCGCGCCAGCGCCATTGTACCGTGCGGGCCCCGCCGGCCACGACCGCCCGCGTGAATCACGCAACGTCGACACGGCC
>CAZLGF010000043.1:6001-11276 GCA_964558955.1 uncultured Coriobacteriaceae bacterium
GCGTAGTGGGCGGAGGAAGCATGTTCGAAATCGGATCGCACGTCATTCATCCGGGGCAGGGAATCTGCACCGTCACCGGGTACGACGACCAGGGCGCGGCGCCCATGATCGTCCTCGAATGCAAGCAGGGCCATGCGAAGACCCTCATGCTCTACCCCGTATCGCAATCCGATCGCCTGCACGCCGCCATCTCGCGCGAGGAGGCTCAGCACGTCCTCGACACCTACGACGACATCGAGTGCGACCCCTTCACCGAGCGCAACAGCTCGCTCGAGGAGATGCACTTCAGGCAGCTCATCAAGCAGGGCGTTCCCGAGACCATCCGCGTCGCCAAGACCATGCGCTCGCGCATCCTCGACGCCGAGCGCCACTCCAAGAAACCGAGCAGCTATTACGCGCGTGTGCTCAAGGAGGCGCATCGCCGCTCCGTCGAGGAGCTCGCCGTCGCGCTCGAATGCACCGAAGAGCAGATCGAGGAGGTCCTCGCGCCGCACATCCAGCCGAGCGAGAACTAGACCGCGCCCCTCTCCTCATTCTCATCGCATCCTGAACGCGCGTCTGGCACACCCCGCCGGGCGCGCCAGACGCTTGGCGCGCATCCCTGCGCGCGCTCGAACGCCACAGTAAAGCTTGACGTGCGCGCGTAGCCCACAGCGCGCGCCACCGCGGCGACGCTGAGCCGCGGGATGAGGAGCAGCTCGCAGGCGCGCTCGATCCGCATGCGGCGAACGTAGGAGCCGACGCTCTCCCCTGTCTCGGCCCGAAAGGCCGCGCACAGCCGCGAGCGACTCGTCAGGAGCGCGCGGGCGAGCGCGTCGATCGTCAAGGTGCCGTGCAGATTGAGGGCGATGTGGCGCTTGGCCGCGCGCACGAGGCACGCCTGTTCGCCTGCGCCGAGCCCCATGCCTCCCCCGTTTCGAAATCGTCCCAACGTCTCACCTAAAAGTTAGCCTAAGCATACTCAAATGATATGCTCAGGATCCTTCACGGACAAGCGTCGACGCCGCGTCGGGCCGCATCCTGCGCGGTGAGAACAGGAGGCAAGGTATGGCATCCCCCGATGCAGGCGCCGCGCCCACGGACGCGAACGGCGCGCGGCCGCGCGGCAACCCCATCGCCCAGCTGCTCGCCTTCGCGGGGCAGCGCCGCGCCCTCACGTACGTGGGCTGCGCGCTCTCGGCCATCTCGATGATCGTGTCCTTCGGGCCCTACGTCTGCGTGTGGTTCGTGGCGCGCGACCTCATCGCCGTCGCGCCCCGCTGGAGCGCGGCCGCGGACATCGCGACCTACGGCTGGTGGGCCCTCGGGCTCGCCGCCGCGTCGATCGCGCTCTACTTCGCGGGCCTCATGTGCACGCACCTCGCGGCCTTCCGCTGCGCGTCGAACATGCGCAAGGCCGCGACCGAGCACCTCATGCGCACGAGCCTCGGCTACTTCGACACGCACGCCTCGGGCGCGCTCAGGCGCGTGGTCGACGGGTGCGCGTCCGAGACCGAGGGGCTGCTCGCCCACAAGCTGCCCGACACCGTCGCCTCACTCGCGATGATCCTCGGCATGATCGTCGTGTTCTTCATCTTTGACGTGCGACTCGGCCTCGCCTGCCTCGCGACGGTCATCCTATCGCTCGGCTGCATGGTCTCCATGATGGGCGGGCGCGGCATGGACTTCATGCAGCGCTACATGGACTCACTCGTCAAGATGAACCAGACCGGCACCGAGTACGTCCGCGGCATCCCCGTGGTCAAGGTGTTCCAGCAGACCGTCTACTCGTTTAGGGCGTTCCACGACGCCATCGAGGAGTTCACGCATTTCGCGCAGGACTACGCGGTCGCGTGGTGCCAGAACCCGCAGTCGCTGTCGCTCACAGTCATCAACGGGGCCGCCGCGATCCTCGTCCCCGTGGCCGTGCTGCTGCTTCCCGGCGAGAGCGACCTGGCGCGCTTCATCGCGAACTTCGCCTTCTACGCGATCTTCTCGGCGGTGATCCCCACCGCCATGACGCGCGTGATGTTCATCGCCGACGCCGTCCAGACGGCGACTGACGCGCTCATGCGCGTGCAGGAGGTGCTTCGCGCGCCCGTGATCAGCGCGCCGGCGGAGCCCGAGCGCCCGCGTGGCAACGACGTCGCCTTCGAGCACGTCACCTTCACCTACGAGGGCGCCGAGCAGCCGGCGCTCGCAGACGTCTCGTTCACCGTCCCCGCTGGCGCCACCGTGGCGCTCGTCGGGCCGTCGGGCGGCGGCAAGTCCACGGCGGCCGCCCTCGTCCCGCGCTTCTGGGACGTCGACGCGGGATCGGTTCGCGTGGGCGGCGTCGACGTGCGCGCCCTGGACCCCGCCGACCTCATGGACCGCGTGGCCTTCGTCTTCCAGGCGAACCGCCTCTTCTCCCAGAGCATCCTGGACAACGTGCGCGCGGCACGACCCGACGCCACGCGCGCGGAGGTCGCGGAGGCGCTCTCCGCCGCGCAGTGCGACGACATCATCGCGAAGCTCCCCGACGGCGTCGACACCGTCGTGGGCGCGGAGGGGGTCCATCTCTCGGGCGGCGAGGTGCAGCGCCTCATGCTCGCCCGCGCGATCCTCAAGGACGCGCCGATCGTCGTCCTCGACGAGGCCACGGCCTTCGCGGACCCCGAGAACGAGGCCCTCATCCAGCGGGCGCTGGCGCGCCTGTCGCAGGGCAAAACGACCCTCATGATCGCCCATCGCCTCTCCACCGTGCGCGACGCCGACCTGATCGTCGTGCTCGATCGCGGGCGCGTGGTCGAGCAGGGCACGCACGAGGAGCTGCTCGCCGCCGCGGGTCTCTACGCGACCCTGTGGGCCGACTACGAGCAGGCCGTCAGCTGGCGCATCTCATCAGGCGGGACCGCCGCGCAGGGCGCCTCCACAAGCCGAGAGAACGGAACCGAAGGGAGCGCGGCGTGATGAGCCTCAAGGAGAAATACGCCCTCACCGACAAGGGCGTGAGAAACGTCAAGCTCGGCGCGGCGTGGACCACTGTGACGAACCTCGTGGTCTTCGGCGGCGTGAACCTCATCTACCTCGCGATGAACTCGCTTATCGCACGCCTGCTGGGCACGGAGCAGACCGGTCTCGCCGGCGCGCTCGGGATCGACCTGCTCGACCTCCCGGCGCCCGCGCTCATCGCCATCGCGGCGGTCTACCTCGTCGTGCTCTTCATCTGCGAGCGCTTCCAGTACTACTACCAGTACGGGGTCATCTACAAGGAGAGCGGCCGGCAGCGCATCGGCCTCGCCGAGCGCCTGCGCAAGCTCCCGCTGTCGTTCTTCGGCCGGCGCGACCTCGCCGACCTCACCGAGACCCTCATGACCGACGTCAAGACGACCGAGCACGCCTACAGCCACGTGCTGCCCGAGCTCTACGGCGCCTACATCACGATGGCCATAGCCTTCGTGGGGCTCGCCTGCTTCGACGGGCGGCTCGCGATCGCCTCGATGTGGTCGGGCCCGGTGGCGCTCGCGCTGCTCTTCGGCATGCGCCGCTGGCTCGAGCCCTTGAGCCGCGCGACCCGCATGAAAAACCTCGCGGTCTCGGAGGATATCCAGGAGGCGCTCGAGTGCGTGCGCGAGGTGCGCGCGACGAATCAGGAGGATCGCTACCTCGATCGCATCCGCGCCGACATCGACGCGGCCGAGGCCCAGACGGTGAGAAGCGAGCTCGTGGTGGGCATCTGCGTGAACGGCGCCCAGATCGTGCTGCGGTTCGGCTTCGCGACCACGCTGCTGGCGGGGGGCGCGCTCATCGCCGAGGGCTCATGCGACTTCATGACCCTCTTCTGCTTCCTGCTCGTGGTGAGCCGCATCTACGCCCCCTTCGACCAGGCGCTCATGCTCATCGCCGAGCTCTTCGCCGCGCGCGCGGCCGCGGGGCGCATGAGGAGCTTCTACGACGAGCCGCTCGCGGCGGGCGGCTCCACCTACGAACCGCAGGGGCACGATGTGGTCTTCGAGCACGTGTCGTTCGCCTACGATCGCGGCGCCGACGAGGTGCTGCGCGACGTGAGCTTCACGGCGCGCGAGGGCGAGGTCACCGCCCTCGTGGGGCCGAGCGGGTCGGGCAAGTCAACCTGCGCGCGCCTCGCGTGCCGGTTCTGGGACGCGACCGCCGGCTCGGTCACCGTGGGCGGCGTGGACGTCTCCACCGTCGATCCCGAGGTGCTCCTCAGCGACTTCTCGGTGGTCTTCCAGGACGTGGTGCTCTTCGACGACACCGTCATGGGCAACATCCGGCTCGGGCGGCGCGGCGCCACCGATGAGGAGGTCCTCGCGGCGGCACGGGCGGCGCGCTGCGACGAGTTCGTCTCGCGCCTGCCCGAGGGATATGAGACGCGGATCGGCGAGAACGGCGCGCGCCTCTCGGGCGGCGAGCGCCAGCGCATCTCCATCGCACGCGCCCTGCTCAAAGACGCCCCCGTCGTCCTGCTCGACGAGGCGACGGCAAGCCTCGACGTGGAGAACGAGACCGCGGTGCAGGAGGCGCTCTCGCGCCTGCTCGCCGGCCGGACGGTCATCGTGATCGCGCACCGGATGCGCACCGTGGAGAGCGCCGACAAGATCGTGGTGCTCGACGGCGGGCGCGTGGCCGAGCAGGGCTCGCCCGCCGAGCTCATGGCGCGCGACGGGCTCTTCGCCCGGATGGTGCGCCTCCAGCGGGAGAGCGCGCGTTGGACGCTGTGATGAGCCGGCGTATAATCCCTGGCGACACACCCCGCACCGTGACCAGGAGGCACCATGAGCGAGACCCTGCAGGCCGGCATGACGCGCGACGAGGCGTTCGCGCTGTTGAGCGCGCACAACCACGACCCCTTCCATCTTGAGCACGGCGAGACGGTCGAGCAAGCCATGCGTTACTTCGCGCGCGAGTTCGACCCCGATCACGAGGAGTTCTGGGGTATCGTGGGGCTGCTGCACGATCTCGACTGGGAGGAGCACGCCGACGAACCCGCGCAGCACACCATCTACGCCGCGGCGCTCATCGAGGAGGCCGGCGGCACGCCCGAGCTTGTGCGCGCCGTGCAGAGCCACTGCTCCGACTTCAACCCCGAGCTGCCTCGCCCCGAGCACATCATGGAGAAGATCCTCTTCGCCACCGAGGAGCTCACGGGCCTCATCGGCGCGGCGATCGTCATGCGCCCGTCCAAGAGCGTCATGGACTTCAACGTGAAGTCGCTCAAGAAGAAGTTCAAGGACAAGCGCTTCGCCGCGGGCGTGAACCGCGACACGATACGCCACGGCGCCGAGATGCTCGG